>JBBQNC010000087.1:0-11654 GCA_038329555.1 Thermoanaerobaculia bacterium
GCGTCGGTCGCGTACATCGCGCGGCTGCCTGTGTCGAAACGGACCTCCCCCCGGACCGCGAGGCGCAGGTCCCGGGCCAGGGTCTCGGCGCCGCTTTCCCGATCCGGCCTCGCCGGGGCCTTCGCGGACACGTTCGGCAGAGTGGCCAAGCCCGCATCGTAGCCGTACCGGATCGCCCGCGCGAGAAATAGAATTGGCGCTTTCCAGGGGGTGATCCATGAAACGCATCGCCATCGCCGCCGCGCTCCTCGCGGCGCTCGCCGGCGCGACGCTCACCGCTTCCGAGGAAACGCGGCAGGGCTTCATGAAAGCGAAGCAGCAGGTGAAGTCGGGCGCGTACGCCGACGCCCTGAAGACGATCGACGGCGTCGAGGCGGAGCTCGCCAGGGCGGGCAACGAGGAGGAGCAGAAGATGGCGGGGCCGCCGTTCCTCTTCTATCGCGGTGTCTGCGAGGCCGCGCTCGGACGGGGCGACGCCGCGCGCACGACCTTCCGCGCCTTTCTCGTCGGCACCCCGAACGCGTCGATCGACCCGTCCATGTATCCGAAGGCGGTGTTCACGGCGTTCGAGGATGCGAAGAAGAGCATCGCCGCCCCGGTGTCGGCGAAGCCGGGCTCGCTGGCGGAGCAGTACGCGCAGTTTCATCCCGATCCGCCCGCCGCCGGGCTGGAGGGCGCGGCGTGGGGCGCGGGCCCCGTCCGCCACCTGATGACCTCCGAGGAAGCGCACGAATGGTCGACCGAGTCCGACGTGCAGGGCCGGTCGGAGTTCGTCACGAAGTTCTGGGCCTCGCGCGATCCCGACCCGAACACGCCGGAGAACGAGTTCCGCCGAGAGTTCGAGCGGCGCGTCGCGTTCGCGGACGCCGCCCTCCGGCAGGACGAGACGCGGGGAAGCCTGACGGACCGCGGGATGGTCTTCGTGCTCCTCGGGCCGCCCACCTACCTGACGCAGCGGAAGATGGCCGTCAATGAGGACTCGATGGGCAGCCAGTCGGTTTTCAAGGGACGCTCCGTCGACACGACGAACAATCTGAAGGAGACCTGGCAGTACCGCCGGGACCGGCTCCCCGCCGGCGTCCCGTACCAGCAGGTCGACTTCACGTTCATTACCCGCGAGGGCTACGGCAAGAACGTCATGCAGCGCGAGTCCGACGCCCTCTCCACCCTGGATGCGGCCAAAAAGGCCCGCCACACCGGCTGAGCGACCCCTTAGTGTATGTTAAAGACCTGACCCCAATACGAGGGTCAGGTCTTTATTGTTCACTAAGCCGCCTGCTATTTTCCGAAGCGGGCCTTGACCCGGTCCCAGAAGAGCCGCATGCCGCCGTACTTGCGGCCATGGATTCCCTGGTCGTTCAGCCCCCAGTCCCAGGTCATGTACTTGATCTTCGTTCCGGGGTCCAGGACGTACTGGCGGGCGGGGTCGGGGGCGTACATTGAGAGAACGCCGCGGAGGCCACCGTGCTCCTTCTCGAAGTCCTCCCCGTACCAGTCGAAGAGGCTGGAGATGTCCGCCCGCCGCCCGGCGACGTCGAAGTGGTTCAGGTCCTCACGGTAGAGCCAGCGAAGCATCGCGTACGAGGTCTGATCGATGAATCGGTCCGGCCGCACCGCCTCGCGCGCGAGCGGCGGACAGCTCCGTGCCGCGCAGGCGAGGACGGAGTGCATCAGAAAGCCGAACTCGGGCCGCAGCGTCTGGTGCTCGATCTGGTCGAGCGATACGTTCTGCCCTCCGATCGGGTGCCGCGCTCCCCGAAACGACGCCGGCAGACTCTGGATGCTCTCGACGGGATAGTGGTCGAGGATCCACGAGATCGTGAAGGCGTTGTAGGCGTTGACGAGCGCGGCGCCCTTCTGCGCCTTCTCCGCCGGGTGCGCTCCGGCGGGCGGCGCGAACTGAGCGAGGAAGTCGCGGAGAGCCCGGCGGTCCGGCTCGGAGGCCTTCCACCGCACGTAGTCGACGAGTCCGCGGTCGTCCACGTAGGTCTGGAGGAGTCGCGTCCAGGGGGTGTGATCGATGCCGGCCGGAACCTCGATCGACACGAAGGGCGTCTCCCGGCGGCCGCACGCGAGAGCCAAGGCCACCACCGCCGCGAGGACGAGGGAGACGATGCTCGCGCCCCGGGGCGTCTTTTTCACGACGCTGCCCCCGACGGGGCGACCCGGCTCTTTCCGAGCTCCCGGCGCGCGACCGCGGCCACCCAGGCGGTCACGGCGGCGGTCGCGAGGAGCCCCACGGCGAGCGCCGCCCACTCCCAGCCGGAGCGGGCGCGCGTCCCGCCGATCGCCGCCCGGCCCGCCGCGCCGAGGTACACGTACAGCAGCGTCACAGGGAGCATCCCGATCCAGCTCGCGAGAACGTACGGTCCGAACGGGACGGCGGTCACGCCGTAAAGATAGTTTGAAGCCGAGAAGGGCACGACGGGGGAGAGGCGCAGCAGGAACACGATCCGCCACCCCTTCTGCGCGACCGCGCGGTCGATGGCGGCGAAGGTCGCATTCCGCCGAGCGAACGCCTCGACGCGCGCGCGCGCAAAATGGCGCGCGATGAGAAACGCGAGTGCGGCCGTCACGGTCGAGACGGCGGAAACGAGAGGGAGCCCCGCCGCGACGCCCCACGTCAGCCCCCCTGGAGCCACGTCGGGCCGAGGAGCAGTCCGGATGCGACGTACACCGCCGCGAAGAGGAGCATCCCGAGCGCGCCGAGCCCCGCGATCCAGATCTGGAAGCCCTGGACGGCTTCTCGAAGCGGAAGGAGCCGGCCGGCAGCGACGAGCGCGGCGACGAAGAGTGCGCCGGCGATCCACTTCCACGCCGCGCCTCTCTTCGTTCCGGACACTCCCGCATTGTAGGAGCAACGCTCGTTCCCCCTCTCCCGGCGGGAGATGGGGTGAGGGCTGGCTCGCGGAGTTTTCTTTTGGGCGGGAAGGGATTGTGCGACGTGGACGAAGGCGCATCGCCCGCCAACCTCCTCTCCACCCGCGACAGCGGGGGGAGAGGGGAAAGTGGGCGCCGCGCAGCCGCTGCGCCGCCTCATCGTCGCGCATCGCCTCATCGTCGAGCCGCCGCGCCGTCCTGCTATCGTTCGCTTTCCATGAACGCCTACCGCGACGGGCTCCTCGCTCTCCTCGGGGGCGACGATCTCTTCGCGGTCCTCGAGCAGACGCCGCGCCGGCTGGTGGATCTCCACGGACAGCTCGGCGACTGGCGCATGGTCCAGCCGTGGGCGCCCGGCAAGTGGACGGGGCGGCAGATCTTCGGCCATCTCGCGGACGTCGAGCAGGGGACCGGTTTCCGCATCCGGCAGATCGTGACGTCGCCGCCCGGTCACGTCGTCCAGGCGTTCGATCAGGACCTCTGGGCGAAGCCGTACCCGCGGCTCGCGTCGCGCGCCGCCGTGCGGGCCCTGGTCGCGCTGCGCGCCTGGAACCTCTCCTACTACCGGACCTTCACCGCGGAGGACCTCGCCCGCGTCGGGATGCATCCGGAGCGCGGCGAGGAGAGCGTGCAGATGCTCATCCGCATGCAAGCTGGCCACGACCGGAACCACCTCGCGCAGCTCGAGGCGCTCGCGGCGATGCCGGAGCCCGTCATCCCCGATGATGACGACGAATAGCCGCCTGCCTCGCTGACGCTGGCCTCTCGCGGCGAGACGGCGCCACGGGCGGGCGGATACCCTCGCGCAACGTCGAAACCAGGAGGAAGAATGCCGATCCGCTCGATTCTCGCCGTCCCGCTCGCCGCATTCGCGCTGTCGGGAGCCCTCGCCGCCGCAAAGCCCGGCGCCGAACCCTCTCCGCCCTCCGGCGACCCGGTCGCCGCGCTCGCCTGGATGGCGGGAGAGTGGTCGGGCGTCGACGATCGGGGAGTCACGAACGAGGAGCGCTGGATGGAGCCGGCGGGCGGAATGATGCTCGGCATGCATCGCGACGTCGCCGGAGGCCGCGCGACGTCCTTCGAGTTCCTCCGCATCGAGAGCACGCCGGGCGGCGTCGTCTATTTCGCCAGCCCGCGCGGGAAACCGGCGACGCCGTTCAAGATGGTCGAGAGCGGCGGGCGGCGCGTCGTTTTCGAGAACCCGCAACACGACCTCCCGACGCGGATCCTCTACTGGCTGGGACCCACCGGCGAGCTCCACGCGCGCATCGAGGGCAAAACCGGCGGGAAACCGATGGCGGAGGAGTGGACGTGGACTCGCCGTCCGAACAAGTGACGGCTCGCTCACGTCCTGACGTCCTGACGTCCGCGATGGCGATCTCGCTGCGTGCGAACTGCCCCCGGATACCTCCTATCCACCCGCGACAGCGGGGGGAGAGGGCGGGGTGAGGGGGGCGAGCCGCGGTGCGGCTCGATTGAGAGGGCGACCCCCCGCCCTGACCCTCTCCCCCGGGTGCGGGGCAGAGGGGATTCCTTGGGGAGATTCGAGGAGAGGCGATTGCGTCTGGTGCGGCCGCCCCGGATTTCGCCGAGCAAAAAAAAGCCCCGCTTGCGCAGGGCGAATCAGCAGTTAACGAGGCCGAGGCAGATCAGGCGTTGAACGATTTGCCGCACCCGCAGCCGCCGGAGGCGTTGGGGTTCTCGACGGAGAAGCCGGCTCCGCGGAAGTCTTCCACGTAGTTGACCTTCGCGTCCTTCAGGTACATCGCGCTCTGGGGGTCCACCACGACGGTGATCCCGCCCTGCTCGAGCACGTTGTCGTCCTCTTTCTTCTCGTCGAAGGTGAACCCGTACTGGAAGCCGGAGCAACCGCCTCCCTGGACGAAGACCCGCAGGGGCTTGTTCACCGAGTCGGGCATCGTCTCGGCGAAGTACTTGACCTTCGCGATCGCCGCGTCGGTCAAAGTCAGCAGCGGCTGCGACCCGCCCGGGGCGGTCATCGGAGTCAGCGGGCTGTCGGGGGACGAGGACATGGAGGTCTCCTTCCGTGAGCCATAACGAAACGCCGGGACCCGGCCGTTTCTTCCCGTCCATTATCAGTGCCACGCGGAAGCCGCGTCAAACGGGTTCGTTCCCCTCTCCCCCCGCGATCGGGGGAGAGGGTTGGGGTGAGGGGGAATCAGTGGTTCTTGAAGCCTCCATGACATAGCCCGCCTGCCCCCTCACCCGTCCTCTCCCCCCGCTGTCGCCGGTGGAGAGGGGAGGAGCGAGCCGACCCTCCTCTCCATGCTGGCGCAAGAGGACTTCCCTGCGGGAGGCGGGCCGGAATTGTCGTTTTTTAAGATGCTTTTCGGACTCTTTCCGTCTCCGCCGCCGCGTCGAGCAGGCGGTCGATCGCCTTCCACGCGATGGGAACATTCTCGGGCGGCGCGACGAAGGAAATCCGCTCGGGAGCGAGCTCGTATTCCGCGAACCCGGGCATCGGATCGTGCTGCCAGGCCTGCCGGAATCGCCTCGCCTCGGCGTCGAGCAGGGGGCGCGAGAACACGCCGATCGCGAGGCGGGAGTTGTCCACCTCGAAGACCGATTTCTCGCGCACTTTCAGAGGACTCTTCAGGGCCGTTTTTCTGTTCACGATCGTACCAACAGCAAGCACCATGCCACCATTCCCAGCGCCATTTTCAAAGCAAACCACTACATGTAGTGTTTTTACTTGACTCGGCTTCAGCCCGGTTTTACTCTAAATTCCAACCGATTCGTTGTCCGCGAAACAACCGAAAACAGTCGGAAATCCGGCACGGCAGGTGGGGCCTTGGGATTCAGGCGGGAGCATTTTCCCTCGTCGAAATCGAGGGATAAAAGGGCGAAAAAGGGGGAGTGAAGGATGAGCGCGACGGAAAAAGACACCCGGGCGGTAGCGAATGACAAGATCCCCGGTCGTGAAGATGCTGCGATCCCTCCGCGAGGGTTACGGGGCTTGACGATCCGCCGAGTGTATTCCGACGCTTCCGTCTCACCGTTCGATGCCCTCGAGTGGGAGCTGCGCACCGCCTCGATCACCTCCGAAAAGGGCGAGGTGATCTTCGAGCAGAAGAACGTGGAGGTCCCGAAGACCTGGTCGCAGACCGCCACGAACATCGTCGTCCAGAAGTACTTCCACGGGCGCATGGGCTCCCCTGAGCGCGAGACCTCCGTCCGCCAGCTGATCGGCCGCGTTGCGAACACGATCACGGGCTACGGAGAGAAGGGCGGCTACTTCAAGACGTCCGCCGACCGCGACGCGTTCAACGACGAGCTCACGGCGATCCTGGTCAACCAGGTCGCGTCCTTCAATTCGCCGGTATGGTTCAACGTCGGGATCGAGCCGCAGCCGCAGGGCTCCGCGTGCTTCATCAACAGCTGCGGCGACTCGATGGACTCGATCCTCTCGCTCGCCAAGACCGAAGGCATGCTCTTCAAGTACGGGTCGGGCACGGGCTCGAACCTCTCCTCGATCCGCGGCTCCAAGGAAGGCCTCTCCGCCGGCGGCACCGCCTCGGGCCCGCTCTCCTTCATGAAGGGCTTCGACTCCTTCGCGGGCGCGATCAAGTCGGGCGGCAAGACGCGCCGCGCCGCGAAGATGGTGATCCTCAACATCGACCACCCCGACATCGAAGACTTCATCATGGCGAAGGCGAACGAGGAGAAGAAGGCGTGGGCGCTGATCGACGCCGGCTACGACGGCTCGTTCAACGGCGAGGCGTACGGCTCGATCTTCTACCAGAACGCGAACCACTCCATCCGGGTGACCGACGAGTTCATGCGCGCGGTCGAGACCGACGGCGAGTGGCACACCAAGGAAGTCCTGACGGGCCGTACGGCCAGCACGCACCGCGCCCGGGACCTCATGGCGAAGATCTCCGACGCGGCGTGGATCTGCGGCGACCCCGGCATGCAGTACGACACCACGATCAACAAGTGGAACCCCGTCAAGAACACGAACCGGATCAACGCGTCGAACCCGTGCAGCGAGTACATGTTCGTCGACGACTCGGCCTGCAACCTCGCGTCGCTGAACCTGATGAAGTTCTTCAACGAGGACGCGTCGTTCGACGTCGAGAGCTTCCGGCACGCGTGCGACATCGTCATCACCGCCCAGGAGATGCTCGTCGACTCCTGCTCCTACCCGACCGAGCCGATCGCGAAGAACTCGCACCGGTTCCGGCCGCTCGGTCTCGGCTACGCGAACCTCGGCGCGCTGCTCATGGCGACGGGCCACGCGTACGACTCCGACGAGGGTCGCGCCTACACGGCGGCGATCACGTCGATGATGTGCGGCGAGGCGTACCTGCAGTCCTCGCGGATCGCGGCGCAGCTCGGGCCGTTCGACGGCTACGAGCCGAACAAGGACGCGTTCCTGAACGTCATCGAGATGCACCGCGACGCGGCCTACAAGGTGCCGACGAAGCACGGCGTCCCGTCCGAGCTCCTGAAGGCGCAGCGCGCCGTGTGGGACTCGGCGCTCGAGTGGGGCAAGCACAACGGCTTCCGCAACGGCCAGGTCACCGTGCTCGCGCCGACCGGCACGATCGGCTTCATGATGGATTGCGACACGACGGGTGTCGAGCCGGACCTCGCGCTGGTCAAGTACAAGAAGCTCGTCGGCGGCGGCACGATCAAGATCGTCAACCAGACGGTGCCGCTGGCGCTCCGGCGCCTCGGCTACTCGGATGACGAGGTCAACACGATCGTCTCGTTCGTGGACGCCAAGGGGACGATCGAAGGCGCGCCGGACTTCAAGCCCGAGCACCTGCCGGTCTTCGACTGCGCGTTCCGGGCGCTGAACGGCACGCGGTCGATCCACTACATGGGCCACGTCAACATGATGGGAGCGGTGCAGCCGTTCCTCTCCGGCGCGATCTCGAAGACCGTCAACCTTCCCCCGGACGCGACGTCCGAAGAGATCTCGAAGGTCTACATGGAAGGCTGGAAGCAGGGTCTGAAGGCGATCGCGATCTACCGCGACGGGTGCAAGCGGACGCAGCCGCTGAACACGGGGGCGTCCAAGAGCGACAGCCGGACGCCGGCGAAGCGGGGACCGGGGTCATCCTCGTCGTCCAGCACCGAGGCGGACATCCTGAAGGGCATCGCGGCGCTCGAGTACGTCGGCAAGGCGGTCGCGCCTGCCGGCGCGCCGTTCCGCCGCAAGTTGCCCGACGAGCGCCGCTCGATCACGCACAAGTTCAACGTCGCGGGCCACGAGGGCTACGTGACGGCCGGCCTCTTCGACGACGGCAAGCCTGGCGAGATCTTCCTGCGGATGTCGAAGGAGGGCTCGACGATCTCGGGCCTGATGGACTCGTTCGCCACGGCGATCTCCCTGACTCTCCAGTACGGCGTGCCCCTCGAGGCGCTCGTGAACAAGTTCACGCACATGCGCTTCGAGCCGGCGGGCTTCACGAAGAACCCGGAGATCCCGATCGCCAAGAGCCTCGTCGACTACATCTTCAAGTGGATGGGGTCGAAGTTCCTGACCGAGAAGGAGAAGGAAGCGATCGGCGTCATCTCGCGCGACACGCCGAGCCAGGCGCCCTCGCCCGTGACCGAGCAGACCGTCGCGGCGCGGAGCACTCCGGGCGCCAAGGGTCCCTCGGAGAACTCGCTCGTGACCTTCGAGACGAGCACCGACGCGCCGGCGTGCCACGAGTGCGGCAGCATCATGGTGAGAAGCGCGGCGTGCTACAAATGCATGAACTGCGGAGCGACTTCGGGCTGCAGTTGAGCAGTCGAACGGGATTCGGGTCGGCCGCCGGGCGGGTGTTCCCGTCCGGCGCTCCGGGAAGAGGTGGGCGAATGGAAAAGCGGAAGAAGACAGAACGCAGCGCGCCCGTCGGCGTCTTCGAGCTCGAGTGCCCGGAGTGCCACGCCCGCGAGACGCTGACGATCGCCGGGTCGCCCCGCAAGACCCGCACGTATCCGGTGCAGTGCGACCCCTGCCGCGACCGCGAAGACGCGCTGCCCGAGGTGGTCGGCTGGTGATGCGCCGCGCCTGCGGGGCCCGCGGGGGGCGGGGTTGATTCCCGCCCCGCCCACCGAGCCTTCTTCGCTGCGCTACTTCGTCTCGCTTTCTCCGACGCCGTCCCGCGTCGTCGCCACCCTCGACCCCACCGCCGCTCCCGCAAAAGCCCGCGGGCGCCGGGTTCCCGCCTCGATCGATTGAGGAGGAGCACCATGGAAGCGAAGGCCCTCGACTTCAAGTTCAACGATGAGCCAGAATCCGATATGAGCGCCCCCACGCCGATCAAGCCCTGGTACGCCGTGGGCCGCGCGGTCTTCGACGGAACGGGCGAGGCCGTCGCCGCCGTCGCCACGGTCGAGGAAGCCCGCCGCATCGCCGCCGCCCTGAATGCCGTCGTCGGGATGCCGACGGAAGCGCTCGAGGCGTGGACGCTGGGCTCGATCCAGGACCCGATGAACGATCTGCTGGCCGACCTCGAGTCGGTCCTCGCGCCCCCGCCCGCCGACGAGCGCCGCCAGGCCGATCGCCGCCAGACCGACCGCCGCCGCGCGATGACCGAGGTGCGGATCCAGAATCCCTGAACCGTCGGGTTCCCGACGCGCGATTCGGCTCCTCGGATCCGCCTGAAGCCCGCCGCGTCCGAGACCGGCGGCTCTTTTCGACCCCTTCACCCCAGTTTCGGACGGACGGCGCCACGAAGGAGAGAGTCGCCATGATCGATTCGAAAGCGAGCCCGGACCCCAACCCCACGCCGGCCCGCATCATCCAGATCTCGACCGGCGGATGGGCGGCCGCCCTGCTCGCGACGGGCGTCACCTACTCGGTCTTCACGCTGATCGACGGAGGCGTGAACACCGTGGAGGCGATCGCTAAGACGGCTTCGCTGTCGCAGCGCGGGGCCGGCGCTCTGCTGGACGGGCTCGCCGGCCTCGGGTTCCTGACGGTCTCCGACGGGCACTACGCGAACGCGCCCGACGCGGCGGCGTTCCTCGTCGAGGGGCGGCCGACCTTCTTCGGCGCGTTTCCCCGCTTTCACTACGCGGCGTTTCCCGAGTGGACCCACCTGCCCGAGGTCGTGAAAACGGGCCAGCCGAGAGAGATGACGGGCGTCGCCGAGAACCCCCTCTGGGAACAGCTCGTGCCCGCCATCGCCGGCCTATCGATGCCCGTCATCCACGCGGCGGCCGCGCGTCTCAAGATCGCGCAGGCGGGACCGATTTCGATCCTCGACGTCGGCGGCGGCTCGGGCATCTACTCCGCGGTCTGGCTCGTAATGAACCGCGAGGCGCGCGCGACGCAGATCGACTGGGCGAACGTCAACCGGCTCGCCCGCGACTTCGTCGGCCGTGCGGGCGCCGCGGACCGCTTCCGCACCGTGGACGGCGATTTCCACGAGGTGGATTTCGGAACGTCGGAGCACGACGTCGCCGTGTACTCCCACATCGCCCACCAGGAGTCCCCGTCCTCGAACGTCGCCATCTTCCGGAAGCTCCGCAAGGCCCTGAAGCCCGGCGGGACTCTCGTGATCTCCGACTTCGTCGTGGCCGACGACCGCTCGGGCCCGCCCTTCGCGCTCCTCTTCCGCAACGAGATGCTCCTCCACTCGAAAGAAGGCTCCACCTGGCGCCGCGCCGACTACCAGAAGTGGCTGTCCGAGGCCGGGTTCGAGAGGGTCTCCTTCGAGCCGACGGACTCGCCCGCGACGCTCGTCTACGCCTCCTGACGAGTTCCCCTTGACGGGCCTCAGGCGAATCCCCTCTCCCGGCGGGAGAGGGCCAGGGTGAGGGGCGCCTGCCCCGGTCGTGCCTGCTCCGGTCGCGGCGCGAGTAGTCTCCCGAAGTCGCGAGGGAGGAGGCTTGCACCGCGGGAGGCCAAGCGCGGCTCGGCCGACGTGCCGTGAGGGGCGGCCCTCCCCCGGCGGCAGACTCCTTAGTGTATGTTAAAGACCTGACCCCAGCGTGAAGAAGACCATCGCCCTCCTCTTCCACGAGCGCGACGCGCGCCCGGGATCGCCGCGGCACGACACCTACACGATCCATCCTTTCGCCCGGTACTGGCGGGAGGCCGGCCATGCGGTCAAGGCCGTCTTCGGCGTCCAGAGTTTCGTCCCGGCCGACCTGGCCATCCTCCACGTCGACCTCTCTGTAGTTCCCGACGAGTACATCGAGTTCGCCGCCCGGTACCCGATCGTGCTGAACGGCGGCATCCGGGACATCCGCAAGTCCACCTTCAGCCGGAACCTCGTCCAGCCGGACGACTCGTACGTCGGCCCGGTGATTGTCAAGTCCGACCTGAACTACGCGGGCCTTCCCGAACGGCTGCTGGCGTCGGGCGGGCGGCCGACGGGACTCGCCCTTCGCCTGAGAAGACTGCTGCGTCGCTCCGAGGTGCCTCGGAAGCTCCGCCGGCCCCTCCACTTCGGCTCCCCGACGGAATACCGCGTGTACGACACTCCGAGCGCTGTGCCCCCCGAGGTCTTCGAATCGAAGGACCTCGTCGTCGAGAAGTTCCTTCCCGAAATGGCGGACGGCCTCTACGCCGTGCGGACCTATCAGTTCCTCGGGGACCGCGAGACCTGCATGCGGATCGCGTCCCCGCACCCGGTCGTCAAGACCGACAGCCGGAGCGCGCGCGAGACTGTCGAGCCGCATCCCGACATCGTCGCGATGCGCACGAGGCTCAAGTTCGACTACGGAAAGTTCGACTACGTGATCCACGACGGCCGTGCGATCCTCCTGGACATCAACAAGACGCCCGGCGACGCCCCCGGCCGCGA
>JBBQNC010000088.1:0-11495 GCA_038329555.1 Thermoanaerobaculia bacterium
GTCTACACGCCGTGTCGGACACGGCTGGCATCCATGAGCGGGGGGCCGATGCGGCCCCCGTGCCTCCGGGGGGCCGATGCACGGGTTCGAATCCCGTTGAGGCCGCCACTATCCTTCTAACGGGTTAACGCTGTTCTGAGCCGCGGCGTTTTCTTCCGACGCGCAGCCCACGCGCAGCCCGTTCGAGTTTCCCTCAGTTCTCGACGAGCTCCACGGCGTCTCTCAAATGCGCCGTCGAGAGGTGCGCGTAGCGGATCGTCATGCGAAGGTCGGCGTGGCCGAGGAGCTCCTGGATCGTGCGCAGCGGCGCGGTATGCCGTCGCTCGCTGATGCCAGCCAGGGAGAGTTGAGCTTAACCGAGTAGCCGGCGACAAGTCGCCGGAGGCTAGTCGGCCACCGTCGTGGAGAGCAAAGAGGGTTTCTGCAGCTCATGATGAGGCAGATCGATGGTGAAAACGCACCCTGAGCCGGGTACGTCTCTGACGGTCAGAATTCCATTGTTCGCCTCGACGCTGTTTCGAGAGATGGATAGCCCGAGTCCGAGTCCGGTGTCGTTCGCGCTGCCGCGTTTGAACGGCAGAAACATTTCCTCCGAGTTGCCCGGCGGCAGGCCGCCACAATGGTCCTCGACATCGATTCGCGTGCGGTCGCCGACGGCGTAGGCTTTCAAAATCACTTCGCTATGTGGGCGCGTAAATTTGCATGCGTTCTGCAACAGGTTTCCCACCGCCGCGAAAAGGAGGTCCCGGTCGGCATCGACGGCAAGTTCCGGCGCAACATCTGAGACCGTCAGCACGCATTCCTTGACCTGCGCCTCCAGCGACGCGGAAAGCTTCACTTCGGCGATGAAGTCGGCGAGGGAGAATAGCCGCCGCTGCGCGGGCTCTCCGGCTGCCAGTCGAACCTCGGTCAAGGTGCGGTCGATGAGATTGGATAGCGCCACGAGGCTCCGGTCCAACATAGCTCCCGTCGCGCCGGCCAGCCCAACCTTGCCAGATTTGATGGCGGCGAGCGCGAGATTGGCCGTCGAGAGGCGGTTGCGCAGCTCGTGGGCAAAAAACCCCAACCGTTCATTCAGAGCGCTGGTCTGCGTGTCTGCAACAGCAGAATCGCGCCGGGAATTGAACTCGGTGACGGCAACGGCGACCCCGTTGTCGAGACAGCGGTTCAAGGTTCGAAACTCGTCGATCGAGATCGGCGCGTCGTGTTCGAAGGCCAGATCCGTAATCGCTTGACAGAGATCGCCATAGTCGTGAACGACCTGCTCGACCGTGAACCCATGTTGTTGTAACTCTCGGCCGTGAAGCACCGCCGTCTCGCCAATCTCGGATCGGGTGGACTCCGCCTTCCCACCGTCGGAGGGACCGGAGACCTCACGGCTTCGCATCGGATCCGTCGTCTGCTCCATCTGGAGAGTCTTGATGAGCTGATCGAGGAAAAGGGGAATCCCATGTCGCAGTTCGCCTTCGGTCACCTTGGGCTCGGGCCGCTGCGCGACCTTCAGCGTGCATCGCTCGATCAGCTCGGCCCGGTTGGCGATGAGGAACTCGTTCAGCATTCCACCAGCATACGCTCCACCGACCCCGGAGGCGGCAGGAGAGTGCGCGGAAGGCGCACTCCGCCGCTCGATCTCGGCCCTCGCCGCGCTGAGAAGAAGCGTTAACCGGTCATGTTCTGAGGCGCTAAGGCGGAAGGAGAGTGCCGGGGGAATGACTCGTACGAAAAGCGCCAGCGCGCGGTCGGAGATTTCCCGGTTGGATGGCTGCTCGCGCTCAGACACGGACGACACAGTGCAAGAAGGTCGCCACAAGGGAACGATTCGGGAGCGACGCACGCAGTCGACTGGGATCCGTCGAGGCGTCCGAATCCGACGACCAGTTCCGAGGCCGTGTCGGGAGTCGAACCATCTTCTTTTTTGCTGTCGTCATTGAAGATCATCTGGTCCAGATCCTGACCACGAGCTCTCCACCGAAGGGAACGGTTAATCATGGCGCGGCCGACGGCGCGTCGCCAATCGTTTCTTGTAATCCTCGTGATACTTCGAAGTTATCGCCGGATCACCAGTCGATGCATGGGCGAGATTGTGGTCTGCTGTGCTGTCAGGCGTAGGATTGCCAGAAAGGGGTCGAACCGATTGGAACTTCGTCATCTACGCTATTTCGTAGCTGTCGCCGAAGAAACACACTTCGGTCGTGCCGCTGCTCGGCTAAACACGTCGCAGCCGTCTGTCAGCCAGCAGATCAAGATTCTGGAAAGAGAGCTCAAGGTCTCGCTCCTGGTCCGCACGCGGCCGCGCGTGCAGCTGACCCCCGCCGGTCGGCGCTTCCTGGAGGTAGCGCAGGGCATTCTCGCGTCGGCGGAGCAAGCGGGGGCGGTCGCGCGAGAGACTGCCCGGGGCGATTCGCGGAAGATCGTGCTGGGAATCTCGGTGACGTCGGATTGGGATCTGATTAGCAAGACGCGCCGGCGCTTCGTCGAACGTGCTCCAGACGTGAAAATTCTGTTTCACAACTTAAGCGAAGAAGCTCAAGTCGCCGCGCTCCACGCCGGAGAAATCGACATCGGGTTCTGCTGTTTTCCGACACTCTCTCAAGGCTTGACGACGGAAATCACCGGTCGCGAGAGAATGATGGTCGCCCTCCCGACGGGCCACCGTTTCGCTCGGCGGCGCACTGTGCGGCTCGAGGACCTGGTCGACGAACCGTACAGTCTCTGGCCGAGGCACTTCTCCCCCGGGTGCTACGACCACCTGCTCAATGTCTTTCGCAACGCTGGTTTCGGCCCGCCCCTCGACGTCGAAGGTGACCTTCCGCCCGCCCGAACCATCCTCGGGATGGTCGCGGCGGGCCTGATCATCGCGCTTGTGATTCCTGACGGCGACCGGGCACGTACGCGCGGGTTTGTTCTCAGGCAGACCACGGAACCCGGCATCTTCCATGAAACGGCTGTCATCTACCGGCGCGGAGTGGAGTCGGAGACGTTGATTCCCTTTTTGCAACAGCTGCGCCTGGTCTTGGCAGAGCGTGATCCAAAACGAATGGGCCGCGTCCCCTCGCGTCCAAGCATCTCGCTGCAACGGACGCCTACCGGGCAAGGATCAGCGAGATCATGATGGACGACGACGACCTGGAACCGATGTCACGTGCGCAGCTCATCGCCGAGGTGAGGAAGCTCCGGGGTGGCATTCGCGAGCACCGTGACAGCACGACCTATGAGCTCTGCTGGCATCATCCGGCGCTCTGGGGTCTCTTACCGGAGAAGACGGATCCTGTGGGGCCGCCACCATCCGCCCTCCTTGAGGACACTCTACTCGCCGTGTCCGGACACGGCTGGCATTTATGAACGGAGGTCCGGCATCGGGCCCTTGCGTCGGTTGGCAAATTCCTGCTTAGCGGCAGTGTGTGGCGAGGGTGAGCGAGACTCTTCCCGACCTGGCTGTCGAAGTCGCCGTGGAGGAAGAGAGGGTTCGCTTCTTCGAGCGGGATTGTGAGCTCGCCGTCTTCGACCTTCCGCAACGGAACTTTGCCGCCGGGAGTCTCCGGAAGATTCGCGAGGGGGCGGAGTCCGCGCTGACGTCAGCGAGTCCGGGCCGGGAAACTGGCGGGAGGTCTCTCTCCGAGGAAAGTCCGGACTCGTGATCGGAAGTGTCTGGGCCGTTCTCCGGATCGACTGACGGCAGGACGAAAGGCGCCCGGCATCGCCTCGCACCTGAGCCCGAGAGCTCGAAGCGGAACCGTCAACGCCCCGCGAACGGGCCCCCCGAGGGGATGGCATGACCGTCGTTTGTACGGCAACGTACTCTGTCGCGCAGTGCCTGTCGGCTCTTTGGCAGAGGAATATGATCCTATTGAGATTCCACCTCGCCTGCGGCCCACTCGGCATCCGTTACGGGAAGTCCACATGGCTACAAATTTCGCTTACGACGAAGAGACTCAGTGGCAACGCGCCGCCCACAAGGCGATCCAGGATCTCGTGCGGCGCGATCGGCCTTTCACCTCGACTGACATCGTGAAGATGGCCGGGGTTCCTCCCTCGAAGAGCCTCCTCCCGACATTCATGCGCTGGGCGCGGATGAACCGCCTCATCGTCAAGTGCGCGGTGGTGACCGGAGCGGTGTGGATGGGGGCGGACAGCGATGCGGGGCGCGGCCTCCTGCGGAGCCGGTGCGGTGTCCAGCAGAGCGAAGGCGAGACGGAGACGTGGAGTCAGGCTCGAGACCGTGCAGCGAAGGAAAAGATCGCAACGCCGGAGCTCGTTCTCAAAGCGCTCCGAGCGTATTTGAAGACTCCGTAACCTCACCACCGCCCTGACGACGGCGTAGACGCCCGCAACGTCTTCCGGCTCTGCGACCCGAAGGAATTGCGCGCCGCGATGGCGCGCGACTTGCTTTATTGAGGGCAAGTACTCCTAGACAACTTTCCGTGCTATGCACCAGCCGTCCGAATATCCGGGGGGGGGACGCCGTTTCGATCGGGGTGTTGGCGTCGACGCAGGTTGTGTAACACTGCCGAGACCGGTTCGTCAGGGCTGCGGAGGTTGACCCCTTCCAGGTCGCGCAAAAAAGACCGAGGCGCCGTCAGCCACTCCGGAGAAAGTTCTCGTAACGGGGCCGGCACATTTCAACCGGTTGGTTCTCGAATCCAACCGCAGGCCTATGTGCAGAGGAAGGAGGTCACGGATGGGGATCACCTACGAGGACGCGCGGGTGCTCTGCGACGCAGCGCTCGACGGGGTCAGCTTCGAGCGCACTCTGACGCTCGGGCATCAGCGGTCTTACCTCACCGCAAAGCAATTGAGTGAATTTGCAGGGGACCTGGCCGTGGCGGTGCCCTGGGAACTGCTCGTCCCGAACGCCTACAGCGATGATTTCTTTTCCAAGTTTCTGGGAGCTTCGACTCTCGAATCAATGGACGCCTCGGCCTTCGAAGGGGCAACCGTTCTCCATGACCTCAACCTGCGAGTCCCCGAAGAGCGGGACAAGTCCTTCGACGCGGTCATCGATTCGGGAACACTCGAGCACGTCTTCAACTTTCCCGTCGCGCTGGCAAATTGCATGCGCATGGTCCGGGTCGGAGGACGGCTGTTCGTGTTCACGAACGGAAACAATTTCATGGGCCATGGTTTCTACCAATTCAGCCCCGAGCTGTTTTACCGGTCGTTCTCTCATGAAACCGGGTTCGAAATCGAGCAGATGACCGCAGTGGAATACCGCTTCATCGGCGCGGAGTTCGGGTCGCTTCAGCCGTGGTACAGCGTCGTGGATCCGGACGTGGTACGCCGGCGCGTCATGGTGACAAACGAACTCCCCCTCGGGTTGCTCATTCGGGCGAAGAAGATAGAACATCGAGGAGAGCCCTTCGAGCGATTCCCGATCCAGAGCGACTACGCTCGTTCGTGGAGCAATGCCGGTGTGCGCGAGGAGCGCCTGCCAAGCGGCGTCAAGAATGTCCTTCGGCGAACCCTTCCGACCTCCCTTCTCGCGCGGATCAACAAGGTCCGGACCTACTGGCATAACCGTCGCAGCCGGCACACGATCTTCAGCCTCAAGAACCGCAATCACTTCATTCCGATAGCGCCAAGCGGACTTCGGCCGGTGTCGCCGGGCCCCGAACCGACGGGCCGCCGCCGCCGGGCCTAGTTTCTCGACGCCTCCTCCCGTGCGGTGGGTGCGACTAGACGGCAGAGTCTCGTCTCAAAGGACCTAACGGTTATGCATTCTTTTAGGCAGCCCGCCGCGGACCGACTCGACGCGACGTTCGCAGCTCTTGCGGATCCCACGCGGCGGTCGATCCTCGCCCGACTGGCGTCGGGCGAGGCATGGTGACAGCGCTGACCGTCAACTGCGAGACGCAGCAGGAAGTGGACGATCTCTGGGCGAGGCTCTCCGAGGGCGGTGCGGAAGACCAAGGCGGCTGGTTGAAAAACAAGTTCGGCCTGTCCTGGCAGGTGATTCCGTCGGCTCTCGGCCGGCTGCTGGGTGACAAGGATCGCGCCAAGGCGAAACGGGCCATGGACGCCATGCTTCAAATGAAGAAGATCGACATCGCGGGCCTGGAGCGGGCGGCCAACCAGGCGTAGGAGTGCCGGGACGCGGCGGAGATTCTCGTGGAGCCCCCGGAGGAGGATCGAAGGCGGGATCTCCGCTCTCCTGACGTCAGGTGCGGCGTTCGATGCGGAAGTCGTAGCAGCCCGCATCCGTATCGCGGACGTGGATGGAGTCGACGTTCTCCTCGCCGAGGAGACGCGTGATGGCGGCATCGAGCGCGGGCCCGTCCGTCACGTGCTCCTCGGCGAGTGGCCGGCGCCCCCGAGCGTAGGAGGTCAGAGTCAGCCGGTGGGCGCGGAGATCGCTCGGGAATCCCCCGTCGGGGGGATAGGGCACGCAGTCCGACTCGTGGATGAAGACGGGACCCGGGAGCGGGAACGGATCGATCCCGAAGAAGGGGTCGAAAGTGAACAGCAACCGGCGATCCACTCCCGCCTCGAAATCCCGAAGACAGAGGCGGCAGGGGCCATAGCCGGTGGCCACCTCTGCGTGGACGGGATGTCCGTAGCCGGGCGACTGACGCGTGCGGCGCACGCGTTGCGCGGTCTCGAGGGGCAGGGCGATGACGCGATATTCGGCCATGGGCCATGGAACACGCCTCCGGGCCGCCGGGTTGCCGGAGCGTGCGAATGAGAGCGCCCGGAGGCGGGCGGGTCAGAACGCCGAGGTGTCCGCCACGCTCGAGAGCTGACCGTTGGGATTCGAGTAAACCTTCACGATGCCGGTCTGGGTGTCGGTGATCGTGACGGTGTACTCGACGTTCGACAGCGCGCCGTAGAAGACCCAGAATTTCGCGTTCACCGGCCGGCCGTCCACGACCTTGACGACGAGCTCGATGTTGTTGGCGCTGAAGAACCAGAAGTACCCGGTGTCGCCCGTCAGGGGGACGGCCGCCGCGGTTCCCCTCGCCCCGGTCGCCGGCACGTGCCACTGCACCTCCGCCTTGAACCGACTGGCGTTCAGGCAGAGAGTCGATCCGCCCGCGACGCAGGGTGTCGCCAGGAACGCGGTGTACGTGTATCCCTGCGCGAGCGTGCCCGTGCCGCCCGAGGGATTGGCGACCGCTACGTCGACGGATCCGCCCGCGTGGGGAGGCGTCGTCGCCGTCAGGGTCGTGGGGCCGACGAAGACGACGTCGGTCGCGGGGACGCCCCCGAAGAACACGGCGGCGCCGGCCTGGAATCCCACTCCCGATACGATGACGGAACGCCCACCGGGCGAGGGCCCCTCCGAGGCGGAGACACCGGTCACCCGAGGACTAACGAGTCCGGAAAGCGCGATCGTCAGCGGGACCCTTCCGACGCTCGTGGCGTCGGAGGCGGTCAGCTGAATACGGAGCTTCTGACCGGGAGTGCCCGATACATTGACGATGGCCGAAAAGATGCCGCAGCCCGGGTCCAGGGAGTCGTCGTGGCAGCCTCCGGCAACGAGCGAATAGGGGCCACACGCGTTCCCCGTATAAACGGACAGCACGGGGTCCGAGAGCGTTCGGCACGTGGAAATCTCCCAGGTGCCGGTGATCGGGGGGTCAAACTCGAACCATAAAGAAGAGAACGTGCCCGTTCCCGGCACCACGCACGAGGGCACCGGATCCGTGGGCTCCGAAGTGGCACTCTCGTTCGTCACCGCGATCGTGTAGGGAAACGGCGCGCTCGAGGGGATGACGATCGGCGAACCACAGAAGTCTCCCGCCTCCGCGATGCTCACGATCACCGTGGCGGCGGTGACCGCGCCGTGGCCATCACGGGCGTGCAGCACGACTCTGAAGATGCCGGAATGGCGAAAGGTGTGGGTCACGGTCGCAGCGCCGGGCGGAAGGGGAAGGGTTTCGGACGTGTCGGGAAAGAACCAGGTGCCCGAGGCCGTGTCGCCAGGGTCCGGATCGGAAACGGTCCCCGCGAATGTCAGCGTCGCGCCTTTCACGGCCGAGACGGCCGGAGCCGGAGCGCCGATCGCCACCGCGGGCGGCGTGTTCCCCGTGGGCGTGATCTGCAGCTCCCAGACGCCGCGGCCGTGCGTCGCGATGCGCAGGACGGAGCCGTCGCTCAAGATCTGCATGTCGTGGACCGAAGAGCTCGGCAGGCCCGCGCCGAACTTCGTCCAGGTCGCGCCCCGATCGGTGGAGCGATACACGCCCACGTCGGTCCCGGCGAACAGGACGTTGGAATCGGTCGGGTCGACTCGCAGCACCTGAGTGGTGAAGAGAGGAAGACCGGTCGCGGATGCGGACCAGCTGGCGCCTCCGTTCGTGCTGCGGTAGACGCTCGCCCCCTGGGTCGTGGCGATGGACGCGTACGCGACGCTCGAGTCGGCGGGATCGATCTCGACGTTGATCACGACGGCGTTGGGCAGCCCGGATCCCACCCTCCAGGTCTTCCCGCCATCCGTCGAGCGGAAGAGCTCCCGGCCCTTGCCCACGAGGATGAAGAGAGGGTCGGTCTTCGAGAGTGCGATCGACGTGATCGTCGTCAGGGAAGTCCAGCTGGAACTGTCCGCCGTGGTCGTGGGCAAAGGCAGCCACGAGTCGCCGCCGTCCTGCGAGCGCCATAGTCGATAGGACCCCGTGTAGATGGTGTTCGGCGCCCGGGGATCCACCCGAACGATCGAGAGAAACGGGGTCTCCTCGACGTCGTCGTACGGAGGCGTGACGTTCTCGAAAGGCGGACGATCCGTCGTGCCCGCCCCGCGGGTCCGCCGGACGCTGCCCTGCTGGATCGTTCCCCACGCGATGTGCGAGGAGTTCGGATTGACAGCGCACTCGAATCCGTCGGATCCGATGACGTTGCGCCATTCCCCGAGATCCGTGCGTTGCTGCGTTCCGTTGTCCTGGGCGCCGGCGAGCACGCGGCTTCGATTGGCGGAGTCGATCGCGAGCCCGTAGTACTGGCGGGTCACGAGCCCGTCGTTGTGTCCCGTCGCGGTGATCCCGTCGTCGGTCGACGACCAGATCCCGCCGTCGTTGGCGATCCAGAGCGTCGAGCCCTGATATCGGAGATCGTGGGCGTCCACGTGCACGGCCGAAGACGTGAACGCGCTCGAAAAGGATGTGCCCCCGTCCGTCGTCCGGACGTATGTCGTCCCCCCGGCCAGAACGACGTCGGGGTTCGAGGGGGAGACGACGAGGGTGTTGTTGTACCAGGACTGGTCGGCCAGATAACGGCGCGCGGTGCCCGACACCGCCGGAAGGTCCGTCCAGGAATCGCCCCCGTTCGTGGACTTGAAGATGTGCGAGGCGAGCGTCGGGCCGCTTGCGATTCCCTTCGAGGCGTACAGAACCGACGGCGTCGAGGGACTGATCGCGATCGCCATCCGCTCATCGGATCCGGTGTTGGAGACCGCCGGAAGGCCCACCGATTTTTCGATCCAGGAGGCGCCTCCGTCCGTCGACTTCAACACGCGCGCCGCCGTCGTCGAACACGATCGCGAACGGCACCAGGTCGCGGCATAGAGCACCCGGGGATCGCTCGCGTCCCGGACGATTTCCGGCACGTCGCCGTACGTTCCCCGCGCGATGACGTTCACCCAGGACGCTCCGCCGTCCGTCGAGCGGAACGCTCCCGCGTTCGTGCCCGCGACGAGCTCGTTGGAGTTGGTCGGGTGGACACTGATCCGGTAGAAGGTCGTCGCGAGGACCGTTCCGGGGAGGGTCCACGTCGCACCGCCGTCCGTCGACTTGAGGAAGCCGATTCCCGGGATGAAGTCGACGGCATAACCACCCTCGCCGGTGCCGAGGTAGATCGTGTTCGGCGAGCCGGGCGGGATGGCGATCGCTCCGACGGATAGGTCGTTGATTCCCTCGGTCAGGGGCACCCACGTCGCACCGCCGTCCGTCGTCCTCCAGACTCCTCCGCCCGCCGCGCCGGCATAGACCGTTCCCGCGATCGTGGGATGCGGGGCGAGCGCCGTCATCCGACCGGCGCCGTTGGTGGGACCGAGCGAAATCCACTGCGATCCGCCGATCGTTCGCGCCGACTTTCCGCCGCGCTTCTCGTCTTCGCGCCAGCGCCGGTACTCCGCCGCGACCCGCTGCAGGCGGCTCTCCGGATCGATCCGGCCGTCGTCTCCGTGGCGCATGAGGTAGAGGCGGGCGCGGGCGCGCACGAGCTCCGGCCCCTCTTCGCCTCCCTCTTCCATCACCTCGCCCGACCGCGCTTTGGTCGGTTCGGCGCCGCGGACGGATGACGTCCCGCAGGCGAGCAGCAGAACGACGAGGGCGACGGCGCGCCGCGGGAGGTCGGGGGGAAGGTGCGTGAAGCGGATTGTAGGCCCGGGGGTGCGCATGGGTAAGCGTGGTCTCAAAAAAAACGGGGCGGCGACGCCGCCCCGCAGGAAATGAAGGAAATCGAAGTTACATCTTTTTCATTTCGCCGACGCGGACCCAGGTCGCCCACATCTTGCCTTCCTTCTCCGTGCCCTTGTAGTGGACCATTGAGCCTTCCTTCAGCTCACCGCCCTCGACCTTGGTGGAATCGTTCCAGTAGATCGTCGACTCTTTGCCGGCGTTGTCCTTGACCATCATCATCTTGTCCGCCATGTCGACCTTCGTGATGGTGCCTTCCGAGGCTCCGGCCATCTTCTTACCCGCCATCTTGTCGTCGCCGGCAACGGCCACGACCGCCAGACATAGAACCGCCACCAACGACAGAGCAAATACCTTCTTCATTCATCCTCCTCTTCCGTCGGCCGCAAAATCGCGCCGAGGACTAAAAAACGCGCTTCCGGTCGCTTTGCTGCGTCATCCGTGTTGTCGAACCTGGACCATTGGCGCCCACCCAGAGACCGCAGATTGTCCCCCGGCTGGTGACTCCCCAGCGAGGGGGGCCACGACTGTCGCGCCGAAAGATACTCAAAACTCTATCACGGACGAGCCGTTTGACTCCCTCCGGAGGAGTCCCGATAATCGGCCCTCGCCGCGTCGGAAAGAGGCGGCCGACCGTTGCCGAACACCCTCAAGACGATCCTCGTGGGGAAGGCGCGCGATCCCCTGGATCCGCGCATCTTCCATCACGTCACCCTCGTGGCCTTTCTCGCCTGGGTGGGTCTCGGCGCCGACGGCCTTTCCTCCTCGGCGTACGGGCCGGAGGAGGCCTTCAAGGCCCTGGGAGAGCACGCCTACCTGGCCGTCCTCCTCGCCCTGATGATCGCCGGTACGGTCCTGATCATCTCGGCCTGCTACAGCAAGGTGATCGAGCTCTTTCCCGGCGGCGGCGGCGGATACCTGGTCGCGACGAAGCTCCTGGGTCCCCGATTCGGGGTCGTCTCCGGATGCGCCCTGATCGTGGACTACGTCCTCACGATCTCGACGTCCGCGGCCTCGGGCGTGGACCAGATCTTCAGCTTCCTGCCCGCGCACCTGCACCGGTACCAGTTCGCCTCGAAGCTCGTGATTCTGGCGCTCCTCATCCTCCTGAACCTGCGCGGCGTCAAGGAGAGCGTCACGATCCTGGTT
>JBBQNC010000089.1:0-11484 GCA_038329555.1 Thermoanaerobaculia bacterium
GCAGAACGAGCGCGATCTGTTCGGCGAGCGTCGTCAGGGAGGTGACCGCGCTCTTCGTCTGGATCGTCCGGAACGAGCTCTCGAGAACGAGGAGTCCCGTGTGGAGCTCGTAGGTGGAGAGCGGAATGACGACCTGGAACGAGGGCCCGGGAGTGAGGCGCACCTGACGCTCCTCGTCGGACCGGACCTCGACGCGGTCGCCGCCCGGATCGAGCGCCTTCTCGTCCAGGCGGTTCTGCCTGACCCACGTCGAGATCACCTCGGGAGACACGGAGACCTCCCCGGCCACGTGGATCGAGAGGGCCGTCTGCGGATCGTCCATCCATTCCACGATCGCCATCGCGTCGATCGGGAGCAGGCGCCGGAGCGCCTCGAAGATCCTCTGGTACCGGTCGCCCCGTCCGCCGACGGAGAAGATGTTGGAGATCTCCCGGAGCACGTCGAGCTGGCGGTTCTCCCGTTCGACCTCGTAATACTTCTCCTCGACCGACGAGAAGTTGCGCACGACGAACGACGCGAGAACGACCGGGAAGAAGGCCAGCAGGAGCCCCAGGATCCCGTAGTGGGGGTAGACGAGGATCTCGAGCGCCACGAGCGGGGCGAGCAGCAGGAGCGTCACGAGCTGGAAGAGCCCCATTTCGAGCAGGCGCTCGCGCGCAACCAGGCGCGACAGGTCGAGATACGCGAACACCAGCAGCGTGTTGACGAAGAAGAAGACGAGCATGACGCCGGCGGTCTCCGCGGCGAGAGCCATCAGGCCCGGGTTCCCGCGGTGCACGGAGCGGAAGAAGATCGCGGCGAGCCCGTACGAGAGGCAGATCTGGGAGAGGTCGAAGGCGGAGGAGAGCGTGAACCGCCGCTTCCGGCGCAGCAGCTTCGCGATGGTGTCGCCGGCCGCGCAGATCGCCATGACGGCCGCCGGCGACTGCAGCAGGAGGATGGCCGGCACGAGAGCGGCCGCCTCGAGCCCGAGAAAATTGCCCGCGTAACGGACGCGCAGGCGGAAGGCGAGCGCCGCGAGGGCGACGAAGAAGGCAATCTCGAACATCCGGTCGGTCGGGAAGCTCCGCACCTCCACGAGGAAGAGGAGCACCGCGGTCGCGGCGACTCCCAGCTGGAGGGTCCGGAGGAGGCGGGGGCGGTTCACGAGCGGCCTACTTCTTCTTCCACTTGATCACGCCGTTCTTCGCGAACGACTGGAAGATCATCAGGACCTCGAGCTCCTTCATGGGCGAGATCTTCATGATGGACTTGACGTCCCACGCTCCGTTGATCCGCGACAGGACGAAGCCCTCGTGGGGCGAGAAGGGCATCTCGGTCATCTTGGCGACAGGGATCGCGAGCTCAGGGATCCGCTCCCCGGTGATCCCGTCCTTCTCGAGCGCCGACTTGATCTCCCGCTCCGCCTGGCGGATCGCCTCCGCGGCGCGGCCGTCCGAGGGATCGAGATCGGACGCGACCTTGAACATCCGGTACGCCTTCTGGGGGTCCTCCTTCAGGTGCGCTTTGCCGCGCGCGAGAAATTGCTCGACCTCGTTCTCCGGCGCTCCGCCGCCGGCCGCCGCCACCGCGATCTGCGCGCCCTCCGTCACGACGAGCGACATGCTCTCGTTGCGGAGACCCTCGAAAACCAGCCGGGCGACGTTGAACTCCGCGTTGTGCGTCTGGAGCGCGATCGCCTCGATCGTCCGGTGGCCGTCGATGTACGGGACGATCAGCTTCTCCCGCTCGGAGAGCTCCTCGAGATTGAGCGGCTGGACGATCTGCGGGATCACGGAGTCGTCGGGAACCCGCAGCCTGATCCGCTGCCACTCGTCGTAGCGGCGCAGCCCCTCCATGATGATCCCCGTCACGTCGAGCGACAGGGGGACCATCTTCAGATCGGGAAGCTCCCCGTCGACGAACTCGAAGTTCCCTTCCTCCCACAGGAAGACGTCGTAGATCGACTCCTCCGCTTTCTTGCGCATGAGCCGCAGGAGGTCGGTCTCCGAGATCGCGTTGATCATCACGAGGATCTTCCCCAGGAGGATGTTGGATTCCTCCTGGACCTCCATGGCCATCTTGAGCTCTTCCTCGGTGATGTAACCGTGGGAGACCAGGAAGTGCCCGAGGTACTCCCGCTGGTCCGAGGAGGAGGAGGAGTTGATGCGGCCATTCTGGAAATAGATCCTCTTTTCGACGCCATGGCCGTCGATGAGCAACGTCCCGGTCTTCTGGCCGAGAGACAGCCATTGCAGCAGCTCGGAGAGCTGCATCGTTTTCAGATTGCCGGTGATTCCCACCTGTTTGTGCTCGAAGGGAGCTATTTTAGCCGAAAGGTCGTGCACTCAGGAGTTTCCGGCGCCGGGATGCCCTGGATTCCGAGGGCCGGGCCGCCCCCGCGAACGGTTTCCGGACCCGCCGGAGGCGCCGTCCGGCTATTCCTCGGGCGGGTTGTAGGACGGGATTCCCGTGACGGCTTCACCGATCACCAGGGTGTGGATGTCGTGCGTGCCCTCATAGGTGTAAACGCTCTCGATGTTGGCGAGGTGCCGAAACACGGGGTATTCGTTGACGATGCCGTTGGCGCCGAGCGTCTCGCGGGCGAGCTTCGCGCACTCGCGGGCCACCCAGACGTTGTTCCGCTTGGCCATGGAGACGTGGTGCGGCTTCATCGTCCCGGCGTCCTTCATCGAGCCGAGCTTCCACGCCAGGAGCTGCCCCTTCGTGATCTCGGTGATCATCCAGGCGAGCCGCTCCTGGACGAGCTGGTGCGCCGCGATGGGACGGTCCCGCCACTGCTTCCGGGTCTTCGCGTAGTCGAGCGCGGCGGTGTAGGTCGCCATCGCGCTTCCGATCGCCCCCCACGCGATCCCGTATCGGGCCTGCGTCAGGCAGGAGAGCGGACCCTTCATTCCCGTGACCCCGGGCAGGATCGCGTCGCCGGGGATGCGGCAGTCTTCGAACGCGAGCTGCGAAGTGACGGACGCCCTCAGCGACATCTTTCCCTTCTGCTCGAACGTCGAGAACCCCTTCGTGCCCTTTTCGACGAGAAAGCCTCGAATGACGCCGTCGAGCTTCGCCCACACCAGGGCGACCTCCGAGACGGATCCGTTTGTGATCCACGCCTTCGCGCCGTTCAGGACGTAGGAATCTCCGTCTTTCTTCGCCGTCGTGCGCATGCCGGCCGGATTCGATCCGAAGTCGGGCTCGGTGAGTCCGAAACAGCCGATCGCCGACGCGTCCGCGAGCTTCGGAATCCACCGGTCCTTCTGCGCCTGCGACCCGAAGGCGAAGATCGGGTACATGACCAGGCTCGACTGGACGGAGACGAACGAGCGAAGCCCGGAGTCGCCGCGCTCGAGCTCCTGCATGATGAGGCCGTAGGAGATGTTGTCCAGGCCCGGCAGGCCGTATTCCGAGATCGTCGACCCGAAGAGGTGCATCTCCGCCATGGCGGGGATGAGCTCCTTGGGGAACCGGCCCTCGTACGCGGCGTCCTCGATGATCGGGAGCACCTGCTCGTCCACCCAGGTTCCCACCGTATCGCGGATCAAACGCTGCTCCTCGGTGAAGAGGGTGTCGCAGCCGAGGTAGTCGACGGGAGACGGCATGGGCGCGCAATGTATCAAATGTTGAGGTCCAGCGTGCTCGCGAGGGGGAGAGCCGAAAACGATCCTTGATGGGGTTTCCCTCGAGAAGCCGAAGCATCGATTCTGGCGGTCACCTGGTTCGGAGACCGTCGCCCTTCGACTGAAACTTTCTTCTGCCCACTCCTGATTGCCTCTTCGATAAACTCGGCGACATCCGCAGCAGGCACTCACGGAACCCTTTACACAGGCTGCGACGAGGAAAATTACGATGCGAGATTGGCGGACCGTCCCGTCGCACTTTTCGACCGAGCCGTGACAGGACCTGGGCAGGCGACGAAGACTAGCGCCCGGCTTCGTGCCCTGGTGGGATGTCCCGTCTCGTGTTGAAGTTCTGAGAAGGAAGTAGTGGCGGCTCCTTGGCCGGCCGAGAATGGTCGTGCCAACAACCGGGTGTAGCCGGAGAAAGGAGACGCCGATGAGAAGGAGACCAGAGGGGAGGTACGGGGGGCAAGGGAAATCGGAGGGGATGGCGAGGCGGGCTTTGCGGCAGCTGATGTTGCCGATGATTTCCGGAGCGCTGGCGACGAAGGAGGCGCTCTTTGGTCTGGTCCAGCAGAGCGAGCTGTTGGTGATGCGTGAGGTCTTCGCCGAGGAGGCCGAGAAGGTGGCGGGTCCGAAGGGTCGGCATCAGGCCAACCGAGGAGCGAATCACTGGGGATGGGCGTCGACGGAGTTTCCGTTTGCGGGCGTAAGGTGATTCTGAAGCGTCCGAGGGTTCGCGCCGTGGGTGGTGGCGAGGTTCTGCTGCCGAGGATCGAGCAGCTGCGGCAGGTTGACCCGATCTGCGAGAGGGTGATCGAGCAGATTCTGTTGGGAGTTTCTACACGTGGCTACGGGAGGAGTCTGGAGCGTTTGCCGGAGGGCATGCGCAGCCGCGGCACCTCCAAGAGCGCGGCATCCCGGCATGTCGTGGAGCGGACGGGGAGCCGAGTCGAGAAGTTTCTGGGTCGTTCTCTGGGAGATCTGGATCTGGCGGTCCTGGCTTTGGACGGCCTGAAGGTGGCCAAGCACTGCGTGGTCGTCGCGCTAGGGATCGCGGTGGATGGGACCAAGCATCCGCTTGGGAGTCTGGCAAGGTTCGACGGAGAACAGCCGCATCTGCACGGAGCTTCTCTCCGATCTGTTGGCTCGTGGACTTCGGATCCAGTGGCGTCTGCTCTGCGTCATCGACGGCGGCAAGGGACTGCGCAAGGCCCTCGACGACGTGCTCGGAGATGCCGTGGTCGTCCAGCGGTGTCAGGTGCACAAGATGAGGAATCTTCGAGAACATCTGCCCGAGAAGCGGCATGCCTATGTCCTCAAGACGATGCGAGAGGCCTACGGGTCCAGCAGCGCGGCCGCCGCACGCAAGCGCCTTCAGGCACTGGCTCGGTGGCTCGAGTCCAATGGAGAGGAATCCGCCGCGCGCAGTCTGAAGGAAGGACTCGAGGAGACTCTGACCGTGCTCAAGCTCAATCTTGCGCCGACGCTTAGCCGGTGCCTCGCGACGACCAACTGCATCGAGAACTTCATCGGCACCATCCGCCAGCTCACACGCAACGTCAAGCGGTGGCGCGGCGGATCCATGGTCCGCCGTTGGGTCGGCCTCGCCGTGGCCCACGCTCAAAAGCGCTTCCGACGAATCAAGGGCCACCGCGATCTCCCGGCCCTCGTCCTCACCCTTCGAAGCGGTGAGCTCAACATCGTTGATCAAGCCACGGCTGTGGCATAACATGGATCAGCGCCGCCGCTACCCAGCAAAGTTCAACAGTAAGCGGGACAATCCCGGGACATGCCGGACGACGGCGATTTCTTCCAGGTCGGCTATGGCTGCTGGGGCGTGTGCCCGTGGGTGAACGCCTTCCTCCTCGACTTCGCGCACCACCAGCCCTGGGACTCGCCTCTCCAGGCGCGCGTCCGGCGGGCGTACCGGATCATCGTCCCGCCGGAACAGGACTTCTATTTCGGCTCGGCGGACTGGGGCGTGCTGGCGGACGCGACAGTGGAGGAGCGGCCGATCAGGATCTTTCCGTAGGTCTAGGGCAAGAAGGAGAATCCATCCTGCGTGCCGGTTCAGGACGTAGCTCACCCAAGTGGTGGACACCTTCTGCGGGGGAGCGACGGAGACGCAAATCTTCAGCGATCCTCGACGGACGCTTTCAGGTGAGCGTGACAGGGACCTCGGCTGGTTGCGAGGCTCGTAGGCAGACCGGGGCTCTCCCGTCGGTTGGCGGGAGGCCTGGGCGCTGTTCCCAGGTGATGTCGTCTACGTCTGGCACGCAGGGCTCGACGGGGGCCATCCGAAACCACCAGACCACGAACGTTTACGATCCGTTTCTAGGGTCGGGCACGACCCTCGTCGCCGCTGAGCAACTCGGACGACGCTGCTCCGGAATCGAAATCGATGCGGCGTACTGCGACGTTGTCGTTGCCAGATGGAAGCACCTCATCGCCGCCGCCAAGAGACTCGCGTCATCGGAGTAGTCGGGTCCGCCTCGCGTCGGCGAACATCGGCAACTACTCTCTGCCGCGCACCGGCGTTTTCCCTTGTGCGCGGGCACCTGGTTCGGTCACAACTTGGTACTTCCCGACGCGCACGTTTTCGACCTGCTGGACGGCGCCCGACGGCCAGCGAGTCTCGCTTTCAGCGTCCGGGGGCTACAGCCCAACCCTCAGAACAGCCAGCTGAGGTCGAGAGCCTTGCCCGTTATCAGTACTGAGAGAGCGGCCAACAGCAGTACGAGACCGACCGTCCCAAAAATCGCCGGCGGGAGTCTGGCTAAAGCTCCAGCCCCCAGCACGATAAGCGTGCTCGCACGCCTACCGCCGGTGCCTGCGTACTCCTTTCGCGTCGGGGCGGCCGGCCGGGCCTCCCTGGGCCGTGAGGGTCTCGCTGCTGACGAGTGTGCAGTTCTTCTCGGTGTCGTGCCGGAACGTCATGAACGCGAGGTTGGTGCTGACCCGTTCCAGCTGGACCTTCTCGGCCGCTGGTGACGACGCGCAACCGACATAGGCGCCAGGAGAAAAACCACGACGGCAGACCTTTCTGAAAAGCGTAATACCGCCCCCGAATTCTAGCCCCCTCTGACCGGACGGGCGATCTTCAAGCCCGGTTGTGGAAATGAAGCCAAGACAAAGAGGCCCCCGAAGGGGCCTCAAAGATCATCAGTCGAACGCACCTACTTCGACGAGGCGCGACTCTCCAGGGCTCCCTTTTCATCGTCGGTCAGTTTCTTGTGCTCCACCGACACCAGACCCTGCGGAAAGTCATGAACGAGGAACTGATCGAGGATCGCACCCGGAGAAGGGACCATGAGGTGTCCCTCGCCAGTATCGTTCAGCAGCGCATAAAGCAAACGGAGCGGGTGGCGCACGGACTCGGGAAGGTTCTCCAGGGCGCTGGTGATCCGGTCCGAATACTTGGAGTACGCCGAATCCAAGATCGTGCGGTACCGCTTTCCGTCGATGTCGATCACGAATGGAAGAGGCATTCCATCGGTGAGAAATTGGTAGTCATACGTAAATTGAACGGCCGTTCGTCCGCTGACGAGCCGACCAGAGGCCGCTCCGCTACGGTAATCGATCGCGAAATTAGCGCTCATCACGTTGCCGTTCATGTCATCGATGATCAATGAACACTTGGTCCACTCATCGGTTGGCATCGTCCCGCCGGAATACGAGTAAACGACGCGGACAACCTGTCCGTCCGAAAAGGTGACCTTTTCCGCTTTTTCAAGGAGTAGCGGTTTCGTTTGGGGCGCGGCCGCGGCGGCGCCAGCCATCACGAAAAAGACAAGGAGGGAAGTCAGGATCTTCATGACAGGCAGTCGTATTTAAGGAGGCATTCGATCAGGAAGCTCTGGTACTTCTGATCGCAAACGACTTTACACCCTTGATCAACCCTGCCTTGTGTGTCCTTTTGGCACTTGGACGCGCAATCCGCCGAGCCTTTGTCGGCGGCATCGTGGCACTGCTGGCATGGGCTCTTACCTCCGGGTGTCGGGGTCGGTTTAACCCCTGCAAACCACGGATCATTCGAATAAAACCGATCGATACACTGAGTCGAATAGTTGATCGTCGGTTGAAACGTCATCGTTCCGCAGGGCGAGCTCGAGGTCGCGATCGCCTTCGATTCCGCCGGGTAGAGAAAGAAAAATCCGGCTACGGAAAAACCGAGAAGCAGTCTCTTCATGGGGAGCTCTCCTTCCTCTCTGGCAAGGGTTCCGTTCTTTCCAACTATTTCTCTTCGCTCGGATCCTCTTCGTCGGGCGCTCCTCCTTTCTCGCTGATCCCCACTTCCTATTGTCGCGAGCAAAGACTCGAAGACCCGAGATCCGCAAGATCCGTGCCGAGGCCTTCTTGTCCGAGGCTCTCCGCACGCACAAGCCGACGCTGCCCCGCGGAAGTGAAGTGGATCTCGGCGACAGAATCACGACTTCCAATCCCTCGTGAAAGTATTAGGGTCAGGTCTTTAGTATACACTAGCGGCCATCGCTTTCCAACTCCCCGGCGCGAGCCCCTCGTTATGCACGCCTACTGCCTCTAATAAGAAATCCACTGCTCGTCGAGACTCCCGATGGCGGGATCTCGGCCGGCGTCCACGCGCTCAGCAGCCGGTACTCGCGGTGGTTCAACTGCAGGCGCCGGCGCAGCGGTTGTCTGCGAAAGCTGGTTTCATGCGATCCCGTCCTGCGGGGATCGCACGCCTTGGAGCTCTCCCGATACATCGTGCTGAACCCCGGCCGGACGAAGGCCGTGTCGTCTACGGGCGATTGGCAATGGAGGATGGCTGCGCAGCGCTCGGACGGGATGACCACGTATGCTCACAACAGCCAGACGGCGGCATCGAGGAGCGGGCTCCGTGGGAACATTCAACTTCTTCTGAACCTCTGGGATCGGATGACGTCGATTCGTCAAGTGCGACGGCGTCGGGCGGCTCCGGAAGGTCTCCCGTGAGAGGGCCAGAGAGGATGGACCGATCTCCGATCGGCCGGTTCCGGAATCGGCTAGACTCCTACGAACCCTAATGAGCGTTTTTCTGGGTGGCTCCGCCTACAACATGGTGCGGGAGCTCGCGGACGGGTTCATCATCGTCAGCGAGCGGACCTTCAAGATGTACAAGCCGCAGGATCTCACCGACTTCCAGATGGAAGCGGACAAGTATCTGAAGGCGATCCGCAGCAACCAGCCGGCGATCACCGATACCGAAGCCACGCAGAAGCGGCAGCGCCGAATGCAGCGGCTCCAGCAATCCATCACGATCGTCAACGCCGTGCGCTCGCGCAAGCGCTGAAGGTCTTTTCCTCCTTCGACCCGGCGGCCGGCGGATCACCGATGCATCGTCGCTCGGAATCGAGTGCGCGCGGCGGGCCGCGCGAGATCGCCTTCGCGGCCCTCTTCTTCGCCGCGGCCGCGGTCCTGTTCACCTGGCCGCTCGCGGCGCGCCTGACGTCCGGGCTCCCCGATCTGTACGACGTCAAGCTGAACGCCTGGATCTTTCACTGGGACTATCACCAGGTCTTTCGGGATCCGCTCCATCTCTTCGACGCGAACATCTTTCATCCGGCTCGTTACACGCTGGCGTTCTCCGAGAATCTGTTCGGCGCCGCCGTGTTCGGGTTTCCGCTCTTCGCGGCGGGAGCCTCGACGCTCGCGACCGCGAACTTCCTCATGCTTCTCGGGATGGCGCTCTCCGGCCTCGCCGCGTGGGCGCTCGCGCGGGAAGTCACGGGCGACGCCTCCGCCGCGCTTCTCGCCGGAGTCGTGTACGCGTTCGTGCCGTGGCGGCTCGCTCAGCTGCCGCACGTCCAATTCCAGTGGGGAGCCTTTCTCGCCCTCCTCCTCCTGTTTCTCCTCCGCTACCTGGATCGCGGCCGCACGCGCGACGCCGCCCTGTTCGGGCTCTTTCTGGCGTGGAACGCCCTCACGAACGTTCACTACGCGCTCTTCTCCGGATTTCTCGTGGCGCTCGTGCTGATCCACGCCCGCCTCTCGCTCCCGAGCGCCCTCTTCTGGAGCCGCCTGCGGGCCGTCGCGCTCGCCGGAGCGATCGCCGTTCTCGCGGTCCTTCCCTTCTACATCCCCTACGCGCGGGTGAGCCGGATGTACGGCATGAAGCGCTCGGAAGGGGAGATCGCGTTCTTTTCCGCGCGCCCCGCCGACTTCATCACGGCGGGCCCCCAGAACAAGCTGTACGTGCGCCTCCAGAAATTCGCCCATCCCGAGGGAGACCTCTTTCCCGGTCTCGTCCCTCTCGTTCTCGCGGCTGTGGCCGTGTTCGGGATCCGCGCCGAGCGTCCGGTCCCCGAACGGCGCACCGCCTCCCTCCGGCGGCGCCGCGCGGCCGTGGCCCTCGATACGCTCATCGTTCTCGGAGTCGTCCTGTGGGCGCTTCTTCTCGTTCGCGGCCGACCGACGATCGGCCACCTGCGGGTGCGCGATCCCGGACGCATCCTGTTCTGGGTGGCGCTGCTCGGCGCCGCCCGGGCGGCGGTCGCCTTTCCGAGGTGGTCGCGATTCTCGGATCTCTCCGACTTCGTCCGCCGGACGAGGCTCGGTTCCCGCACCCTCCTTCTGGTGGCGGTCGGAATCCTCGGCGTCGTCGTCGCGCTGGGCGTGCATACGCCGATCTATCGGTTCCTCGTTCAGTCGGGAGGCCCGGCTTTCCGCGCGATCCGCGTCCCGGCGCGCGGGATTGTCCTGTCGCATCTCGCGCTCGGCGCGCTCGCGGCCTGGGGTCTCTCGCGCATCGCTTCGCGGCGGCGGTGGGCGGTGGTCGCCGGCGTCCTGGTTCTGACGGCGTTCGAGTACCGGGCGTTTCCCATCGACGTGGCGCCCGTCGATCCGGTGGCCGCGCCGATCTACGGATGGCTCGCGACCGTCCCGCTCGAGGGCGCTGCGGTCGAGTGGCCGATCCGCGACGAGATCGAGCCCGAGCACGTCTTTCGATCGACGGCGCACTGGAAGCGTCTCGTGAACGGGTATTCGGGCTTCGGCCCGCCGCCCTACCACCGGCTCACGGCGCTGCTCAATCCGCCGAGGATCGACGACCGCGTGTGGGCCACCATGCGCGAGCTCGGCGCTTCGATCCTCCTCTTCCATCCCACCGAAGCGGCGGCGGAGCAGGATCGGCGCAAGTATCTCGCCGCTCTGCGCGAGGCGATCGCCGCGGGCCGTGCGGTGCCTCTGGCCTGGTTTCCCCGCCCGGGCACGGATTTCCGCGACTATGCATTTCGGATTGCCGGAGCGCCGCCGTTCGAAGCGCCTGTTCCTCCGGACCACGTGCTCGATGCGCCCGCCGCGCTGGACTCCCTCTCGGATCTCGAGGCGAGGCTCTCGCGCTTCTTTCCCCCGTTCGGCTTCATCGACCGGCCCCGCGACGGCGAGGGCGTCTCCCCGGGAGCATGGGGGTTCGGATGGGCGCTCGACGACTCGGGAGTCGAATCCGTCTCGGTTTCCGCGGATGGAGGTCTTCGCAGCGAGTGCCTGATCCACCAGGAGTACCCGGGCATCTCCGACGTCTATCCGAAGTATCCGGATGCCCCGCACGCGGGCTTCGGTTTCGGCGTGCCCGCGCTCACTCCCGGACCTCACGTGTTGTCGATCGAGATCCGGGGAAAAGACGGGGGAACCCACGCCCTGGAGCGCCGGATCGTCGTTCGCTGAGGCCCGCCCGGGGCCTCCGGGCGCCGCGCTGACCTATAATCGCCCGCTTTTATGGATACACCCATCTCGATCTCGCACGTGGGCGAGAAGGCCGGTTCGGACGCCACCGTGCAGGGCTGGCTCTACAACAAGCGCTCCTCCGGAAAGATCCAGTTCCTGATCGTCCGCGACGGAACGGGCTATCTCCAGGTGGTCGTCCCGAAGGCGG
>JBBQNC010000090.1:0-11433 GCA_038329555.1 Thermoanaerobaculia bacterium
GGGCATGACGCCGTCGTCCGCGGCCACGACCAGCACCACGATGTCGGTCGCCTTGGCGCCGCGGGCGCGCATGGAGGTGAACGCCTCGTGGCCCGGGGTGTCGAGGAACACGATGGGCTTGCCGTGGGTCTCGACGCGGTAGGCGCCGATGTGCTGCGTGATCCCCCCGGCCTCGCCCGCGGCGACGTTCGCCTGGCGGATCGCGTCGAGCAGCGAGGTCTTGCCGTGGTCGACGTGGCCCATCACGGTGACGACGGGCGCGCGCGCGACGCGCGGCGCGGTCCCGACTTCGCCGCTCTCGGCCGAGCGGGTGAGCTCCATCTCCTCCTCGAAGGAGACGACGGCCGCTTCCGCGCCGACTTCCTTGGCGATCTGGATCGCCGTCTGCGCGTCGAGCGGCTGGTTGACAGTCGCCATGACCCCGCGCTGCATGAGCAGGCGCAGGATGTCCTTGGCGAGGACTCCCAGCTTCTCCGAGAGCTCCTTGACGGTGACGCCCTCCGACAGGAACACCGGCCCGGTCGGGAGCGGCTTCTTGAACTCGAGCAGCTTTCCGGAGTCGTGGGCGCGGGTCTCCTTGGCGGCCCGGCGCAGCGCGGACTTCGAGACCGGTCGCGCCGCCGCGGGCTCCTCCGCCTCGCCCGTCTTCTCGATCAGAGGCAGCGAGATGTCGGAGTATGTGTCTTCCTCGTACGTGCCGACGAACTCGCGCAGGTCCACCTCGTCGGCGACCGTGATCTTCGGCTTCGCGCCCCCCTTCTTGGCGGTCTTCTTGGCGTCTTCCTTGTCGTCTTTCTTGCGCTTCGGCGCGGGGCGGCCCTCCACCGTCGCCGGCGGAGCGGCGCCGCGTCCGGCCGCGGGACCCATCGGACGCCCGAGAGATCCCGCGGGCCGTCCCGGCCCGCCGAGCGGACGGGCGCCCGGTCCGCCCGGAGCGGGGCGGTAAACGGACGGCCCGGCGGGGCCCGCGGGTCCCATCGGGCGGCCCGCGGCGGGACCCATCGGCCGGCCCATGCCGCCGGCGGCCGGTCCCATCGGGCGGCCGGCGCCGGCCGGGCCCATGGGGCGGTTCGCGCCCGCCGACCCGGCCGAGACCGCGCCGGAAGGGGAAGGACCGAGCGGGCGCGACGGACCTCCCACGGGCCGCGGAGGCGGCGGCGTGGGACGGGGCGGCAGAACGATCTTGCGGGGCAGAGGCTTGGCGGCGGCGGGAGGGACGCCAGCCGCGCCGGCAGCGGGCGCGGTCGCTGAGGCTCCCGCGGAGGCGGGAGTGGCACCCGATCCGGCGGCCGGCGGCGGCGGGGGAGCGAGAGCGGCGTGCGACCCGGTCGGGACCTCGGACTCGGGCTCCTCGGCGACGACCGCCGTGCGTGCGGGCTCCGGAGGCGCCGCGGTCCGGGCGTGCCGGCCCTCGGCGGTGCGCTTCGGGGCCGGCTCCGGCTCCTCGGGAGCGGCGTTCGCCGGCTTCTCGATGATCTTGATGCGGGAGAGCGCGCTCTTCTGCGGTCTCGGCGCGCGCGCCTCGGTGTCGCGCACGATCAGCTGCTTTGGAGCATGTGTCTTGCCCTGAAGGATCGCCAGGACGGTCGACTCGTCGAGCGCCGCCTGAGGGGATTTGACGTCCACGCCGATCGACTGCAGAAGGAAGAGGACTTCCTTGCTGCCGATCCCCATCTGCGCGGCCAGTTCCTCGACTCGGATCTTTCCCATACGAACTCGATTACTCCCCGACGGTCGTCTCTTCGGCCGTCTCCGAAATGTTTTCGTTCTCCTCGCCCGCTTCCTCGGCTTCGGGTTCTTCGGCTTCCGGTTGCGACTCGAACGCGCGCGCGGACTCGAGGATCTTCTCGACGGACTTCTGCCCGAGCCCCGGAATCTCCGCGAGCTCTTCGGCGGTCTTCTCGAGAAGATCGCCCAGGGTCGCGATGCCGGCTTCGGAGAGCTTCTCCGCCGTCTTGCCGCCGATCCCCTCGATTTCAGCGAGCGGGGTCTGCCGCTTCCGCGACGCCTGGAGCATCCGGGAGAGCGCCTCCGCCACCTCGCCCTTGACCTCGCTCTCGCCCTTGATCTCGATCTTCATGCCGATCAGCGCGGACGCGAGTCGCACGTTCTGGCCTTTCTTTCCGATCGCGAGAGAGAGCTGGTCGTCCTCGACGACGCAATCGAGGCTCATCGTGCCGTCCTCGTGGTGGATCGGGGAGACGCGTGTGATCTTCGCCGGAGCGAGGGCGTTCTGCGCGAAGGTGATGAGGTCTTCCGAGTAGAGGATGACGTCGATCTTCTCGCCGTGCAGCTCCCGCATGATCGACTGGACGCGGCTGCCGCGCATGCCGACGCAGGCCCCAACGGGGTCGACGTCGCGCTCGCGGGAACGCACGGCGACCTTCGCACGCTCGCCGGGCTGCCGCACCGCGCCCTTGATCACGACGGTGCCGTCGTAGATCTCCGGGACTTCCATCTCGAAGAGCCGGATCAGCAGCCTCGGGTCCGTCCGGGACAGGACGAGCTGCGGGCCCTTCGGGTTCTTGTGGACGTCGAAGAGGATCGAGCGGATCCGCTCGCCCTGACCGTAGCGCTCCGCGCGCGACTGCTGGTCTCGGGGGATGATCGCTTCGGTCTTTCCGAGGTCGACGATCATGTCGCCGCGCTCGAACCTCTTGACGGTGCCGCTCGTGAGCTCGCCCAGCTTGGGGAAGAACTCGTTGTAGATGTTGTCGCGTTCCGCTTCGCGGACCTTCTGATAGAGGACCTGCTTGGCCGTCTGCGCGGCGATGCGTCCGAGGCCGACCGGCTCACGGTACTGGCGGATCTCGTCGCCGAGGGCAATCTCCGAGACCTCGTTGGCGGGCTCGCCCTCGCCGGCGGGGCGGAGGATGCGGACGTCGCCCTTCGATCCGAACTTCGCTACGAGCTCCTTCGCTTCTTCGAGGAGAATCTGCGGCGGCGGCTCTTCCGACTCGGTATCGAGCTCTTCGACCACCGTGCGCCGGGAGTAGGCCGTCATCTCGCCCGTCTTGCGATCGATGGACGTGACCACGGCCTTGTCGTGGTAGAACTTTCGCGCGGCCGAAGACATGGCTTCTTCGAGCGCGCCGAACATCTTTTCGGCGTCGATGTCCTTCTCCCGCGAAACCTGTCGGATGACCGACGGATCAATAATCATCTTGGAACTGCTCTCTCCTCTTCCCCTAAGCCTTACGCCCGACGCCTACCGGCGCTTCGGCCATTCGAAGTCCAGCCTTGCCGATCGAATATCGCCGAAACGGACATCATAAATCCTGCGCTCCGCCTCATCAACGACCCTGAGCAGCTCGCCCTCCACCGCCTCCAGCCGTCCCGCGAAGTTTCGCGCCGGCGAAAGCGCCCCGCGCCCTGCCGCGTCGAGATACTCGGGGGTGACGGGGGTCTCAGCCTTCACCCGGACGCGGCGGCCGACGAAACGATTCGCGTCTTCGAGCGAGTAGAGCTTCCGGTCGAGACCCGCCGAAGAGACCTCCAGTGTGTAACGATGGGGAATCTCCTCCGAACCGTCCAGGAGCTCCGAAACTTCCCGGGAGACGGCCTCGCAATCTTCGACGGTGACCGGATCCCCGTTCGCCCGCTCGAGCACCACGCGGAGCGTCGAAAAGCGTCCCGCCCCGGCGCTCTCGAGCGCGAGGAGACGGCAACCCTTATCCGCGGCGATCGAGGCGACGTCGGCGACCGTTTTTTCGCTCACTTTCATCGAATAAAAAAGCGGGCCTTCGCCCGCATTCGTCCCAACGACCCGAGTTTTATCAGAAAATGAAGGATTCCGGCAACCGCGGGGCCCCGCGGGCGGAGCCTCAGCCCCCTCGGGCGCGGGTCTCTTCGAAGGCGCGCGCCCAGGCGGTGCGGGTCGGGGCCGCCAGCAGGAGGGCCGCGGCCGAAGCGGCGAACAGAACCCCCGCCTGCGTCCACGAAGCGCCCCCGAACCCCACGAAGAGGCCGAAAACCGCGATCGCTTCCGCGGCGGCGAATCGGATCAGGAAGAAACGGCGGACGCGTTCCGGAGCGCCCGCGCCGGGCCCCGCGGCGCGCAGGAGCCCGCGGCCGAAGATCGTCGCGGCCGCGAACTCCGCGGCGCCGACGGCGAGGAGGAACCACGGCAGCCGGGGCCGCAGAGTTCCTCCCCCTCCCGTCGCAAGGCCGGGATGGCCCCGGGAGAGCCAGAGGACGGCGAAGTAGAGCGGGACGGCGGCGAGCATCGCCATGTGGACGACCGCGACGATGCGGCGGCCGGCCTCGTCCTCGTCCTGCACGCCGCTCACTCTAAGGCATCCTCTTCTGTCATTCTGGTCGGGCGGCGGCGGCGGGAGAGCGGCCCCCGGAGGGGCGGAAGGCGGAAAACCCTTGCGGAGCGAAATCCGGGGACTCCGCCGCGCGTTAGCAGAGTCGGGGACCGCTCCGGAGGGCGAAAAACTACTTGTTTGATCTCGATCGAAAACGGGGCGGCGGGCAGCCCGCGAGCCGGTCCCTGCTCGGGCTCGAGTCCGAGGACGCGGAGGAGGCAGGGGACTCGCCGATTACCCATTCGATGCTCGGCCTCGGCCAGCCTCGCCCGGCGCCGCGGCCGGCGGAGACTCCCGCGGCCCGCCCGAACGCCGCGCCCGCCAGACCTTCTGAAGCGGCTCCCGCGGCCGCCGCTGCACCCTACCGTCCCGTCGTGCCCGAGTTCGGGTCCGGCCGGCGTCCTCCGCCCGTTCCGGAGCTGGAGCGCGACCTCATTCGCGTCGAGCGCCGCGCGCCGAGCGCCTGTCCCGTCGAGCGCGCGATCCTCTTTTCGCTCGCCGCGCACGTCCTCCTCTTCCTTCTTCTGGTCTACATGCCCTCGAGCTCGACGCACGATCCGAGCCGCGGCCTTCTCGGGGCCTTCGTGCCGAAGCCGAAGGTCGAGGACTCGATTCCCATCGTTTTTCGCGCCGCGCCCGGACCCGAACGGGAGCCGAAGAGCGCCCGCGATTTTTCCGACCGCAACCGCCGCGCGGGAGGCGGAGACCGCACGAAGCCGAAGTCCGACTCGCCGTTCGTGCCCGTGCGCCCGGGCCGGGACGGCCTGGCGCCGGGGGCCGGAGCTCTCGCTTCGTCCGCGCCGCCGCCGGCCGGCCGCCGCGGCGAGGGGAGGCAGGCCCAGGCCGCCCCGGCCGAGAACGCGCCCTTCTCCGAGAACGGCCTTCGCCAGGCGGCGGGCTCCCCCTCGTCGACCTCCTCGACGGGAAAGCTCGAGAACCTCGACCAGGCGATCAAGGAAGCGGCCAAGGGCGTCGGGGCGCCCGGCGAAGGGGGAGCGGGCTTCCCGAACCCGGACGGCGGTTTCGCGGATTCCGGACCGCTCTCCTTCGAGACGAGCTGGTACGACTGGGGCCCCTACGCGGAAGAGATGGTCCGGAGGATCAAGCTGCACTGGGACATTCCGAAGCTCGCCGAGCTCGGCTGGAAGGGAAAGCTCACGATCCATTTCAACATCCGCCTGGACGGCAGCGTCGAGGGAGCCACGATCATCGCGGGGTCCGGGATCCCGCCCTTCGACTACGCGGCGCTCCAGGCGATCCTGCGCTCGAACCCCTTCAAGCCCCTTCCGAAGGACCTCATCAAGGAGGTCCCCGGCAAGACGAAGGAGGGGATCACCGTGACCTTTTTCTACAACATGCGGATCGACAAGACGAACACCGCGCAGGGCGGCTCGTAACCCGCGGGGACGACGATGGCCGAAAAGCTGACGCGCTCGGACCGGTGGATTTACGCGGCGTTCGGCTGGATCTGTGGTTTCGTTCTCGGAGCCCCCTTCGTATTCTCTACGACATTTGGGAATCCTGATCTCCGATTGACTCAGTTCATCGGACTCGGCGCCGGGGCTGTCGTCGGGCTGATTCTCGGACTGACCGGATGGTTCTTCGGCGAATGGACGGTCGGACCTGGTCGGGGGGTTGCTCCTTAATGGCTGGTAGGAGCCCCGGTTGGGTGGGCAGCCGTGACGTCGGACCGCCGTAACCTTTTTGTACAATCTGCGTCCTGGTCCTGGTAGAGGGACCATAGAAGAGAGCGGAGGAAGGTGAACGACCCGTCGAAGATCCGCGAGGCCCTGGAGACGGCCGAGACCGTGGCCGTGGTCGGCTGCTCGCCCAACCCGGCCCGGCCGTCGCATTCGATCGCCCGGTACCTGATCGACAACGGGTACCGGGTGATTCCCGTCAACCCCGGGCACCGGACGCTGCTCGGGGAGACCTGCTATCCGTCGCTCTCGGCGATCCCCTCCGACATCCGGATCGACATCGTCGACGTCTTCCGGCGGTCCGAGGAAGTCCGACCGGTCGCGGAGCAGGCGATTGCGCGCGGAGCCGGATTCTTCTTCATGCAGCAGGGGGTCGTGGACCGGGAATCGGCGATCGAGCTCGAAGCGGCGGGGATCCCGGTCGCCATGGATCGCTGCATCCTGGTCGAGCGGGAGCGGCTGGGCCGGTCATGAGGATCCCCGCCCGGGACCGGGTCTTCCGCCCGGCCAACGAAAAGGAATTCGAAAAACAGGGCCTGTGTTGCGATTCCTGTCCCGGCATGGCCCGGGCACCTTTCCCCGGCCAGACACCGGGCAGCTGAGGAGAAACGACTCACATGCAGAAGTCCACCAAGAGAGCGCTCTCGTTTTCGGTCCTGATCGCGGCCGCCGTCGTATTCGGGATGGTCGTCGCTGGCTCCGTCAATGTCACGCCGCGCTCGGAGGCGCAGCGTGAGGTCCCGAACGCCCGGACCCGCACCGTCGGGCCGGCGGTAGGCGTTTCGTTCGCGGACATCGCCGAAGAGGCCATGCCGTCTGTCGTCTCGATCACGTCGACCGACATCGTCAAGGGCGCCGGCCGCCGCGGCGGCAATCAGTTCGGCGGCGGCGAAGGCGATCCATTCGAATTCTTCTTCGGCCCCCGGCGCAACCAGCCGCGCGGCGGAGAGGAAGAGGAACACAAGGAAGTCCAGGGAGGCACGGGTTTCGTGATCTCGGACGACGGCTACATCGTCACGAACAACCACGTGATCGACAACGCCGACAAGGTCGAGGTCCGGATTCAGAAGGAGCGCTTCATGGCGAAGATCGTCGGGCGCGACGCCGCCACCGACCTGGCTCTCCTGAAGATCGACGCGAAGCGGAAGCTGACGGCGATTCCTCTCGGAGATTCCGACCGGCTGCGGGTCGGCGAGTGGGTGATGGCCATCGGCGATCCGCTCACCTTCGACAAAACGGTCACGGTCGGCGTGGTGTCCGCGAAGGAGCGCAACGGCCTCTCCGCCGACACCGCCACGCGGTCGTTCGAGAGCTTCATCCAGACGGATGCGGCGATCAACTTCGGCAACTCGGGCGGTCCTCTCATCAACGTCAACGGCGAGGTCATCGGGATCAACACCGCCATGTTCCGGCCCGCGCAGAACATCGGTTTCGCGGTGCCGATCAACACGCTGAAGCAGGTCCTTCCCCAGCTTCGCGAGAAGGGCAAGGTGACCCGGGGATACCTGGGCATCAACATCCGCAACGTCGACGACGAGCACGCGGCCGCCTTCAAGCTGAAGACTCCCGAGGGCGCATTCGTCGAGTCGACCGTGCCGGGAGATCCGGCGGACAAGGCCGGGTTGAAACCGGGCGACACCATCGTTCGGGTCGACACGGTGCCGGTGAAGGAGACGCGCGACCTGATCGGTTACGTCTCGGCGAAGGCGCCGGGAACCAAGGTCAAGCTGGGCGTCGTCCGCGACGGCAAGGAAGCGCCCTACACGGTGACTCTCGCGGAGCGCGGGGTCGATCAGGCGGCCGACGGAGAGAAGAACTCCAAGAGCGGCGACGAGTCGCGCGGCAAGATCGGGATCTCGGTTCAGCCGCTCACGCCGGACATCCGGCGCATGGCGGGCGTCGAGGCGGGCGCCGAGGGCCTGTACGTCCAGCACGTCAAGGAAGTCTCGCCCGCGGCGGACGCCGGATTGCGGGAAGGCGACATCATCACGTCGGTCAACGGAAAGCCCGTCGGCTCCTCCGAGGAATTCGGCCGGGTCGTCAAGAGCACGGGCAAGGGCGAGTACATCCGCCTCTACGTGCTGCGTCCGCAGGCGAAGGTTTCGTTCTTCGCTCTGGTGAAAATCGACGATTGATCCGGGGTCGTATGCCCGGTCGCTGCGCCCGCCCCACGGCGGGCGCCGTCATTTTGGGCCAATCGACTCGCGCAAAGGGCGCGGGGTTTGCTAGAAGGGGACCCGATGGCTCAGAAGATCCTTGTGGTGGACGACGATGCGGGCATCCGCGACGCCTTGAGGATGATCCTCGAGTACGAGGGCTACGAAGTCCTCTCGGCTCCCGACGGCAAGACCGGGCTCGCCGATCTCGACGCAACCCGGATCGACGCGGTGCTCCTGGACATCAAGATGCCGGGGATGGACGGGTTCGAGATCCTCGATCGGATCGTGGCCCGGGAGGACGCTCCTCCCGTGCTCATGATCTCCGGGCACGGGGACATCGCCACGGCGATCGAGGCCACGCGCCGGGGCGCCGTCGACTTCCTGGAAAAGCCGCCCCAGCGCGAGCGGATCCTGGTCTCCATCCAGAACGCGCTTTCGCGCAACTCGCTGCGCGCGGAAAACGAGCGCCTGCGGCAGAAGCTCGAGGAGGAGTCCGTCCTCGTCGGCCGGAGCGAGCCCATGGCCCGGCTTCGGGCGGAGGTCGCCCGCGCGGCGCCGACCGCGGCGACGGTTCTGATCGTCGGCGAGAGCGGCACGGGCAAGGAGCTCGTCGGACGCGAGATCCACCAGGGCTCCCGGGTCGCCAGCGGGCCGTTCATTCAGGTCAATTGCGCTGCGATTCCGGAGGAGCTGATCGAGTCGGAGCTCTTCGGCCACGAGAAGGGGTCCTTCACGGGCGCCGTCCGCAAGCAGACGGGCAAGTTCGTCGAGGCCGACGGCGGGACGATCTTTCTCGACGAGATCGGCGACATGTCGGCGCGCGCGCAGGCGAAAGTGCTCCGCGTCCTCGAGGCGGGAGAGGTCGAGCCCGTCGGGGCGCCCCGGGTGCGACAGGTGAGCGTCCGGGTGATCGCGGCGACGAACCGGGACCTGACCGAGGCGATCAAGGAGGGGCGCTTCCGCGAGGATCTCTATTTCCGGTTGAACGTGCTTCCCGTGAGGACGCCGCCCCTGCGCGAAAGGACGGAGGACGTCCCGGAGCTCGTCGAGCACTTCACGCGACTCCTCTCGCACCGCGACAACAGGAAACCCCGGCGTTTCGCCCCGAGCGCCCTGAACGTGTTGAAGGCGCGCTCGTGGCCCGGCAACGTGCGCGAGCTCCGCAACCTGGTCGAGCGGGTTCTCATCATGGCGGATTCCGATCCGATCGAAGCGAAGGACCTGCCGCCGGAAGCGCGCGTGTCCCCCTCCGAGATCTCCGAGCGCGGCCTCCAGCTCGCGACGCTCTCCGAGTTCAAGGAGTACGCCGAGCGGGAGTTCCTGGTGACCAAGCTCCGCGAGAACGGCTGGAACATCAGCCGTACGGCGGAGGTGATCCGCACGCCTCGCTCGAACCTCTACAAGAAGATCGAGCACCACAAGATATCGAGGGAGAAGGATGCGTGACCGTCGCCTCCGCTGCGCTGCGGCTCCCGCAGCGTGAGGCTCCTCCCTTTCGCGACGCTCGGGAGACTCCTCACGCTGCGAGCGGATGTTGGCGTTCGGCGAATGGAGAGCCTCCCGTCCGGCATTGTTCTAAGCGGAGCGCTCTCTCGGCCGCCTGTTCGCGAAGCGAATGCCGCGGCCAACTGATAACTTCTTCGGCGTGCTCACCCTCGAGGACTTCCGCCAGACCGGCGCGCTCCTGAGCGGGCACTTTCGTCTCTCCTCGGGGCTTCACTCCGACCGGTACCTCCAGTGCGCTCGGCTGCTCCAGTGGCCGGATCGCGCCGAGGCGGCAGGCCGGGAACTCGCCGCGAAGCTTCGCGAGTGCGGCCCGTCCGCCGTCGTCTCGCCCGCCATGGGCGGCATCATCATCGGGCACGAGGTCGCCCGCGCCCTGGGGGTCCCCTTCCTCTTCGCTGAGCGGCTGGACGGGACCTTCCTGTTGCGGCGGGGCTTCGCGCTCGACCCCGGCGCCGCGGTCGCGATCGTCGAGGACGTGCTGACGACGGGCAAGTCCACGCGCGAGGTGGTCGACGCGCTCGCGCCAAGCGGAGCGCGCATCGTCGCCGTGGGCTCGATCGTCGACCGCGGGGTGGGCGCGGGCGCGTTCCCGGTGCCCTCCCGGTCGCTTCTTGCCCTGGACGTGCCGGCGTGGCCGGAGGCGGACTGCCCGCTCTGCGCCGCCGGCACGCCCATAGACACCCCGGGGAGCCGGTACGGGAAGCAATCGCGACCCGTCCCGGCTCCGGATCCGCTATAGCTGTATAAGATTGCGCGCATGGACCTTCGAAGCGTCTGCGTCTACTGCAGCTCCTCCTCGTCCAAGGACGCGATCGTCGAGCAGGAGATCCGGCTCTTCGGCCGCGAGATCGCCAAACGCGGGGTCGCCCTCGTTTACGGAGGCTCCTCGAAGGGATTGATGGGGGCCCTCGCCGACGAGGTGCTCGCCGCGGGCGGGCGGGTGACGGGCGTCGTGCCGAAGGCCCTGCAGGGCCGCGAGGCGGCGCACCGCGGGTTGACCGAGCTGAAGGTCGTGGATTCCATGCACGAGCGGGAACAGACGATGTTCGACCTGGCGGACGGCTTCGTCGGTTTCCCCGGCGGGTTCGGGACGATGGAGGAGATCATCGAGATGCTGACCTGGAAGCAGCTCGGCATCCACGGGAAGCCGATCGTCATCGCCAACATCGGCGGGTACTTCGACCCGCTGCTCCAGCAGTTCGACATGGCGATCAAGAAGGGCTACGCGCGGGGCGAGGATCGGATCCTCTTCGCGGTGGCCGAGAACACGAAGGCGATCCTGACCTTCCTCGAGGGGGCGCCCATTTTGTGGCGCAAGGCGGGGGATTGGGCGTGATGGACAGCTGTCAGCTGTCAGCTATCAGCTGTCAGCTGTCAGCTATCGGGATCGATCCAGCGATTTCGATTCTCCGGCTGAAAGCTGAAAGCTGAAAGCCGACAGCTCGCTTCAATCTTCCTTCCTCGCCACGATCACCCGGTAGTAACTCTCCACCCACCCCTTTTCTAGCAGGTGGTCCTCGAGCGCGATCAGGCGCGACAGCGCCTCCGTCCGGTCGCCCCGAAGCTCGACCATGTCCAGGCACGGGAAGACGAACCAGAGGATGTTTCCCCCGTACGGGCGGTCCTCCAGGACGCGGAAGAGCCGGCGGGTCTCCGGCAGGATGGCGCTCGAGCGGATCGACTCCAGCGGGTCGTCCATCGGGATCGGGACCATGAGCTCGCGCCGGTTCTTGAGGTTCGCCGGCAGCGCGTCGAACG
>JBBQNC010000091.1:0-11313 GCA_038329555.1 Thermoanaerobaculia bacterium
TCCCCATCAAGAAAAGGGCGATGGATCTCGGCTTTCCGGCAGAGAACTGCCTCTACTGTCACAACGAGAAGCTACCCAAGAAGGGAGCTTTCTCGCATAACGAGCGCGGCCAGTGGCTCGTTGCAGAAAAGCAAAAGCGGGGGGCTAAGGAAGTGGATCCAGCCTGGTTGAAAGAATACTCCGGCGATAAGAAGTAGATTTGTGGGTTTCGCTGCCCGCTCTGAGTATCGGAACTGAACATGTCCGACACCGCGAGCGGGAAACCGCCCGAGTCAGTCGCAGACACGGCAGCGCCCCTGCGGACCCGGCGGTCCTTTTTCGGCGTGCTGATCGGCTCGATCAGCCTCGTCGTTGGCGTTTTGATGGCCGTCCCCGTGCTGCGGTACCTCCTGTATCCGATCTTCCGGATGACTGGAGGGGTCGAGTGGTATCCGCTCGGAATGGCGGCCGAATTCGCGGGACCAGGGCCTTTTCGGAAAGAAGTCGAGATTCGCCGCGTCGATGGCTGGAGGGCAGTCACCTCGAAGCGCACCGTCTGGGTCGTCCGCGATGCACGCAATGCGCTCGCAGTCGTTTCAGACGTCTGCCCGCATCTGGGCTGTGGAGTGCCGTGGCGAGAAGACGAAGGGATATTTCACTGTCCCTGCCACCATGCGAAGTTCAACCGAAGCGCGACGCTCGTTGACGGACCTTCTCCCCGAAGTCTCGACACCCTGCCGTTGAAGGTCGAGAACGGAACGCTGCTCGTGAAGTACGCGGTCTTCCGCAATCTCGTCCCGTCCAAAGAAGTGATCGGGTGAACAGCGAAATCGGTCGCCGTGGCGCGCTCGGACGGTGGCTCGACCAGCGGGTTGGATGGCGGGGACTCATGCACGAGGGGCTCGACGAGCCGATCCCGGGTGGCTCGCGCTGGGCCTATGTCTTCGGCAGCGGCCTCCTCTTTATCTTCATTAACCAGATTGTGACGGGCATTTGCCTGGCGCTGTACTACGTGCCTTCCGTCGAACACGCCCACACGACCGTTGCCTTCATACAAAAGGAAGTCTGGGCCGGACGATTTATCCGGGGCCTTCACTCTTATGGTTCCAGTCTCATGATCGTCTTGCTTCTGCTCCATCTCGCCCAGACATTCCTTTACGGCGCTTACAAGAACCGCCGCGAGCTGCTTTGGCTGGTCGGCTGTTTTCTCTTACTTCTGGTCTTTGGAATGAGCTTCACCGGGTATCTCTTGCCATGGGATCGGCGAGCGTATTTCGCCACCGCCGTCGGAACGAACATCATTTCCGAGGCGCCGTTCGTCGGGAACTTTCTTAAGACGGCGCTGCGTGGCGGAGTGGAGATGGGAACTTTGACCCTGAGCCACTTTTACGTGCTCCATGTCTTCGTGATACCGGCGCTCATCTTCGGAGCGGTCGCCGGGCATGTGTTTCTCTTTCGCCGGGCCGGAGCGGCGGGCCCCCCATTGCGGAAAGAGGATCGGCGAGAGCTCCCGACGGAGCCTTTCTATCCGAGGCAAGTGGTCAAGGACTTTGTGTTCGGCATTTTGCTCGTTATTGCGATCGGCGCGCTCGCCTTCTTCTGGCCGGTTCTGCTCGGACCTGTAGCGAATCCCTCAGACTCGACTTACGTTCCGCGGCCCGAGTGGTATTACCTGCCTGCTTTCCAGTGGTTGAAGTATTGGCGTGGGGGCGGGCTCGTGCTCGGAATCGTCGCTATCCCGCTCCTCTTGTTCGGTGCTCTCATTGGCCTTCCCTTCCTCGACCGATCCCTTCGCCGGCACCCCTCCGAGCGCCCCATTTCCGTCTTGGGATTTCTTCTCGTGTTCGCGGGCATCGTTTTCCTCGGCGTTCAATCGGGTCTCGAAGACCGACGCGATCCAGCAGTGCGGGTTAAGCTACAGGCTCAAGAAAAGGGAGAACAGGACTACAACAACGCGCCCTTCCAACCGCACGAAGAGGGGCCCGCGGCGCGTACGGGGCCCGCGCTGGTTGCGGCGTCATTGAGCCCCGAACAATCCAAAGGTGCCCTTCTGTTCGAGGGCGAGAGCTGCTCGGCCTGCCATGGCGTGGGGGGCGGCGGCGGAAACGGCCTTGTCGCGCTGTCGCGCATCGGGGGCCGCTTCACGGACTCGCAGCTCACCTCCCTCCTGCGGAAGCCTCTGCCTCCGATGATCGAGGGGGGAATGCAACCGAGCGAGCTCAAGAATGAGGATCTGGCCGCGCTCGTCGCGTATTTGCGCGCGACTGGGAAGTGATTGCCCAGATCAGCGGTCAGGAGAATCGGGCTCTCTTTTGAGCAGGCCATTTCGATAACCGAGGGCTACCGCCGCCAAGCGGCTGTGGACGCGGAGCTTGCTCAGGATCCGCTGCGCATGGTTCCTCACCGTGACTTTCGAGATCGACAGGCGGCGGGCGATCTCCTCCGTACCGAGGCCGTCGGCGAAGTGGCCGAGAATCTCCCTCTCGCGGTAGGTGAGGTGTTCCTCCTGCTCGAAGGAGCCCCCTAGCGGGCGCGTTGGACCAGATACCCGTTTTTGCGCCTCGGCAGTGCCCGACATCCTTTCCCTCTTTTTGACGGTCACTTCAGTGAAACGGAGCACCCGTTCCTCTTCAACAAAATGCAGCTCGCGGGCGGAAGCCCAGGAGAAGGATCGACCTCGGTCGTCAACGCGACGCGCAGCCTGTCGATGGCTTCCCGCCGAGGAAGCGGCAGCCTTTGTATTTTCGGGGCAGGCGAGATGTCCGTGAGTCTCAGGCTTTCATCGAGACGCAGGGCGCACGCCATCAAGAGTCGGCGTGCAGTGAAGAAGGACCGGGGAGTGGGTTCTCCCGCCGGTTCCGTTCCGAGTCCCTCTGGTCGATAAAGTACCGACGGCACATCGCCGAGCAGAAGTAATAGGTGTACCCACCGTCGCAGAACGGATTCGCTCCGTAGAGAGGCGGCAGCGGTGAGCCGCACACCGGGTCGAAGGCGAGCCCCAGGTGAGCGGGCGGGCGGGTCGTTGTGATCTCCATGGTTTGCTCCTTCCACCGGCGAGTCTGAGGGGCGAGCGCCCGGCCGCTCTGATGCGAATGCATCAATTCATGAAGGCGCTTCGAATGAGCTCTTTGCATCAGGCGGTCGCGAGGAAAGGCGCGAGAGGATCGCACCATGGACGAAAAAGAAAAAGGCGCGCTGCTCTCGATCCCCGAACGACTCTCCCGGCCCGCGGCTGTCGCGCGCATCCGCGCGACGCTCGCGGCCCTGACGGACGACGAGAACTGCGTCTGCGCGGTCGCGACACGCTACGGAGTCCTCTGTCGGGGGTTCACGAAGCTCCCAGACGAGGACTTCAGAAGCCGGTTCGCGTGGATCGCGAGCAAACGGCCGGGCGCCACCCGCGAGCAGCTGGAGAAGTGCGTGTCCGCGTACCATCTCGGCCGTCAGGAGACGCAGGGAGCCGCGATCTGCTGCGACGTCGAAACGCGCGAGCACTGCGCCTGTGACGGCTGGAACCAGTTCGACAACGCGGACGTCGAGCGGTTCTGCGTGGAGATCACGGGCTCGCGCGTTTCGATCGTGGAAAGAACGTCAGCCGTCTCAAGTGCCGCCAGGGCCGTGGTTGCCGCGCTCGACGAATCCCGCAGGCTATGACGGCCTTCAGACCAGGCTGTGCTGAAACGCGAAGACGACCGCCTCGAGCTTGCTGTGGACGTCGAGCTTTCGCAGGATCGCCTGGGTGTGGTTGCGAACGGTGACTGTCGAGATGAAGAGGCTCTTGCCGATCTCTGCGGCGGAATGTCCTTGGGCGATGTGCTGGAGGATCTCCTTCTCGCGGGCGGTCAGGGTGACGGGGTCCCCCTCCTTGGTCGTCATCGGCCAGAGCGGTTCGCGGGCGGAAGCCTGCTTCTCCAGGCTTTGTTCGAGGGGGGAGAACTGCCTCTTTTTTCCATCCCGCACCACGTGCACGACGATGGACAGGGACGGGTGGTAGGAGGGGATCGCGAACATCGACATCTCGAACTCCCGCGTCTTCCCTTTCCCGGTTTGGATCGTCAGGGGAAAGCGCGCCACCGGTTCGGAGGTCTTCTCCCGCGCCTGATACGCCACGGGACAGTTTCGATAGCAGTAGATGTTGCCCTGGGGGTCGCGGCCGCCGACGACCTCATCGCACCGCTTTCCGAGCACACTTTTCGCCGGCTTCCCGAGGAGCTCCTCGCACTTCTTGTTCCACAGGACGACACGGTCCGAGGAATCGATCGCGAAAACGGCCTCACCGCTGCGAGAGATCCGATCCAGAGTTTCCGAGGAATAGTTCACGAGCGAGGCCCCATACTGGATTCTATCGCTCGTGAACCTCTGGAGCAGTCAGTCCGCCGACGCCTCGGCGCTCGCCTGGAGCATCTCGGGCCGCCGGAAGTCTTCTGATGAGATTGCATCAGTGGAACGTCGACAACCGGCGCTAGTCTTACATTCACTTCGCGGGGAGCACGAGGTGGGGCTGCTGGCGAGGAAAATGAGAACGGGAGTTCGCATGCTGGGTGAGATGACCGATACCGAGGTCGAAGCTTTCCTTCAGACGGAGACGATCGGGCGAATCGGCTGTCACGCGCGCGGAATGACGTACGTCGTGCCGGTCTTGTACGTCTTCAACGGGGGCTGCGTGTACGGCCACAGCACGGAAGGCAGAAAGATCCGCATGATGCGGCACAATCCGGAGGTCTGCTTCGAAGTGGACCGCGTGAAGGCCATCAACGACTGGCGGAGCGTCATTTCGTGGGGTCAATACGAGGAACTCACGGGAGACGACGGGCTCGAGGCCATGGAGTTGCTCATGAGGGGGCTCGTGCGCGAGCCCCAGATTCGTTCGGATCATCCCTCCTATCCCGTCCGGACGGCCGGGGTCCGCGGTCCCGAGTCCGAGGGGATCCCGATCGTGGTTTACCGCATCCGACTCACGAAAACCCGTGGACGCTTCGAGTCGCAATGATCCCTGAGCCGCCGGATAGGTCGAACGGCGAAACGGTCGCTCCTCCGTCCCTGCGCTGACGTGATTCCCAAGCCCCCCTTCGACTGCGATCTCACCCTCGACGACGAGCTGAAGGCATTCGAGAGTCTCAAGCCGCGGCTTTCAACGCTATGGAACGCCCTCTCCGCGCGCGAAGAGGAGCCGTACACGTCGGTCGTGATTCCGTCCATGACTCTCGACGGTGCCGAGTTGAGCAAGCTCGAGGCGGCGAGCTTCTATGAGGAGCGGCTCCTCTTTCTCCTGATTCGGCTGCGGAATCCGCGCGCTCATATGGTGTACGTCACCTCCCATCCGGTGCACCCGGTCATCCTCGAGTACTACTTTCAGCTGCTCGAGGGAATCCCAGCCAGTCACGCGAGAGCAAGGCTGACGATGCTCAGCGCATACGACGCGTCGCCCCGCCCGTTGACGCAAAAGATCCTGGAGCGTCCGCGACTGATCCAGCGCATTCGGTATGGCATACAGGACTCGTCAAGGGCCTACATGACCGTGTTCAACGCCACCGCGCTCGAGCGGCGTCTGTCCGTGCTGCTGGACGTGCCGTTGAATGGAGTCGATCCGAACCTGGGCTCGCTCGGGACCAAGTCGGGCAGCCGAAAGGTTTTTCGGGAGGCGGGGATTCCTCTTCCGAAAGGCCGCGAGGACCTTCGTTCGAAAGAGGATGTCGTCAACGCGCTGGTCGATTTGCGGGAGGAAAACCCCGGCCTCTCAAAGGCCGTCGTCAAGCTCGACGAAGGGTTCTCCGGATGCGGCAATGCGGTATTGCGTCTACCGAATTCGAATGAGCCCGGAGCTTTGTCCGATGCTCTCGAGCGCCTGGCGTTCTCCGAGGCCGCGGAGGAGGCCGACTCGTTCCTGGCGAAGCTCTCCTGCATGGGCGGTGTCGTCGAGGAGTTGGTCGAGGGATTCGAGACGCGGGCGCCCAGCGCGCAGCTCCGCATCGATCCTCACGGCGAGGTCTCCCTTCTTTCGACCCACGACCAGATCATGGGAGGACCCACCGGGCAGACCTACCTGGGCTGCCGCTTCCCGGCGGCTGACGAATATCGGCTGGCCGTTCAGGAAGCCGGGCTTCGGGTGGGTCTTGCTTTGTCGGCCAGAGGAGTCGTTAGCCGTTTCGGGGTCGACTTCCTCGCCACTCGGGCCAACTCACAAGAATCGTGGAATCTTCGCGCCCTCGAGATCAACCTCCGCATTGGCGGTACGACGCATCCCTTTCTTGCGCTTCAGTTCTTGACAGGGGGGCGGTTGGACCTCGAAAGCGGACTGTTTCTGTCGCCGCGCGGTCTTCCGAAGTTTTATCGCAACACCGATAACCTTCAGTCGAGCGCGTATTGCGGCGTCAGTCCCGAAGATCTGATCGAAATCACGACGGCCAACCGACTCCACTACGACCGGTCAACGGAAACGGGAGTCCTATTCCACATGATCGGAGCGCTTTCTCAGTTCGGGAAGGTCGGGTTGACGTCGATCGGCAACTCGCAGGCCGAGGCCGACGCGATCCACTCACGCGCCATCGCAGTTCTCGACCGAGAGACTCGCGCCAGCTTCGCCGGCTGACCGACCGGCCATTCCGAGTGTCGAACGGGGCGATGCTCTTCTTCAGCGGCCGCGTCGCGATTGAAATGGAACGCTTCACACCACTCTGTCATCACAGCCTGCCCCCATCTCCTGCGACCAGTTGTAGCCGGGCCGGAGAGTGAAGCGCCAGACGACCCCGCCCCCATGCCTGATGAAGCTGATCTTCCCGTTGGCCGAACGATCGGCTGATGTCGGGCTGCCACGAGGCTCTAGGCTGCATTTCTATCGAGCCGGCATCCCCCCCGGCACACCGTGTCGTCCCCAAAATCCTAACGATGCCGGAAAGCCTGGACCAGCGTGAACACCCCCGACGCGATGAAGATCACGGCCGCGGCGTACCGGATCAGCTTGTGAGGAAGTCGCTTGCCCATCACCTGGCCGACGACGATGGCGAGGCCGTCGGCGAGCACCATGCCGACGGTGCTCCCGAGCCACACACCGACGAAGCTCGCCTGCTGGCTGGCGATCGTGACGGTCGCCAGCATCGTCTTGTCGCCGAGCTCCGCCAGGAAGAACGTCGTCGCGACCGTGAGAAAGGGCCCGAACCGGCCGGGCTCTTTCCCCTCGTCGTCGATCTCGTCCCCGCGCAGCGTCCAGACTCCGAATCCGATGAAGGCGATGCCGGCCAGGAGGTCGATCCAGAACCTCGGAAGCGACTGACCGGCGGCCTCGCCGATCGCCACCGAGCCCAGGTGAATGACGAGAGTCGCGACGAACACACCCGCCAGGACGACGCCGGCCCGGAATCGGGTCGCAAACGCGAGCGCGACGAGCTGCGTCTTATCGCCCATCTCCGCGATGAAGACGAGCGAGAGGGCGATCCAGAACGCGGTCAAGGCACTCCTGTCAGGGCGCGCGAAGAGCGATGCCGGGGGTGATTTGAGAGCCGATCCGCGAGCTCGCCGTCGTTTTGATTACGCGCCGGCCGGTCCGGACGGCGGCACCCGAACCTGGATCTTTCCGTCGCGGACGCGGGTCTCGAGGCACGGCTGCGGGAACGCCGACGGCCCCTCGACCACCGCTCCCGATTCGAGCTCGAAGGTCGAGGCGTGCCACGGGCACACGACGCAGTCGCCTTTGAGCTTTCCCTCCGACAGCGGCCCGCCCAGGTGCGCGCACGTCTCCGCGAGGGCATGGATACGAGAGCCGCGCCGGACCAGGAGAAGGGGCGTGCCCTTGAACGTGACTCGCTTCAAGGTCTCCGACGGAAGGTCGGCGTCGTCGCAGACCTCTGTGAACCTCTCGGGCATCTCGCGCCCGGAGCTGTGGTCGACCCCGATCTGCTCGTGGGAGACGAGCTCGCCGCCCAGCCATCCGGCGGCGGCCGCGAGCAGAAGCCCCGAGGCGGCCAGACCGCGGCCGGTCTTGCGGCGCCCGCCGCGGCGAGACAGGAGCGAGACGGCGAACAGGACCGTCGCGCCGGTATTCAACAGCGCGTGCGCGACGCCGACGCGGCGGGGCCGCGCGTCCGTCGAAGACCAGTCGGTCAAGCCCGTGACCGCGGAGCCGACGGCGCCGGCGAGACCGAGGGCGAGGCTCGCGTCCGCGGCGCGGCGGAGCCCCGGGCGGTCCCCTCCGCGACGCTCGACGTTCCCGTCCAGAGAGTCGAGGAGCACCGTCACCGACCAGGCCCCGATCGGGATGTCGGTCAGGACGGGATGCAGCGGGTGCCCGAGCCAGGTCCCGTGCAGGAAGTTTTTGATCCCGCGCCGCGCGGGACCAAGGGCGTCGAAGAACCCGCCGACCGCCGGCTGGAGCACGTCGGCGATCCCATCGAGCCACCCCTGCTCGTCGACCGTGTCGTAGACGTCGCGAAGTCTCATGCTTTTTTCCCCCTCTCCAAATTATCGGTCGTGCAAGCGCTGCGCCGCCGGCGACGTGACGTTCCGGGTCCGGCCCTTGTCCCAGGACGAGTCTCGCGAAGAGCAGCGCCCAGGCGCGGGCACTCGCGGGCGGCGGGTTGATCGGCGGCAGTGTAGCGGAGGGCCGGAGGCTACCCGGCGAAGCCCGCACGCAGACCACCCGAGGCGGCCGTCGAAGAACTGAAATCGTGGAAACCGCGGCGCGATCGAGGAGACGGGGCAGGCGACGGGCAACATCCACCCGGGAGCCGGCGCTCACCCGGTGATCGATTCACGCTCGGGAAGACCAGGGGATCGAGAGGGCGGGCGGGTCGCTCAATGGGGTGAGGTCATTATCGCACCAAGGCCCATGCGGGGCGTGCCGATTCCCGCGGGTAGCCGGTCCGATCCGCGAAAGTATAGGCTCCCGCCATGCTCAAGACCGACGATGCGAACGACGCCACCGACCGACTGATCGCCGAGGGTCTCGCCAAACGGACGGGTGGAGAGCTGAAGGTGCTGCGATACACCCGCGAGGAGAAGGACGCCGCCAGGCTTCGAGACCTTCTCGAGATCTCGGAGGACTACAAGGCCGGCGTGTCTCCGACCAACCGCCGGGAGGGGCCGGGCTTCTTCTACCTCTGCAAGGCTCCGAACGGGATGGAGATCGCCCGCGGCGAAGGGGACACCCCGGAGCTCGCCATCTGCGACGGCTTCCTCGACTTCCTGAGCCGCCCGCTGCGGTAAAGGGATGGAAGGCGCCCGATGCAAGAACTGCCGGCGCGTGATCGAGACGGGATCGTCGTGCGCCGACGAGCCGGAGTGCGAGCAGGCTCGCCGCGCGTGGCAGTTCTCGCCCTGTCCTGCGGACCGATGTGAATTTCCCTCATCCGCGCACACCCGTCGCGACACCGGCGAATCCGTCGTCTGGTCGTGTCCCGACGGATGGGGGTTTCGGACCGACGGATGAGTCGTGCGCAGCGCGTTCCGAACGAGGTGGATCTCGAAAGACCTCCAAAAGCAAAAAACCCTCGAAGGTTCGAGGGCTTCTTCCGCCGTAACATTGCTCTGAAGCCTTAAATGACTATCCTCCACTGTCTTGCAAATGAAATGGAACTTCTAGGATGAGCACATGAAAAAGTCGGGCGCGAGCCAGGGCCAGTCGGCATCGGAGCTCATCTCGAAAAGAATCGCCGAACTCGGGGACTGGCGCGGGGAAACCCTCAGCAGAATGCGCAAGCTCATCATGACAGCAGACCCGGACGTCGTCGAGGAGTGGAAGTGGATGGGCACTCCGATTTGGTCGCACGACGGCATCATCTGCACTGGCGAATCCTACAAGAATGTCGTGAAGCTTACTTTCATCAAGGGCGCGTCCCTGAAGGATCCGGCCCGTCTCTTCAACTCGAGTCTCGACGGAAACGCACGCCGCGCGATCGACATCCACGAAGGAGAAGAAGTTGACGCGCCCGCCTTCAAGGCGCTCGTTCGCCAAGCGGTCGCCCTCAACAGTTCTGGCAAGTCGAAACCTTCGAAGAAAGCGAAGTCCTAAGGGATTCCGCCACTGAACAGGTCCGACATCGGGGTGGCGGAGGTGTCGTTCCGCCCGAGCGTACCGAGGTTGAAGATGGCCTCGACAGTCGTATAAACAGTTCGTCGAGGAGGGACCCGACGAGCTCCGAACGAGGCATGTCGGTGGCAAATGGATCGAGGCCTCTGACGATCCGGGCGGATACCTCGAGCGAGAGATTCTCTTTCCTCGGCGAGGTGTGTTCCACGACGTGGTGCCTCCGGCTCGCCCGGGTCCGGGCGGCTGGTGATTCGAGAGGGCTGTCCGAGAGTTTGAGTTGACCGAGAACTGACGCGAAACGAGGGTCACCGACAGGAGTCCAGAAAGCGAAAAACCCCCGAAAAATCGGGGGTTCATCTCTCTTGAATCATCGAGGATGGTGGAGGCGGCGGGAGTTGAACCCGCGTCCGAAGGCGACACGGGAAAGGCTACTCCATGCTCAGCCTCTTCTTGGTTTTAGCCCCGCTGCCTCAAGAAGAGGCAAAACAGCAGCAGGGCGACCCCGGATTGGTTTCGCCGATCCGTCCGGGGGCCCGGACCGGCTACACCCGATTTTGGCGTCGACGCCGCAGGCGCGTCGGGTGCGCTCCTGCGACATCGTCACTGCGGGTTAATTACGCAGCGAGAGCGAGATTGCTGTTATTGGCAGCTATCATTTTTCACCTTTTAACGAGGTAGGTGAGGCCTCGGCATGCAACCTTTCGCGTGCTCGTCCCCGTCGAAGCCGTTTCGCCCCCGTAAGCCGGGAGCCCGCTCGTCGGGCTCAAAGATCGAAGGATCATCATAACGATTCGGCCGGCGAGGTATTCCTCGGAGAGCTCGCCGCAGACCTGGACGGACCTGGCGGCATGGCGACCCGGCGGATGCGGGGGCGGGTTGTCCTGCGTCCGGAGATGTCTCGTGAAGCCGACTCGGAGACAGGCATGCCGGCGAACCCTGTCCAACCCTCGCTTGACATGGGCTTCTCCGAGGAATGGAATGTTCCCTCCGATGCGCCGCCAGGACTTGATCGTGGTCGTCACCTCCGTCGGGAGCGAGGAACAGGCCCTCGACATCGCGCACGCGCTCATCCGAAATCGCCAGGCGGCCTGCGTGAACCTGATCCCCAACGTGCACTCGATCTACCGCTGGAAGGGGCGCGTCTGCGACGACGGAGAGTTCCTCCTGCTCATCAAGACGCGGGCTCGGGAGTTCACGGCGGTCTGCAACACGATCCAGAAGATCAACACGTACGAGCTCCCGGAGATCCTCGCGTACCGCGTCGATGAAGCGTCTCCGGGGTTCGTAGACTGGATCAGCCGGACGACGGAGCG
>JBBQNC010000092.1:0-11309 GCA_038329555.1 Thermoanaerobaculia bacterium
GGGGCGAGAGCGGCCGAGAGTCTCGTTCGGCCGGGCGGACTGCTGTAAGGCGCAAAGGAGAGACCACATGAACGCAACCCTCGCGGGAGTCCTGGCCCTTTCCGCCGTCATCGGCACCGCCCTCCCGGCCGTCGCGGCGGAGTCCCGGATGGAAAAGACGCTTCGGTTGGAGCCCGGCGGCCGATTCACCCTCCGCACGGACCTCGGCTCGGTCAAGGTGACCGGCACGAACCGGTCGGGGGCCCGCGTCATCGTCACATCGAAGCGGGACGACCTCGCCGACCTGCTCCGGTTCCGGTTCGACGAGGAGGCCGGGTCCGCCACGGTCGTGGCCACGAAGAGACATCCGATCGCGAGCTTCTTCGCGAGCGTTCGCGACTCGGTGCACTTCGAGGTGGAGGTCCCCGCGGCGACGCGCGTGACCCTGGACAGCTCCGGTGGCTCCCTCTCGCTCGACGCCCTCCGCGGCGAAGCAAAGCTCGAGACGTCGGGCGGGGCGATCACGGTGCGCAATCAAACGGGCGACCTTCTCGCCTCGACTTAGGGCGGATCCATCACGCTGTCTCACCTCAAGGGGAGGGCGCACGTCGAAACGTCGGGCGGAGGCATCACGGGCGACACTCTCGAAGGGCCGATCGACGCGGACACGAGCGGGGGCTCGATCGACCTCGACGCCGTGAGCGGCGACATCAAGGCGCACTCCTCCGGCGGCGGGATCGCGATCCGGGAAGCGGGAGGCCGCGTGGACGCCGACACCTCCGGCGGATCCGTCCAGGTCGCCTTTTCCCGCGCCAACGCTCGGGGCGGAACGATCGAGTCGTCGGGCGGCGGGATCTCCGTGTCCCTCGATCCGACCGTCGGGCTCGCCATCGACGCGAGCGGCGACTCGGTCCACTCCGACGTCCCGATCACCGTCCGCGGCGAGCTCTCGCGCAGCCGCATGACCGGCGTTCTCGGAGCGGGAGGCGAGATGCTGCGGCTTCGGACGAGCGGCGGCTCCGTGCGCATCCGCGCGCTCTGAGGACGGGGGCGTTCCGGATTAGAGGATGAGCGTCGGGAGCAGGGATTCGATCCACCCGGCGAACGCGTCCGGCTCCTGGTAGACGGGCGAGTGCGCGGAGCGCTCGAAGACACGGAGCTCCTTGCGGGGCGCTTCGACGCGCTGGAACCACCGTGCGGTGATCTCCGGAACCGTCGTGCGGTCGTGCCGCCCGACCGCGACGAACAGCGGAATCTTCAGCCGCGGGGCCTCCGTTTCGAGATCCAGCCTCTCGAGCTGAGGCTGGATGGCCTCGTAGCTCGCCGCGTAAGCCTGCCAGTACATCTCACGATCCCGCGCCTCGTAATCCTCCGCGTCCTCGACCGCGGCGAGCGCCTCCTGGCCGAAGGGGCTCGGCCCGGCCGCCTCGCCGCCGAATCGTTCCGACCAGCCGAGGAGATACAGGTACCGCTCGAACACGCCTTCGCCCGTGTAGGGCGGCGGGCCCGCTGATTCGAGCCGCTCTCGAACCAGCGCGCGCCCGGTTCTCCGGGCCTCCTCGACCACCAGCCGCCAGGAAAGCCGCTCGTTCTCGGCCACGTCAACGAGGGGCGCGACGGCGATGAGCGCATGGAAGAAGTCGGGGCGCCGGACGGCGGCGAGGAGCCCCAGCGACGCGCCGAACGAATGGCCCGCGAGAAGGATCTTCCCGTCCGGCGCGTCCGAGGCGAGGCGGGCGGAGAGCTCGATCGTGTCCTCCACGAGGCGATGGACGGTCATCTCGGAGCGCGGCTCGATCGACGCCCAGGACTTGCCGGCGCCGCGCTGGTCCCACGAGACCACCGTGACGGCGCGAGCGAGCGGCCCCCCAAAACGCCGCATCCACGGGGTCTCGGCGGCGCCCGGTCCCCCATGGAGCCAGAGCAGGACGGGCTTGCCGGGACCCTCTCCCTGGACGGAGATCCACTGCGTGACGCCGCCCAGCCGGAGGCTCTCCATGCGCGGATCGTAAGGGAGAGCGAGTCATGAGTTACGAGGCCTGAGTTGTCAGTCCCAGGGAGAATCGATCCTGAAAACTCAAAACTCAGAACCCAATACTCAAAACTCTCCATTGCCTTCCCCTCATAGAATCCGGGAATGACCTCTCCCGTCGCCATCGTCGGCGCAGGCCCGACGGGGATCGCGTGCGCGGTCGAGCTCCAGAAGCGCGGCATCGCGGCTGTCTGCTACGACCGCGGCGGGATCCTCCACACCATCACCCGGATGCCGGAAGAGCTGCGCTGGTTCTCGACCCGCGATCTCCTCGGCATCGCGGGAGTTCCCTTCGCGGGACCGGACCCGCATCCGACCCGCCTGGAGACCCTCGCGTACTACCGCGGCGTCGCCGACGCGTTCGGCATCGCCGTCGCCGCGGAGACCGAGGTGCGTTCGATCCGGGCGGGCGACGGCGACTCCGTGCAGGTCTCGCTTCTCCGCCGGGGCGCGCCGGGTGAGACGTCCGCGCCCGCGGCGATCGTCGCGACGGGCTTCTTCGACAACCCGCGGCGGCTCCAGGTTCCGGGAGGCGACCTGCCGCACGTCCACGTCCGGTACGTCTCCGGCTATCCCTTCCACGGCCGGGACGTGGTGGTGGTCGGCGGGAAGAACTCCGCCTGCGAGGCGGCGCTCGACCTCTACCGGCACGGCGCCCGCGTCACGATGGTCGTGCGCGCGGCCGCGTTCTCCGACCGCGTGAAGTACTGGATCAAGCCCGACCTCGAGAACCGCATCCGCGCCGGGAGCATCCGGGCGTTCTTCGAGAGCCGGGTCGCTTCGATCTCCCCGGATGCCGTGTCGGTCGAGACGCCGGCGGGCCCGGAGCGCCTCCCGGCGGAGGCCGTCTTTCCCCTGATCGGGTACGAGCCCGATTTCGCGTTCCTCGAGAGATGCGGCATCCGGCTCGAGGGCCCGGCGCGCGCTCCGGCGCACGACCCCGCGACGCTCGAATCGAACGTCCCGGGGATTTATCTCGCCGGCGCGCTCCTCGGAGGCGTCGAGGTCGGCCGCATCTTCATCGAGAACAGCCGGCACCACGCGGCGATGATCGCCGACGCCATCGAGAGGCGGCCGTCGCTCGCGGGCGCGCGTTCCAGCGGGGAGCCCTCCGCCGCAACCTTCCTCCCCCCGTTCCGTACTTCGAAGGGCGATGACCCGGACCGCTGACGTCGACGACCGGCCGCTCGACCGCATTCTGTTTTCGAGCTCGCTGCTCGAAATCGGAAAGTTCCGGGTCCGTCCCGCGCATCCGCTCTTCCGCGATTCCGGGCCAATCCAGCGGCACATCGTCGTCTTCCCCCGCACGGTCGTACGGATCACGCACGAGGGCGGCGCCCCGTTCATGGCGGGGCCGGACGTCGTCACCTTTTACAACCGGGGGCAGGTCTATCGCCGCGACAGCGTCCACGCGCAGCCGGACCGCTGCGAGTGGTTCGCGTTCTCTCCGGCCATCCTCACGGCCGCTCTCTCGGAGGTCGACCCGGCGGCGGCGGACCGGCCGTCGGCGCCCTTCCGGCTCCCCTGCGGACCGAGCGATCCGCGCTCCTACCTCGAGCAGCGCCGGATCGTCGACGTCCTGTCGCGCGGCGATCGCCCGGAGCCGCTCGGCGTCGAAGAGAGGATGGTGGGGGTGCTTCGCCGCCTGCTCGCCGCGGCCTTCGGACCGTCCGTCCGCCTCAACGGACGAGCCCGGCGAGCCCGCGGCACCGACCGCGACCTCGCGGCAGCCGCGAGGGAGGAGCTCGCGCGGGCGTTCCGCCGGCCGGCCAGCCTCGCCGACGTGGCCGAAACGCTCGGCGTCTCGGCGTTTCGCCTCTGTCGCGTTTTCCGGAAGGAGACCGGAGGAACCCTGCACGCGTTTCGCGACCGGCTGCGGCTCGCGGCGTCGCTCGAGCTTCTCCGCCAGTCCGGGCGCGATCTGACGGCCGTCGCTCTCGATCTCGGGTACTCGAGCCACAGCCACTTCACCGCGGCCTTCCGCCGGGAGTTCGGCGTCACGCCGTCCGACGTGCGGAAGGACACGCCGCGCGTCCCGCGGACAGTCTCCCCTCATTTCCTCCGCACATAGATCCCGTCGAAGGAGACCGTCCAGGTCTTCCCGCCGTCGCGGGAGGACTCCCAGAGCTGGCGTACGCGGTCGGGGTTCCCGCCGATGCGCTCCCAGGTGATGCGGTTGTCGACCGCGCCGCCGGCCGCGCCCTTCTGGGATCCCGAGAGCACCATCCGGCCGTCGGCGAACTTGCCGTCCAGGTAGAGGACGTCCCCGCCGGTGTCCACCCAGGTCTGGTGCCACCCCCCGCGGCCGGCGTCCCACGCGTTCAGGCTCGTCCCCGAGACGCCCCCGGCGCCGGTCCAGTTCTCCTGCAGCGCGCCGCCCAGGATCGGCCGGATCTCGTTGGCCCCGACCGGCTTCCCTTTGGGTCCGAACACGTCCCACGATCCGATCCAGAAGTCGAACTGCCGGTGGTCGGCGGACACGCAGTGTTTCGGGGCCGCCGTCGGCGTTGGAGGCGGCTGCTCTGCGGAGGCCGACCAGGTCAGCGCGAGCCCGGCCGCGGCCAGGGCGGCGGCGAATCGTCCCGAGTTCGTCATGAGGTCTCCCTTTTTTCTGAGGGGCTCGGGCACCATACGGATTCCCGCGCGCGGCCACTATCGGAATCTTGCGAGAGAATGCGGAGCGTCTGGGGGTGACCGATGGGCACGGATGATCACGAGTCGCGGGTCCGGGGCGCGTTCGACGCCCTCCACGAGAAGATCGGCCAACGTCTGGACGAGGATTCCCGCGGCTCGCTCGAGGGCCTGCGAGGGGCCGCGGCGGACCGCGACGCCGCGCGGCTCCGCGATCAGCTGACGGCCGTCCAGGAAAAGCACGGCTGGCTCTATCGCGAGCTGGCGGAGCACCCCGAGGTATCGACCCTGTTGAACGAGCTCGCCCTCTGGGGCTTCTGAGGGGCCCGTTCCCGGGGGGAAAACAGCCCCTCTCCGGTGCTAAGTTGTCCGGAGATGTACGTCGGATACTACGGTCTTCGCGAGCCGCCCTTCCACATCACGCCGGATCCGCGGTTCCTCTTCTTCAGCGACCAGCATCGCGAGGCGTTCCACCACGTCCTCTTCGGGATCCGCGAGCGCAAGGGGTTCATCCAGATCACGGGTGAGGTCGGCGCCGGCAAGACGACCATCTGCCGCGCGATCCTGGAGGAGCTCGGGCCGAGCTTCAAAACGGCGCTCATCCTGAACCCGATCTTGACCAGCACGCAGCTTCTTCGAGCGATCCTGATCGATCTCGGGTTGAAGCCGCGGAAGCTCGATCGGGCGAGCTACGCCGACATGCTGAACGCGTTTCTCTTCGAGCAGGTCGCGGCGGGCAACGACGTCGTGCTGATCATCGACGAGGCGCAGGACCTGGACGACGACCTGCTCGAACAGGTCCGGCTGCTCTCCAATCTCGAAACGGACCAGCGCAAGCTCCTTCAGATCGTCCTGATCGGCCAGCCCGAGCTCCGCGAGAAGCTCGAGAACCGCGCTCTGCGCCAGCTCCGACAGCGGATCACGGTGCGCTATCACCTGAGACCCCTGTCGCGGAAAGACACGGAGCGCTACATCGCCCACCGGCTGCGCGTCGCCGGCGGCAACGGGCGGCCCTCCTTCACGCCATGGGCGATTCGGCGGATCCACGGGTACGCGCGCGGCATCCCGAGGCTCGTCAACGCCGTGTGCGACAAGGCCCTGCTGTACGGCTACGTCAACGGGACCGACCGGTTGGACGCGCGCGGGATCCGCCGCGCGATCCGGGAGCTCGAGGGCCACACGTCGTGAGCCTGATCGACGACGCGTTGAAGCGGGCGCGCGAGCAGGCGCACGAGGCCGCGTCGGCCGGAGCCGCGGCACCGTCGCGGGCCGCCCAGGATCCGTGGGCCTACGCGCCCCTGCCGTCGCGGCGCCGGTCGCGCAAGCCGTTCGCGATCGGGGCGGGCGCCGCCGTCGCGATCGCCGCGGGCGTCTTCATCGCCCTGCATCCCGGACAGCGGCCGCGTTCGGGTGCCGCGAGGTCCTCCGCGTCCGGTCTCGCGGCACCGGCGAGACCCGTGTCCTCGCCGGCGCCGACCGGATCGGTGGCGGAGGCGCCCGCTTCGACCGTCGCGGCGCCCCGCCCGGCGGAATCCTCTTCGAACACGGCGGCCTCAGCAGCAGGAAGGGAGCGGCCGGGCGCCCCCCCGGGCGCGACCCTGTCTCGAAGGGCGAGCGAAGCCGGGCGGGCTCTTGCCGCGGCTCCGCCTTCGTCCTCGGCCGCCGGGCCCAGGCCCGCTCCCGCCCCCCCGGCCGGCCGTCCTCCGCCGGCACGGCTCGGCGACGGACGCACGTACACGGGCGAGCTCACCGCGCCGAACGGCTCGAGGGTCGAGCTCGGGGGAATCGTCTACTCCGAGACGAGCCCCGTCGCGCTTCTGAACGGCCGGGTTCTTCCCGTGGGCGGCGTCATAGAAGGGTTGACGATCGCGGGAATCGAGGAGAACCGCGTCACGCTGCGCGGCGAGGATGTCACCGTGTATCTCACCTTGAAGTGAGGGTCCCCCCCTTCACGGTCCCGTCAACTGAGTTTCAGTTGTCAGTTTTCGGTCTTCAGTTCTCAGTTCGAGCCCCGGGAAGAGACCGACAGCCGACAACCGACAACTCATGACTCATGACTCATAACCGACAACTGACAACTGACAACTGACAACTGACTACCGACAACTACCCAGAGCGCGCGGGCGAAGGCGCAGGTACGTGTAGTCGTAGTTCACGTCCAGCTCCGGCCCCCGTCGCGGGAGAGCTCCAAGTGCTGTCGGGCCCGATCCGGGCCGAGCCGCGTCAGGACCATCTTCCGCAGCACTTTCCGCCCGTCCGGGAGGTGCGTTTCCCCTTCGAAACGCATCACCCCGTCGCCGGCCGTTCCGGCGAACTCGCTCGCCCCGCCCTCGCTCCCCATCCAGGTCTGCCGCCACCGCCCGAGCACCACGTCGAAGAAGTTCAGGCTCTTCCCGGAGTACGGGCCCGCGGTGTCGCTCTCGAGCAGGAGGCACCCCTCGGCGAGCTTCTCGACCACGCTGCGTCCCGCCGGCTCTCCAGCGTCCGGCTGGCCCGGAGAGCTCCGGACCTCCCATTCCCCGATCCAGAAGTCGAGTCCGGCGTACTCTCTTCGCGCGGCACGGCGCGACAGGCCGCGGCTCGACGGACGGGGGACTGACGGCGTCCTTCGGCGTCGGCCCCGGCGCGGCCTCGCCCGCTGCGGCGAGCAGCGCGGCGAAGCACCAGAGAATCGAGCGGCGCATTGGGCAAGGATGGCGGGGGGCGCGGGCGCGCCGCTATCGGATTCTTGCGAAACGGCGCAACCTTCGCTCCCCGGGGCGTGTTTCTTCTCCGGAGGCCGATGCCATGCGACGATCGTCACCGGAAACACCGCGATCCCGGGCCCCGGGGAAGGGTGGCCGGCCAGTGCCCGGCCTTCGCCTGATCCCCGGCAGTGCTCGCGACGCGAAAGGCCCCGAGATGCCGCACGAAGAGAGCCTCGAGTCGGAGCTGGCCCGCGACGTCGACGCCGCCTTCGAACGCCTCGTCTCGACGTACCAGGACCGGCTCTTCGGCTTCGCGATGAGGCTGTGCGGCAACCGCCAGGACGCCGAGGAGGTCGCGCAGGACGCCTTCGTGCGCGCGTACCGCGCGCTGAAGACCTACCCGGCGGAGCGGGTCCGGTCTCTCGCGTTGCGCGCGTGGCTCTACCAGATCGCGCTGAACGTCGCGCGCAATCGCTTTCGCCGCAAACGTCACGCGACGGTCTCCCTGGAAACGGCGGGAGGTCGGGGCGAGGATGGGAGACCGGCGCTCGATCCGAGCGGCGATCCCGAGCAGAGGCCTGACCGGCTGCTGGAGAAGTCGTGCCAGCGCGCCGACATCGCGACGCTCGTCCAGGCTCTTCCGGCACGGTTCCGGACGGCGCTCATTCTCCGTTACGTCGAAGAGCTGCCGATCGCCGAAGTGGCCGCCGTCCTGGGCCAGCCGCTCGGCACCGCCAAGTCGAACGTCCATCGGGCGATCAACGCACTGCGCGTTTCGCTTTCGAATTCCCGGAGCGCGCGCCCACGCGCGCTGGAGGTCATCCGATGAAGATCCGACAGACTCCCGACGACACCATGGCTCTCGCGCGGGCGCTTCGACGCCTTGGAGGCGGGAAGGCTCCCGCCTCCCTCGCTTCCTCCGTGCTCCGCCGGATCGGTCTCGCCGACACCTACTGGAAGCTCCCCTCCCCCGTCGGCACGGTCTTCGTGGCGCGCGGGCCGCGGGGAATCTCCTTCGTCCTCCGCACGGAATCGGCGGCGCGCTTCGAGCGGGCGTTCCGACTCCGGCACGGCCGCGCGGTGTTCCCATCGCCGTCTCCGGCGCCGCGCGAGATCCGCGCCGTCCTCCGGCGCCTCGACTCGGGGGCCGCCCGCGGAGCGCGATTCGATCTCTCCGGTCTCTCGGAGTTCGAGCAGGCCGTCCTGCGAAAGGCGCTCGAGATTCCGCGCGGCGAAGTGCGGCCCTACGGGTGGATCGCCCGGGAGATCGGGCGGCCGGAAGCCGTCCGCGCCGTGGGGAGCGCTCTCGGGCACAACCCGGTGCCTCTCTTCATCCCGTGCCATCGCGTGGTGCGCAGCGACGGAACGATCGGAGACTACGTGTTCGGGCGCTCGGCCAAGCGAACCCTGCTCGAGAAGGAGGGCGCGCAGCCCCGGACGATCGAGCGGCTCGCCGCCTCGGGAACGCGATACCTCGGCAACGAAGCCGGACACTATTTCTGCTTCCCGACGTGCGGCGGCATCGAGTCGCTCGTTCACGACAACCTGGTGCGTTTCCGGTCCGTGCGCGCCGCGGTCGCCGCGGGGTACCACCCCTGCGAGCAGTGCCGGCCCGCGGCGGTGGCCTCCTAAAAGGACGGACGCCGGACCCTCCGCGCCCGTACGAACGGAGACGAATCGCCCGGTACTCCCCTTGCAGTGGTTTCCTCGCGCGGCGATGAGCCGCCGAAAGGAGATCAAAATCATGAACAAGTGGATTTCGGGCGCTCTCGGCCTCGGGGCCGTCCTGGCGCTCTCGGCAACGTCGAGCGCTCAGACCTCGTCCCCGCGAGCGACTCCCGGTATGAATCAGACACCCGTCTCGTCCGCGATGCCACCGGCTCCGGAGGCTCGACGGACGGCCGTCTCCGGGTCCGGCCCCTACTCGACGGCGCCCGGCCAGCCGGTCCCGCCGACTGCCGCCGCTCCGAGCGGCGGGGGCATGACGAGCCCGAACGCCGGATCGAGCGACCACCCGATGTCGCGGTCCAACTGCGCGAAGAACGGCTGGAAGAATTACTCGAACCCGAAGTTTACGAGCCGGAGCCGCTGCGAGGCGTGGGTCCGCGGCCAGGCCAGGCGCACGACGGGCTCGAAGGGCGCCTCACCGGCCATGGGCTCTCCCGCGATGACCGGAACACCCGGAATGTCCGGGACTTCCGGGATGCCCGGCACGACCGGCACGACCGGCACCCCGGGCATGAGCGGGACTCCCGGCTGGAGCGCGACTCCCGGCATGAGCGGGAGCTCGGGGACAACCTGGACGCCCGGCGCGACGGGGACACCCGGCATGACCGGCACTCCCGGATACCCGGGAACGATGGCGACTCCGGGTCCGGTCGACACGATGGGAACGCCGCGAACGGCCCGCACACCCGCGGCGAGCTCCACCCCGTCGGGCTGGACGACCCCGACGACCCCGACGACCCCGCGTTCGGCGACTCCGGGAGCCGGAAGCGCTCCGACGCCCGACCGCACCCCCGCTCCGTCGAAATAGCGCGCCATCCGCTTCGGAGCCGCCCGCGCCCCCGCTCTCGCGGGGGCTTTTCTTTTGGGATTCCCAAAAACCCGCGAACCCTCCTCCCGTAGAGTGTCGCAGACCGACCGTACGAGGAGGATCCGTGAGAGCGATGCTGCGCCCGGTTTTCGCCATCCTGCTTCTGGCCTCGCCCCTTCTCCTCGTCGCTCAGGAGCCGACGAAGGCCCCGTCGCCGCCGCCGACTCCGGCTCCCCCGGGCGCCGCCTCGGCCGCCCAGAAGGAGCAGGACCCGCTCGTGCGGTCCCGCAAGGAACCGTCCCGCGAGGAGCGAACCGGCCCGAAGACGGGCAAGGGCGTCAACGCGGAGAAGGAACCGCCCGCGAAGGGCGGCTATCGTTCGGAGACCTTCGCGGGCCTGGAGCTTCGGTCGATCGGACCCGCGCTCACGTCCGGGCGCGTCGTGGACCTCGCCGTCGACCCGAAGAACCCGAGCCGCTGGTTCGTCGCGTCCGCCGACGGCGGAGTGTGGCGCACCACGAACGCGGGGACGACCTTCCAGCCCGTCTTCGACGCCGAGACTTCTCATTCGATCGGGTGCGTCACGATCGACCCCCGGGATCCCTTCGTCGTGTGGGTGGGATCCGGCGAGAACAACAGCCAGCGGGTGGTCGGTTACGGCGACGGCGTCTACAAGTCGACCGACGGCGGCGAGACGTGGAAGAACATGGGGCTGAAGGCCTCCGAGCACATCTCGAAGATCCTGATCGACCCCCGCGACTCGAACGTCGTCTTCGTCGCGGCGCAGGGGCCACTGTGGGGGCCCGGCGGCGACCGCGGCCTTTACAAGACGAAAGATGGCGGCAGGACCTGGACGGCCTCGCTCACCGTGAGCGAGAACACGGGAGTCACGGACGTCGCGATCGACCCGCGGGATCCGGACACGATGTACGCCGCGGCGTACCAGCGGCGGCGCCACGTCTTCACACTGATCGACGGCGGGCCGGAGTCCGCGATCTACAAGTCGGTCGATGGCGGCGCGAAGTGGACCAAGATCACGTCGGGACTTCCGAAGGAGGAGATGGGCCGCATCGGGCTCGCGGTCTCGCCCGCGGCCCCGGACATCGTCTACGCGGTCATCGAGGCGGCGAACAAGGCGGGCGGCTTCTACCGATCCACCAACCGGGGCGAGACCTGGGAGAAGCGCGGCGACTACGTGCCGGGCGGCCCCCAGTACTACAACGAGATCTTCGCGGACCCCAGGGAAAGGGACCGCGTCTACTCGATGGACGTGTGGATCCAGGTGACGGAGGACGGTGGAAAGACCTTCCACAAGCTCGGCGAGCCGTCGAAGCATCCCGACAACCACGCCATGTGGATCGACCCCGACCTGACCGACCACCTGGTGGTGGGATGCGACGGCGGCATCTACGAGACGTTCGACCGCGGGGCGACGTGGCGGTTC
>JBBQNC010000093.1:0-11279 GCA_038329555.1 Thermoanaerobaculia bacterium
GGCGATCCCCGTGGTGCGCTACACCCTCAAGCGGCAGGACGAGCTCGAGCTCAAGTTCCAACTGCGCATGATGCGAGACGCGATCGACAAGTACAAGCAGTACTCCGACTCGGGCCTGATCCCCCCGCAGCTCGGTTCCGAGGGATATCCGCCGGACCTGGACACCCTCGTCGACGGCGTAAAAGTCGTGGGCCAGATCGACAAGAAGGCGAAGTTTCTCCGCCGCATCCCCGTCGACCCGATGATTAAGAAGGCCGAGTGGGGGATGCGCTCCTACCAGGACGACGCGAAGACTTTTTCGTGGGGCGGGCAGAACATTTACGACGTCTACTCGCTGTCGAATGGCCGCGCGATCGACGGGACCTCTTACAAGGACTGGTGATGGACAAGACCGTTCGCATCGGCGGGGCGGGACAACAGGCTCACGGGGCTCACGGGGTGCACGGGGCGCGCGGCGCCGGCATACCGGGGGAGTCCGGCTTCACCCTCCTGGAGCTGCTGGTGGTCATGACGATCATCGGAATCCTGGCCGCCATCGCGGTGCCGGCGCTCCGGGACTCTCCGCAACGGGCGCGCGAGGCGGCCCTCCGCGAGGACCTCTTCGCGATGCGCAGCACGATCGACCAGTACCACGGAGACAAGGGAAACTACCCGCCCGACCTCCAGACGCTCGTCACGGACGGCTACCTTCGGAAGATTCCCCTGGATCCCATGACGAAGTCCGCCGATACCTGGGTCATCGCCCTGGAAGAAGCGCCCTCCGACAGCTCGTCCGGCGCCGACTCCGGCGCCCCCACGACCCCTGGAATCATCGACATCCACAGCGGATCTCCGGCGAAGGCTCTCGACGGAACGCTGTACAAGGACTGGTAAGGGGTAGTGAGTCGTGAGTAATGGGTAATGGGTAATGGGTAATGGTTAGACCCATTCGAGAAGCGGATGGGCGGAGGATGGGGGCTCCCCAAGGGCGCGAGGACGGCTACACCATGGTCGCGGTCGTGATCGGCATGCTCCTGCTCGCGATCGCGATCGCCGCGGTCGCCCCCGCTCTCGGAAACATCGGGAAACGGGACCGCGAGCAGGAGCTCATCTTCCGGGGGAAACAGTACGCGCGGGGGATCGGACTCTTCCAGCGGCGATTCGGCCGGTATCCCAACACGCTGAAGGAGATGTACGAGAACAACCCGCGCACGATCCGGAAGCTCTGGAAGGATCCGATCTGCAACTGCAACGACTGGCACCTCGTGATCTTCAACACCCCCGAAGCCAACCCGCAGGCCAACGGTCTGTCCGGTTCGGGCACGACGCCGAGTTCGGAAGGCCGCCGGCCCTCGCCCACCCCCACCCCCGGTTTCGGCAGCCCCGCCAACAACGAGGTCGCCGGTCCGATCGTCGGAGTCCGATCGAAGGTCCACAAGGAGGCCCTGCAGGAATGGCGAGGCCAGCGCTTCTACGACGAATGGATCTTCCGGGTCGGAGACGCGGACCGCGAGGGGAGCGGCTCGTTCAATTCCGACACCCTGCGCATGCCCGGAGGGACGCCGCCGGGACAGCCCACGCCTATAAAGTGAGCTAACTCCTTCTTCTTCTGGCCTTTAATTCTCGGCGTCCCCGCCGGGACGGCACGGTAGAATACGTCTCGCCCACCGGGAGCCCCCTCATGGTCCAGAAATTCACCCTCGACAACGGCGCCACCGTCCTCGTGGACGAGATGCAGGACGTCCGCTCGCTCGCCCTCGGATTCTTCGTGGGCACGGGCTCGGGAGAGGAACATCCGGCGAGACAGGGGATCTCCCACTTCCTCGAGCACGTCCTCTTCAAGAGGACCGACCGCCGCTCGACGGTCCAGATCGCCCGGGCGATCGACCGCCTGGGCGGCGACGTCGACGCCTTCACGACGAAGGAGTACACCGGCTTCTACGCCCACACGCTCGATTCGAACTTTGCCGAGGCGCTCGACCTCCTGGGCGACCTTGTGCTCTCGCCGGCCTTCGAGGCGGTGGACATCGAGGTCGAGCGCGGAGTGATCCTCGAGGAGATCGGCGAGGCGAACGACGACCCGGACGATCTGGTCCACGAGATGTTCGTGCGTTCCTTCTGGCCCACGCACCCTCTCGGCGCGCCCATCCTGGGGACGGCGGACACCGTGAAGAGCATCGGGCTCGCCGACCTGTACCGCTACTACCGCTCGCGGTACACGCCGGACAACGTGATCATCTCGATTGCCGGGCACGTCCGCGCGGCGGAGTGCGTCGCCGCGGTCGAGAGGCTCTTCCGGCGCCGCCGCGCCCGGTCCTCCTCCGCCAGGCGGAGGGGCGGCGAGACGGGAGGGCGTCCGCGCGGGCACCAGCACCTCCAGCTGAAGTCCCGGCGGGGCCTGGAGCAGGTCCACGTCTGTCTCGGCGTCGAGGGCCCGGGCCAGGCCTCGGAGCGGCGGTTCGCCGCCAACCTCCTGGACATCGTGCTCGGGGGCGGAATGTCCTCGCGCCTGTTCCAGGAGGTTCGCGAGAAGCGCGGGCTGGCGTACTCCGTGGCGTCCTCCCTGAACTCCTACCGGCTGGGGGGCTACGAGACCATCTACTCCGCCTGCGCCCCGAAGAACCTCGGACGCGTCATCGAGGTGACCCTCCGGGAACTCAAGAAGCTGAAGCGTGACGGCGTCCGGCCCCGGGAGCTCTCGCGCGCCAAGGAGAACCTCAAGGGAAACATGATCCTCGCGCTCGAGTCGACGGTCTCGAGGATGTCGTCGCAGGCGCGGCAGGAGTTCTACTTCCACCGGGTCGCCTCTCCGGAAGAGCTCACCTCGCGGATCGAGCTGGTGACCGCGGACGACGTCGGCGAGGAGGCCCATCGCCTCTTCGACGGGCGGGTGCTCTCGCTGGCCGTCGTCGGCAACGTCGGCAAGCTCCCGATCTCCGCTCCTGATCTCGCCGGCGCCCTCTAGGGGCTTTCGGCCGCGGCATTCGCTTCGCGAACAGGCGGCCGAGAGAGCGCTTCGCTTAGAACACTGCGGGAGCGCGGGCCGGTTCCTCTGCATTACTCTCCGTCTCCATGCAAGAACTGCTCGTCGCGATCTCGGTGCTGCCTCACGGCCAGGGGCTGGGGCTGCCGTCCTATGCGACGGCCGGGGCCGCGGGGTGCGACCTGCGGGCGGCCGTCTCGTCTCCCCGGGTTCTCGCGCCCGGCGAGCGGACCCTGATCGAGACGGGGATCGCGGTCGCCATCCCCGAGGGGTTCGAGGGGCAGGTGCGCATGCGCAGCGGGCTCGCCGCGCGGCAGGGGCTCGCGGCTCTGAACGCTCCCGGGACGATCGACAGCGACTATCGGGGAGAGATCAAGGTCATCGTCGCGAACCTCGGCGGCGAATCGGTCACGATCGAGCGAGGGGACCGGATCGCCCAGCTCGTGTTCGCGCCGGTCGCCCGGGCGCGCTTCGAGGCGGTCGAGACGCTCCCGCCGAGCGCACGGGACGACGGGGGATTCGGCTCCACCGGGCGGTGAAGCGGTGAAGCGGTGAAACGGTGAAACGGCCGCCGTCCGGATGACCCGGGACACATCCGCCTCCGGACGCCCGGCGGGGACCGGGTCCGTGCCTCTCTCGCCACCGGCCGCGGAATTCCTCGCGCGGCTGACGGGCGCCGACCCTCTCTTCGTCTCCGACATCGCCGCGGCCGACGAGATGTACCTTTACAACCTCCGCTCGCTGCGCGGCTCCGAGGACGCGGCGGCGATCCTCTATTTCGAGAAGGGGAGGCAGATCGCCGACGCCTTCCTCGCCGCCCTCGCGTGGCGCTTCGGGAACAGCGGACCCGAGTCCCTGCTCGACTTCGCGAGCGGATTCGGCCGCGCGACCCGATTCCTGACCCGCACGCTGCCTCCCGGATCGGTCTCCGTTTCCGAGATCGACGCGGAGGCGGTCGCCTTCCAGGAGCGCCTCTTCGGCGTCCGCGGCTTCCTCTCCACCTCGGAGCCGGCGGTTTTCCGGCCGGGCCGCAGGTTCGACGCGATCACGGCGGCTTCGTTCTTCAGTCACCTGCCGGCGCCGTCCTTCGAGGAGTGGCTCGCGGTCCTCTGGGGGCTGCTGGAGCCTGGCGGGCTCCTCGTCTTCAGCGTCCACGGCCCCGCACTGCTGCCGGGGCCGGCCGACGGTTCGGGCGGGCTCGTCTTCCGGCCGGAGAGCGAGACCCGCCGCCTCGATCCCATCGCGTACGGAACATCGTGGGCCTCGCCCGAGTTCGTGCAATCCGTCGTCGAGCGCGTCACAGATCGTGAAAGCGCGCTCCACGGCGTGCCGTTCGGGCTCTGCGGCCATCAGGACCTCTATCTGCTCGAGCGGCCGCCGCTCTCGAACCGGTCGGCCGGCGCGGCGATCCCGATCTTTCCCCGCGGCGAGCTCGACTTCCTCGACATCCGGCCGGGTGAGGCTCTCGCGGCATCGGGTTGGGCGGAGGCCGACGCGGCGCTCGACGTCGCGTTCTGGGTCGGCGGGGAGGAGCGCGCTTTTTCCGCGGCCGCCGCGTCCGGTGCGGCGCGACGACGGTGGGCCTTCGAGATCCGGCTCGACGGCGTGGGTCCCGACGACGTGCTGCGGATCGAAGCGCGGTGCGCGAGCCGTTCGAGCATCGTCGCGATGGGCACGCTTCGGACCGTCGCCGCTCTCGCGGAGCGGGCGCGGTAGTTTTCAGTTTTCAGTTTCCAGTTTTCAGTTTCCAGTTCTGAGTTCTCGGTTCAGCTTTCGATTATCGATTTTCAGTCGTTTTTGGATGGATCGCCCGCGCAGAACGCAGAACTCACAACCGCATAACTCATACCGGTTTTCTTTCCGCATCTGCTAATCTCGTCTTCCATGCGTGTCATCGTTCTCGCCTCGGGGTCCGGCGGGAATGCGTGTGTGGTCGAGAGCGGCGGGACGCGTGTCTTAGTCGACGCGGGGCTGTCGGGGCGCGAGATCGAGCGCCGCATGAGACAGCGCGGCATGGAGCCCGAGTCCATCGCCGGAATCTTCGTCACCCACGAGCACAACGACCATTCCTCGGGCGCGCTCACGTTTTCGAGCCGGTGGGGATGCCCCGTCTTCACGACGCCCGGCACCGCCGCGGCGCTCGGCCTCGAGGGCGACCTGTTTTCCCCCTTCGTCCCCGTGGATCCCCTGCGCGAAGGGCGGATCGGCGCCCTCGGGTATCGGGCCTATGCCACGCCGCACGACGCCAACGAGTCGGTGGCGTACGCGTTCGAGGGGGACGAGGCGAGGCTCGTGATCGCGTCCGACCTCGGCCGGGTCGAGCCGTCCTTCGTCGCCTTTCTGCGCGGCGCCACGACGCTTCTCCTGGAGTTCAACCACGATGAGGACATGCTCCGCGACGGCCCGTACACGTACTTCCTGAAGAAGCGCATCTCGGGCGGCTGGGGACACCTCTCGAACCGGCAGTCCGCCCTCGCGATCCGGAATTGCGCCGGCCCTGCCCTGAAGCGGGTCGTCGCGACGCACCTCTCGCGGACCAACAACGCTCCCGCCCTCGCGCTGGCCGCGCTCGCCCAGGCGCTCGAGCTCGCCGGCTCCGCCGCGTCGTGCGACGTGGCCGACCAGATCCTCGGATACGATCCGTTCGACGCGTGAAGGTCGAAGTCCGGGTCTATCCGCGCGAGGGCATCCTCGATCCTCAGGGCAAGGCCATCGCCGCCGCCCTGGTGAGACTCGGCCACTCCTCCGTCGAGAGCGTGAGAGCCGGGAAGGTGTTCTTCCTGGACGTCGCCGGCAGGGACGCGGGCTCCGTCGAGGCCGAGGCGCGGAAGATGGCGGAGGAGCTGCTCGCGAACACGGTGATCGAGGGATACGACGTGCGGATCGTCGGATGAGCGCTTCGTGAAGGTCATCGTGCGATACGACGTGCGGATCGTCGGATGAACGCTTCGTGAAGTTCGCGATCGTCGTCTTCCCCGGGTCCAACTGCGACCAGGACTGCGAGCACGTCGCGCGCGAGCTTCTCCACTGCGAGGCCGAATACGTCTGGCACGCCGACCGGGACCTGAAGGGCGCGGACGCCGTGATCATCCCGGGGGGATTCGCGTATGGCGACTACCTGCGCGCGGGCGCGCTCGCCCGGTTCTCGCCCGTGATGGAGAGCGTGGCGAAGTTCGCGAGGGACGGCGGACCCGTCCTCGGGATCTGTAACGGCTTCCAGGTACTGCTCGAGGCGGGGCTCCTGCCGGGCGCGATGCGGGTCAACCGCGGCCTCCGCTACGTCTGCCGCGACGTCTTCCTGCGCGTCGAGAATCCGGACACGCCCTTCACGCGGCTCTACGCCCCGGGTGAGGTCGTCCGGATGCCGATCGGCCACATGGAAGGCAACTACACCGCGCCCCCCTCGACGCTCGACGAGCTCGAGGCGGAGGGCCGCGTCCTCTTCCGCTACTGCGACGAGCGGGGCAACGTCGTGGACGCCGCCAACCCGAACGGCGCCGACAGGGCCATCGCGGGAATTGTGTCCCGCGAGCGCAACGTCGTGGGCCTGATGCCGCACCCCGACCGGTGCTCGGAGGCGCTCCTCGGCAACGATGCGGGATTGAAGATGTTTCAGTCGGCCGTCGAGTCCCTCTCCGTTTCCCGCCGCTGACGGCCGGCCGGCCCTCGGGGGGTCCGGCCGGCTTCGGTCACTCATCGTACCGGCTGACTCGCAAGCTGCCCGCCGGCACTCGGGCGTGCGGTTCGCCGGCCTTCTCGTGAGATACCATTCCCCGCCAACCGGTTAGATGGTGAATTCAACCCTCGCTCTTGTCGTCCTGCTCGCGACCGGACCCGCCGGGGCCTCGGGCCCGGCCGCGTCCGCCGCCGGGGTCTATTCCTCGCACCTGATGGTGGACCAGGAGGTCGTCGTCTCCGCCCGCATCACGGGGGTCATCGAGACGATCGCCGTCGAGCGGGGAAGTGCCGTCGCCAAGGGGCAGGCGCTCGCGACCCTCGATCCGCGCTCGGCCGACGCCGACGTGCGGCAGGCGAAGGAAGACATGGAGCTGCGGCGTGCGGAGTACGACCGCGCGAAGGCTCTGTCGGAGGGAAGTGTCGTGTCGCGCGCGGACCTCGACACCGCGAAGGCGCGCTTCGGCGTCGCGACCGCGGCGTTCGAGAAGGCCCGGACCATTCGGGACTACACGATCATCCGCGCACCGTTCGCAGGAGTGGTCACGGAGAAGCTCGCCCGGATCGGCCAGAAGGTCATCGAGGACCAGGCCGTCGCGCTCTTCAAGGTGACGGCGTTCGAGCCGCTTCTGGCGCGAATCTACGTTCCCGAGAAGGAGCTGCTCAACATTCGCCGGGGCGCCCCGGTCGAGGTGATGCCGACGAGCTTTCCCGGATCGCGCGCTACCGGCTCCGTCGAGTACATCGGACCGACCGTCGATCCCGGCAGCGGGACGTTCGAGGTCATTGTCCGCGTGCGCCGCGACCCCGCCCAGCCGATGCTCCGGCCCGGCGTGGCCGTCCAGGTCCGGCTGACCAGCCCTCACAGATCGTGACCCCGGGTCGCCGGCGAAGGGCGTCCCCCCGCCTGAAGTCCGCCCTCGATCGCGTGCTCCTCCACGACATCAAGAACGTCGGCTTCCGGCTTCAGATGCTTCGCTCCAATATGGAGGAGCATTACGCCGACCCTCAGTTCCAGCGCTCCCTCCGCGAGCTCCTGACATCGACGATCGAGCGGCTCGGAGGGATCGTCGAGCGGTTCGGCGGCGAAGACACCGCCGTGCTGATCAAGGTCGAGCTCGACTTGAATGGGATCGTCCGCGCGATCGCCGGGGGCGCGACGCGGCGGGGCGCCCGGATCACCCCCGAGGAGTCCTCCCGCCTGGCGGTCCTCTCGCTCTCACTGGGCGCGGTTCCCGCGGTCTGGGGGGATCCCTACTTTCTCCGCGACGCGCTCGAGAGCCTGATCGAGAACGCTCTCGAGGCGGCGGGGCCCGCCGGCAAGGTCGTCGTCCGGAGCTTCACGTCGGGCTCGGGCGGCCGGTCCCGCGCCGTCGTGGAGGTCATCGACAACGGAGCGGGGATGTCCCCGGAGTTCGTGCGGGAGCGGCTCTTCCGGCCGTTCCAGACCACGAAGCCGGACGGCGTCGGGCTCGGCGTGTTCACGGCGAGCCAGATCGTGCGGCATCACAAGGGGACGATACGAGTGAGGAGCGAGAGGGGCTCGGGGACGGTCGTGCGGCTCTCCTTCGCCTCCACCGCGGCGGCCTCTTGACCGGCAAGAACGTCCTCGGACGGGTGCTGATCGTCGAGGACGACGCGGTCCTTCTCGACCAGCTCGTCTGGGCGCTCAAGGGCACCTTCGACGTCACGGGCGTGACGGACGCCGACGCGGGCCGCGCCCTCCTCGACTCCGACCACGACCTCTATCTCTTCGACCTCCGCCTGCCGCCGAGCGGCGAGGTGGAGGAGGGCTTCGGTCTTCTCGCCGAGGCCAGGCGGCGCAACCCGGACGCCACGGTCGTCATGATGTCGGGGGAGAAGGACCGGGAGGCGGCGCTTCGCGCGATCGAGCTCGGCGCGTTCGACTTCTTTCGCAAGCCCGTCGACGCCGCCGAGCTTCGGTTGATCCTGAAGCGCGCGCTCGAGCGCCGGAGCCTTCTCGCCGAGAACCGTTCGCTCAGGGAGCGCGCCCGCGAGGAGGGCTCCTTCGACCGGCTCATCGGAGAGAGCGCGGGAATGCGGAAGCTCTTCCGGGACATCGAGAAGATCGCTCCGTCGGACGTGACCGTGCTGATCCAGGGCGAGAGCGGTACGGGCAAGGAGCTCGTCGCGCACTCGATCCACGAGCGCAGCCTCCGGCGCGCCAAGCCGTTCGTGGCGGTGAACGCGTCGGCGCTCCCCGAAGGGCTGGCCGAGTCCGAGCTCTTCGGGCACGAGCGCGGCGCCTTCACCGGGGCGATCGCGTCCCGCGCGGGGCGCTTCGAGCAGGCGCACGGCGGAACGCTGTTCTTAGACGAGATCGGGACCCTCTCCCCGGCGATCCAGGCCAAGCTGCTCCGGGTTCTCGAATCGCGGGTAGTCGAGCGCGTCGGAGGGAACCGGACCGTTCCCGTCGACTTCCGTCTCATCTCGGCGACGAACGAGGATCTCGAGGCGCGCGTTTCCGACGGGGCCTTCCGGGAGGACCTCTTCTACCGCATCCACGCCGTACCGCTCCGAATCCCGCCGCTACGGGACCGCGCGGAGGACGTGCCCCTCCTGGCCGGCCACTTCCTCGCCAAGTTCGCCTCGCGCCACCGCCTCCCCGAGAAGAGACTCTCCGCCCCCGTCCTCGATCGGCTGAAGTCCCATCCGTGGCGGGGGAACGTCCGCGAGCTCGAGCACGTCGTTGAAATGCTGGTGCTCTTCGCGGAGGGCGAGGAGATCGGAGAGGAAGACCTGCCGCGTGCGCTCCGGCAGCTTCGGGGCTCCGCCGTCAAGCTGCCGGACTCGTTCGCGGCGGCCGTCGAGGAGTTCGAGCGCAAGCTCCTCGCGGACGCGATCGGCCAGGCCGGGGGCGTCAAGGCCGAGGCCGCGCGCCGCTTGAAGCTCGACGGAAATCAGATCAAGTACCTGTGTCGGAAGTACGGCCTTTAGCCCCTCCGGCCGGTGAAAAATTCATCTCCGGGTGGAAAATTCATCGTTTCCCGAGAGGTGATGATTTGTTAACTCGTTCCGTGTCAGCGTCTTGACTGGCGGCGCGTTCTGGTCCCGTCCTTGCGATACAGGAAGGCAACAGGAGGCCACAAAATGGCGAACGACGTGAGAGTCAAGTTGACCGACGAGCAGAAGGCGAAGATCAAGGAAGGCATCGGCCACGACATGAAAGAGATCCGGGTCTCCAGTCTCGGAACGACCCCGGGCTTCAACACCCCCGGCAAGCCGGCGTCGCGTTTGAGCGCGAAGGCGGCCGCGCGGTTCAGCGCCAAGAACTCGGCGAAGCTCTCGGCGAAGAACGCCGCGAAGTTCAGCGCACGGAACTCGGCCAAGCTTTCGGCGAAGCAGTCCGCGAAGCTCTCCGCCAAGAACTCCGCGAAGCTCTCCGCGAAGCACTCCGCGAAGCACTCCATGAAGAATTCGGCCCGGAACTCGGCCAAGAGCTCGATGTAACCGACCCCGGATCGCCTCTCGAAACGCCCCGCGCCGCGGGGCGTTTCCTTTTCTACCAGGCGATGCGACGGAACCAGTCCCGAAGCACGCGCCAGCTCCGCGCGCCGTACGACGCCCGGCGGCCGTAGATCTTGGCTCGGACGAGCGCGCCGGGCTTCAAGACCCCGTCCGCATTTTCGAAGACGGCGACCGCCACGACCTTGTCGGGCGAGGAGGGAGGGGCCGCGGGATCCGAGCGGCCCGCCGTCCGGGTGCCGTCGAGCGTCGCCGCCGAGAGCCGCAGGACCTCTCCCTGGATCGCCCGGAGGGGCTGCTGTGGGATGTAAGCGCGGACGCGGGAGCCCGGGCCGATGTCCTGGACGAGCCGCTCCGTCACGGGCAGATCGGCGAGGAGGCGGCCGACGGAGCCGACTTCCGCGATCAGGGTTCCTTTCTTGACGTAGCGGCCGAGCAGGTCCTCCGTCCGGGGCGTCAGCAGGCGTCCGGCGATCGGCGAGCGAAGCTCGAGCTTGTTCGTGCGGGATCGCTCGCTCTCGAGGGCGACAGCGGCGGAGGCCTCGCGCTGGCCGGCTTCGAAGGCCTCGGACGCGCGGCCCCGCTCCCGGGCGACGTTGACCGAGCGCTGCATCCGTTCCATCTGCGAGGCGTCGCGTGCTTCGTCGCTCGCCACTACTCCGCTTTCGAGACGGAACAGGGGAGCCCCCGCGCGCACGGCCTCGCCTTCGCGGGCGAGGACCTCCGCGACGGTGGCGTCCTCCGGCGCCTCGAGACGCACGGATGTCTCCGGCCGGAGCACCGATTCGACGGAGATCCGCCGGCGCGACCACGGGACGAGAAGGACGACGAGCGCGACGGCGGCCGCGATGAGGACGGGACGGCGTTTCCTGGGCGACATCAGAAGCTCCTTCTTGTCGAGGTAGAAGAGCCGTCCCGTGCGCGTCACGAGCTTCAACCGCTTCTTGAAGACCCGCGCGAGCGTCAGGGCGCAGAGGAGGAGCGCAAACTCGCCGAAATACCGGGCGTAGAAGTTGTAGAAGAGCCCGCCGATGAACATCATGATGACCCCGACCCAGGCGAGCGCGGCGAGCCCGTAGATCCAGTAGATCCGCCGCTTCCGGGCAGACGCCTGCGGGACCTCCACGGGCAGCCGGAAAATGTCGTGCTGGACGCG
>JBBQNC010000094.1:0-11270 GCA_038329555.1 Thermoanaerobaculia bacterium
AAGTCTCCAAGTCGTTCCATCCTCCAACGTCGACCGAAGCGATCGGGGAAATGAGGCGTGCCTCTGTGCTGTTACGTTCCCAAAACAGGAGGATTCAATGAAACGCCTAAGGCGTTTGATGGCCGGGTTTCTGCTTCTCTCTTCGTTTGCCGTTGCCCATGACCAGACTTGGACGGGACAAGTCAGCGACAGCATGTGCGGCTTGTCGCACAAGTCCATGACGGAGCATGGCGATAAGAAGATGACGGATCACGATTGCACGATCGCCTGCGTGAAGGGCGGCGGCAAGTACGTCTTCGTCGCGGGCGGCAAGATTTACAACATCGAGAACCAGAGCTTCGCGGGTCTCGAGGAGCACGCCGCGCACCAGGTCAAGCTCACGGGTGAGATGAAGGGTGACGCCATTACCGTCAGCCGGATCGACATGGTCGCGGAGGGCTCGACAAAGAAGTAACGGAATCGGAAACCCATCGCCCGCCACAGCCGGAGGAGTGACTTCTCTTCCGGCTTTTTATTTCACCGTTCGTCAGCGCCGAGACCGCCAGCGGAAACTCTTTCGCAGAGTCCTTCCGCGGACAAGAAGCTCAGGTGAGCCGCCGGGCCAATCCGCTTGACACCTGAGTACCTCACGACATAGCTTATCTTCTAAGTGATTCTGAAGCACCCGCGAGTCGAGAAGGCGGCACGTCAGAGCCGTCGTCACCTGGCACAGGAGATCGCCCGACGCCTGGTCCGCCGACACAGCACCGCGGCGGTGCTATTTCACCACGGGGTCGCGGAACATTTGGGCCTCGGGCCGGCCGATCACAAGTGCCTCGACTTGTTGCGCGACCGTGGAACGATGACCGGTAGCGAGCTGGCAGCGATCACTGGCCTGACCAGCGGAGCAATCACCGGAGTGGTCGCCAGGCTGGAGCGGGCCGGGTACCTCCGACGCGAACCAGACCCACACGACCGGCGTAAGCAAACGCTCTACCCGAGACCGGAGCGCGAGCGAGACATCCGGGAAGTGTTCGACCCGATACGCGAGGACGTGGCCTCGCTGCTGGACACCTTCGATGCCCATCAGCTGACGGCGATCGCCGAGTTCCTGGCTCGAAGTACGGACCTGGCCTACCGCCACGTGGCCCTGATGCGCGCGCGGTCACTCTCTGTCACAGATCGAACTCAGGGACCTGAGCAAGCGACCACTCTCAAACGCTCAAAACGAACATGAATATCCCACCGATGACACCCGCCCTGAACAAGCTGAACTTCACCGCGCATGTCACCACTTCGGTCGGCTGGCTCGGCGCCGTGGCAAGCTTTCTAGTTCTGAGCGTCGCCGGTCTGACAAGCCAGGATCCTGGAACGGTGCGTGGTGCTTACGTGGCCATGAACCTGATCGGCGAATTTCTCATCGTCCCCTTGGGTCTCACGGCGCTGCTGACTGGACTTGTCCAGTCACTGGGAACTCACTGGGGCCTGTTCCGGCACTATTGGGTTCTGGTGAAATTTGTGCTGACTTTCGGTGCGACGGCCGTTTTGCTGCTGCACCAATTCACGGCCGTGGCGGAGGCGGCGAAACGGGTCTCGGCGAGTGCGGCTGAAGCATTGCCCAATGTCGGCCAGCTGGGAGTCCAACTTCTGGCCGATTCAGGTCTTGCGGTGCTGGTCCTGCTCGTGATCACGACGCTGGGGGTTTACAAGCCATGGGGCAGAACTCGTTACGGACAACGTAAGCAGCAGCACGAGCGCGCGACGCGCTCAGGAGGAATGCCCGTGCCGACCCGGCCCGCGCTCCTCAATTCTGACAACGAGAAGACCAGCGCCCTCAACTGGGGACTCAAGATTTTCCTCGCCGTCGCCGCTGTGCGTGGCGGTTTTCGTCCTGCTGCACCTCACGGGAGGCGGTCTTGGGAGCCACGGTCACTGATCGCTTTCTTCTCATTCAACCAAAGTTGCATCGGCGAGGCGACCCGACAACAAGCAGCCGGCCCTGTCCTTAGCAGGCAGTGGAAAAAGGGTGTGGGATGGCGTTGCGAGCGCGCCGCCGCAACCCGCAAGACGGACGGGCTTTTGCCCGGCGCTACGCGAGTCAGAGACCCGGCAGGACGAGAGGTCTCGCCGGCGCCTGTCGCCGATCGCAAAAGCTCGGACGCGACACCCGCATCCATTTTTCCACGGGCTGCTAGGCGTTGAAGAGGCGCACGGAGCCAGCGGCGCCGCCCCGAGCTGCTAATTCGAGTCGAGAACGCCGACGATCACCCCTGGTATCTGCGAGGTACACCATCAGGCTGAAAGGAGACAACTGCGGCGACGTCGCTGGCAGGGGGTTTTGGCGAACACGCTTGAATGCAACAGGTTGGCCCCCGGGCTTCCGAGGCGAGGACCGGGCACCGAGATTGCGATGTCTTCCGCGGAGGCCAGAAAAGATGAAAAGAAAATGGTTCGCACTCGCGCCCGCTCTCGTGGTCGGCTTCGGAGCTTTCGCGTTCCCATCCCAGGCGCGGGCCGACGACTACTGCGCGTCGCCATACACGCAGCAGCAGGTCTACGTCGACGGATACGCTCAGGGGTATGGGTACGCTCGCCCCTATGAGCAGCACGGGTACGCTCGCCCGTACGAGCGTCCGGGTACCTACGACCAGGGTGGCTACGGCTATGACCGGCCGTACCAGCGCCCGTATCGAGAGCAATACTCGCAGCCCTACTCTTCCTACGACCGCGATGACTATGGCTATGGGTACGGGTATGGAGCACCCACCTACGGGGGTGCGACGGTCCACGAGGATCACATTCGCACGACTTTCAGGCTCTTTCCCTTCCCACATATCGACAAGCGAGTCGTCCACCACCACCATCCCGTGTATTGATCCCGTCGAAAGGGCGGAGCAGCGCTCCGCCCTCTTTCATTCCAAAGGGCGTCGAGCCGGATACGGGAGTCAGCCGACCACGTCTTCCAAGAGGCCTCGGTCGCGCGGGCCAGCCCGGCCCCCCGAGCCCATTCCTCCTCCTTCAAACCGATCACCACGTCACTTCAAGGTTCCGAACCGATTTAACTCTTTGTCTGTGATTCGTTTACGCCGAGCGTTCCGAAGCGCTGAGAGCTGAGAGTCGAATCGGCTCGTCCGTTTAATCCCCGTCAAATTTTAGGCGCGCTCACCGTGCCCGGGTGTATATTCCCCGACCAAGGGACCCACCTCCGGTCAACAGGCACGACTTGGAAGAGCGCACGCCGTACGTTCACTTTGGAGTTTTGTTTTTCTGAAGCGCAATCAGAAGGAGGCTCTGATGTCTTTGACTCCCCGCCGCGTCCTTTTGGCCTTTCTCGTTACGACTTTTCCCTCCATGGCTCTCGCGAACCACTCCTGGGGTGGCTACCATTGGGCTCGAACGTCTAACCCGTTCACACTCAAGGTGGGCAACAACGTCAACGCGGGCTGGCAAACCTACTTCGACACGACCATTTCCGACTGGAGCGCCTCGAGCGTTCTGGACCTCAACGTCGTCGCCGGCACCTCGAACAAGCACTGCTCCGCCGTCACGGGTACGGTCCAGGTTTGCAACCGCAGGTATGGGAACAACGGGTGGCTCGGGCTGGCCTCCATTTCGATCACAGGCGGCACCCACATCACGCAGGGCACCGTCAAGGTCAATGACACTTACTTCGACACCTCGACGTACAACAATCCAAATGAACGCAACCACGTGATGTGCCAGGAGGTCGGCCACACATTGGGACTCGACCACACGAGCACGGACGGCAGCTCCCAGAACACCTGTATGGACTATTATTCCAACACGGGGTCAAACGCCGGTAGCACGTTGAGCACCCACCCTAACCAGCACGATTACGACGAGCTGAACGTGATCTACTCTCACCTCGACTCGAGCACGACCGTCCTATCCGCCACCGTCATGCCCTCCGCGATGGAGGACCTTTTGATCGAGGGCCCCGGGCAGTGGGGCAGAGAAATCGAGCGCTCGGAGGACGGCCGGACGTCCACGTTCGAACTCGATTTCGGCCATGGCAACCGGATCCTCACTTTCGTGACCTGGGCCGATCGCGACAGCACCGATATTCCTGAGCGGCGAAACCTCCTCATGAGGTAGGGTTCGCTTCGAACGCGGTTCAAGAGGGCGAGACCGCGGTCTCGCCCTTTTCTTTTGCCGACTCATCTCGTATCGCGAGTCGGCCCGGTCGATCTGGTAGAAGCGGGTGCGCCGAATGCGAATGGCTCTGCCAATCCTGGTCGGACTTTGCGCCGCCAGCGCATGCCTCAGCCGAGGGACTGCGGAGAGATTACCCTCTCTGCGTCCTTTGCCGGCCGAGGAGTTAGCGAAAAGGCTTCGCGCCAGGGGGCTCCAAGTCGAGTACGCCAACGCGATAGAGCAGCCATTCTTCGCGGCGCCCGGAACGGTCTACACGGTCGAAGGCGCTGACCTCCAGATCTTCGTTTATTCGACGGAGAGCGCCGCTGCCGCCGACGCCAGCCGGATCGCTCCCTCGGGCCGGTCGGTGGGCACGTCGGCGGTCGGCTGGATCGCCCCGCCCCACATCTTCCGCAAAGGGCCGATGATTGTGATCTATCTCGGATCGGACTCGAGGATCCGCGGTGAGCTGGCCGCGGCGCTCGGAAACCAGATCGCCGGGGCGGAATGAGTTGCGCTCCCGGAGAGCCAGAAATCGAAAGGAGACGGGATGTTCGGCGTTTTGAGATGCCTGTTCATCGTCGGCGTTACGGCGGCTTCGGGTCGGAATTCGCCGGAATCGGTCCTCGACCGGTTCCAGGAGGCCGTCCGTAGCGGAGATCGCGAACAGGCGATGTCGCTGCTCTCGCGTGACGTGGTGATCTTCGAGGAAGGCGAAGCGGAGATGGGGCTCGAGGAATACGCGACGACGCATTTGGGCGCCGACATCGAGTTCGCAAAATCGACCTCGACGCGAATCATGGACACCCGATCCGGCGCCGTGAACGGCGCGGCATGGGTCCTGCGTCGATCCGAAACCACCGGAACGTTCGGCGGGAAGAAGGTCATGAGAATCGGAGCGGAAACCGCCGTGCTCCGGAGGGAGAAAGGGCGCTGGAGAATCGTCCATCTTCACTGGTCCGGCCACGTGAAGTAGGGCTCCCTTGCGAGCTCCTTCAAAACGAGTCGGCTACGTTCTCCGGAACGAACGCGACCAGCTTGTCCGCGAGCGCCCGCTCCGCCGGCGTGTTCCCACCGTCCGTCCTAACCTCCGTTCGCCGCGCGCGAGTCTCCCGAAGTCACCGAGGGAGGAGGCGCGCGCCGCGGGAAGCATCGCGCAACGACGCCGACGTGTTTGGCTGGGAGGCAGGGAGTCGAACCCCGATTCACTGGTCCAGAGCCAGTTGTCCTACCATTGAACGACCTCCCAGTCGCCCGAGGGAGTGCGGATTATTCCGGAAGACCTGGCGGGCGTCAAACCACGACGGCCGAGACTCAGCGCGCCCTGACCGGGACGCCCCTCACCCCGCCCTCTCCCGCCGGGAGAGGGCGAAGAGAGACGCTGGGTCATTTCAGCCGATCAGAACCATTCGCTCGCAGCGGGAGGAGTCTCCCGAGCGTCACGAAGGGAGGAGCCTCCCGCTGCGGGAGGCGGAGCGAGGCGGAGGCGACGGTAAGATCACTCGGTGGACCGCGCCCGCCTCATCTCGCGCCATTGCGTTCCGTGCCGCGGCGGCGTCGAGCCGCTCTCGGAGGCCGAGGCGTGTCTTCTGCTCGACGCGACGCCGGAGTGGACTCTCGCCGAAGGCGCCACGCGGCTCGTCCGGGGCTTCGAGTTCGAGGACTTCGTCAAGGCGATGGAGTTCGTCAACCGTGTCGCGGACCTCGCCGAGTCCGAGGGGCACCACCCCGACATCGCGATCCACTGGAACAAGGTCGAGCTCGTGCTCTGGACCCACAAGATCGGCGGGCTCCACGAGAACGACTTCATCCTCGCCGCCAAGATCGACCGCCTGCTCGAGGAGCCGAGGAGACCGGTCACCGGCCTGTCCGGCTGAACGGCTGAACGGCGGCCCCGGACCGCTTCCCGAACGCGCCGCGGAAACGAAACGGGACCTATCGCGTCCGCTTGCCCGGCAGGATCACCAGCACGAGGCCGATGACGCCGGCGCCGAGGCACACCCAGCGGGCGGTCTCCCAGAAATCCTTCTTGCCCCGCTCCTGCTGGGAGAAGGTGGACTTGATCGCGCCCTCCACGCTGTCGTAACTCCCGCGCTGGCGCGACGCGATCAGAAAACCGGCGAGACCCACCACGAGGACGATCACACCCAGTCGGCGCATGCGTTCCCCTCCCCCTAATACAGAGGCAGAGACGGGTCGATCCGCTCCGCCCACCGGTTGATGCCGCCCGCGAGGTTGCGCACCTTCGCGTAGCCCAGCTGTTGGAGATAGGCGACGGCCTGCGCGCTGCGGCCACCCGTCCGGCAGTAAACGACGATGTCGTCCTCCGGAGCGAGACGCGCGGTGCTCGTAGGAAGCGTCGCGAGGGGAACCTTCACGGAGTCGGGGAGGTCGCTGATGGCGTGCTCGTGCGGCTCCCGGACGTCCAGAAGCACGATCGCGTCCCCCCGGTCCCGAAGGGCCTTCAGCTCCTCGACGGAGATCTCGGGGATTCGCGGGTGGCCGAACATGGCCGGGGACGATACCACCGCGGAACGCTCGGAATCCGCGCAGGCGCCGCCGGCCGGCGCGAGGTCGCGGATCGTCGGATCCGCGCCGCACACGGCGCACCCCGCGTTCTTCTTCAGGCGCACTTCGCGGAAACGCATCGAAAGCGCGTCCACCAGGAGCAGGCGTCCGACGAGCGTCTCCCCGAGGCCGAGAAGCAGCTTGATCGTCTCCGTGGCCTGGATGACGCCGAGCAGCCCGGGCAGGACTCCCAGCACGCCGCCCTCGGCGCAGGAAGGGACGGCCCCCTCCGGCGGCGGCTCCGGATGCAGGCAGCGGTAGCAGGGACCCTTCGCGGCCCAGAAGACCGACGCCTGCCCCTCGAAGCGGTGCACGGAGGCCCAGACGTTCGGCTTACCCGCCAACACGCACGCGTCGTTGACGAGGTATCGCGTCGGGAAATTGTCCGTGCCGTCGACGACGACGTCGTAGTCCGCGATGATCCTCGCGGCGTTGTCCGCGGTCAGCCGCTCCCGCGTCGCAATCACCTCGACGTGAGGGTTGGCGTCGGACAGGCGGGCGGCGGCCGCTCCGGCCTTGGTACAGCCGACGTCGGACGTCCCGTAGAGCACCTGCCGCTGGAGGTTCGAAAGGTCGACGGTGTCGGAGTCGACGAGCCCGATCGTCCCGACGCCCGCCGCGGCGAGGTAGAGCGCCACGGGAGATCCCAGTCCGCCCGCGCCGACCGCGAGGACCCGGCCCGCCTTCAGGCGCGCCTGTCCATCGGGGCCGACCTCGGGCAACACGAGATGGCGGGCGTATCGCTGCGCCTCCGCGGCCGAGAGCGGGAGCACGCGCGCCGGCTCGCTCATGCCTTCTTTTCGAGCTGGATGCGAAAAGTCGAGCCGCGCTCGACCACGGTCGCGGCGCCGAACGGCGAGCGGCCAATCGCATCGCGCACCAGCCCCTCGATCTCCGTCGAGGAGAATCCGTGGCGCCGGATCTTCCGCCGCATCATCCAGACGGGAATCGGCATCCAGCCCCACAGCGGCGCCCGGTCCAGCGCCATCTCCTCCCTGGGGGCGTCCGGGTTCCCCTCGAAGATCCAGAAGCGTCCGCCCGGCTTCAACGCCCGGTGCACGCCGGCGAGGCCCTCCTCGGGCTCCTCCCAGTGGTGGAACGTCAGCACCGCGATCGCGAAATCGAACTCGTTCTGGAAGGGAGCCTTCTCGGCGGTTCCCACGCGAAAATCGAGGTTGGGCAGGGTCGGGCCGAGCTCCGCCTGGAGAACCATGTCCGGCGAGGCGTCGAGACCCACGACGCGCAGGTCGGGCCGGGCAGCGGCGAGCAACCGATCGAGACGTCCCGGCCCGCAGCCGACGTCCAGGAGCGACCCCTCCTCGATGGGAATCTCCGCGCCGATCCGGCGATGCAGCGGCGCGCACATGGGCTCCGCCCACCGCCGGTAGAGCCGGGAGGCGAATGAGCCGAACTTCTCCGGCTTTCCGCCCTTCAGGTTCATGGGGAAACGCTATCAGTTGTCCGCGGCGCGTGGCCGCTTTTCCGCAGAGCGTGACGTCGTCTGCCCGCCCGCCGTCGGAAGGGACCGGGTGTCGCGGCGAAAGCGGAGTCGGTCTGGAGGAGGAGAAGGCGACGCTTTGATAGATTCCCGTTCCCGGAGGACCCACCTTGCTGCCCGAATTTCGCAACGAGCCCCTGACCGATTTTTCCGCCCTCGCCAACCGGGAAGCGTTCGCCGCCGCTCTGAAGAAAGTGGAAGCGCGTTTGCCGATCTCGGGGTCGAACCGCATCGGCGGAGAGCGGGTCGGCGCCGTGAAGATGTTCGAGTCCGTCAACCCGAGCCGCAAGACGCAGGTGGTCGGCCGGTTCCCCGAGGGTACGGCCGAGGACGCGAGCCGCGCCGTCGACGCGGCGGCGAAGGCGTTCGAGACGTGGGGCCGCACGTCCCCGCGGGAGAGGTGGGAGCTGCTCATCCGGATTGCGAAAATCCTGAGGGACCGCAAGCACGAGTTCTCCGCGATGATGGTCCTCGAGGAGTCGAAGTCGTGGCCGGAGGCGGACGGGGATACCGCCGAGGCGATCGACTTCTGCGAGTTCTACGCGCGGGAGATGGAGCGGCTCGCGCAGCCGCAGCCGCTCACGCCCTACGCGGGCGAAAAGAACCAGCTCGAATACATCCCGCTCGGCGTTTGCGCCGTGATCCCTCCGTGGAACTTTCCGCTCGCGATCCTGGCCGGCATGACGACGGCGGCGCTCGTGACCGGCAACACCGTGGTCCTGAAGCCCTCCTCGGACTCGCCCGCGATCGCGACGATGTTCCTCGAGGCGGCCGAGGAGGCGGGCGTTCCGCCCGGCGTGCTCAACTTCGTCACGGGCGGCGGCGCGACGGTCGGCAACGCCTTCGTCGAGAATCCGAAGACGCGCATGGTCGCATTCACGGGATCGCGCGAGGTCGGAATCGAGATCAGCGAGAAAACCGGGCGGGTCCCGAAGGGCCAGATCTGGATCAAGCGCGCGATCCTCGAGATGGGCGGAAAGGACTTCATCCTCGTCGACGAGACCGCCGATCTCGAAGAGGCCGCGAAGGGCGTGGTGGCCGCCGCGTTCGGCTTCCAGGGGCAGAAGTGCTCCGCCTGCTCGCGCCTGATCGTGCACGAGAAGGTGCACGACGAGCTTCTCGCCATGGTCGTCGAGAAGACGAAGCAGCTCAAGGTCGGCGACGCCAGCGACCCGGAGACGCAGGTCGGCGCCGTGATCAACGAGCGGGCGCAGAAGCGCATCCTCGGGTATGTCGAGGCGGCCCGCCAGGAAGGGAAAGTCGTCGTGGGCGGCGAGGCCGGGCCCGCCGGGGGCTTCTTCGTGATGCCGACGATCGTCGACGGGGTCAAATCGGGGGCGAAGATCGAGCAGGAGGAGATCTTCGGACCCGTCCTCGCGGTCATCCCCGTCAAGAGCTTCGAGGAGGGCGTCGCGGTCGCCAACGACACCGAATACGGGCTGACCGGCGCTCTCTATTCGCGCGATCGCGACCGGCTCGAGCGCGGCAAGCGCGAACTCTTCGTCGGAAACCTGTACCTGAATCGCAAGTGCACCGGCGCTCTCGTCGGAGTCCACCCGTTCGGCGGCTTCAACATGTCGGGGACGGACTCGAAGGCCGGCGGACGGGAGTACCTCTACCTCTTCACGCAGGCCAAGGCGATCTCGGAAAAGATCTGAAGCCGCCCGACGTGCCCGACGAGCGCATTCCGGGGCCGGCGAGCCGGTTCGATTCCGTCGGCTTCTCGGAGATCGTGCAGGTCCGCAACCGCGTGATGTCGCTCCTCGCCGCGGGTCACAAGGTGTGGAGGTTCGAGGGCGGCGAGCCGTACATGGCGACGCCCGAGCCCATCAAGGACGCAATGACCCGCGCGCTCGCCCGCAACGAGACGCGTTATGCGCCCTCGTCCGGCATCCCGGAGCTGCGGCGCGCGATCGTCGAAAAGGTGCGGACGCGAAACGGGATCCCCGCCGACGACGAGAGCCCGATCGTCGTGAACGGCGGCATGCACGGCCTCTTCGCGGCGTTCGCGACGCTGCTCGACCCCGGCGACGAGGTCCTCCTGCTCTCGCCCTACTGGACCCCGATCGTCGACGTGATCCGGTACCACGGCGCGACTCCCGTGCTCGTCCCCGCGGACGACGCGCGGCGGGAAGGGGTCGCCGCGGCGCTTGGCCGCCGGGTGACGCCGCGCACGAAGCTCCTCTACTGGAACTCGCCGACTAATCCGACCGGCGAAGTCTTCTCGCGGCCCGAAGTCGAGGAGGCGGCTGGATTCGTGCGCGGCCGGGGGCTTGCCCTGATCTCGGACGAGGCGTACGAGGACCTGATCTATGAGGGCGAGGGGCACGTCTCGCCCGCGTCCTTTCCGGGGATGTTCGAGCGGACGATCTCCGTCTTCACTCTGTCGAAGACGTATTCGATGACGGGATGGCGCGCCGGGTACGTGCTCGTGCCGAAGCGCTGGCGCGCCGCGATGCAGTCCGCGGTGCTGTATTCGATCAACGGCGTTTCGACGCCGACGCAGTGGGCGATGCTCGAGGCCCTGACGATGCGCTCCGGTTTTTTGGAGGAGGCGAAGGCGGGATACCGGCGGCGGCGCGACGCCCTCGTCGCGGGCCTGCGCGCCGCCGGATTCGAGATCGAGCCGCCGCGCGCCGCGCTCTATCTCTTCCCCAGGATTCCCGCGTCGCTCGGCTCGGGATCCACCGCGGCCTCGACGCAGCTCCTCGACACCCGGCGGGTCGCGACGGTTCCAGGCGTCGTCTTCGGGCCGGAGGGGGAAGGGCACCTGCGCTTCTCCTTCTCGGTCGCCGAGGACACGATCGCCGGAGGAGTCGCCGCGCTGGCGTCGGGAGTCGCCGCCCGGATCTGACGGCTCCCCTCTTCGACCCGCCGTTCAGCCGCTCAGCGGCGGTACGCCTCGGGGCGGATGTCCTCGAGCGCCGGGAAGCGCGAGCGCAGGTCCGCGACCCGGGCGGGGTCCACGTCGGCGAAGAGGACGGTCTCCCCTTCCCCGGCCTCGGCCAGCGTCTCGCCGAGCGGGTCGATCGCGACCGAGTCGCCGGCGTAGCGCAGTCCGTCGCCTTCG
>JBBQNC010000095.1:0-11204 GCA_038329555.1 Thermoanaerobaculia bacterium
GGATGCACGACGAGGCCCGCCGGCTTGTCGATGGCGATCAGGTGCTCGTCCTCGTAGAGGATCGAGAGAGGGATCGCCTCCGCCTCGATCGCGACGGACCGCGGCTCCAGAACCTCCACTTCCACCGTCTCTCCGACGCGCACGACGTGGGACCGCTTCGCCGGCGCGCCTCCAACCCGGACGGCGCCCTCCTCGATCAGTTTCTGGAGCCGCGAGCGCGACAGGTCCGAGCAGGCCGAAACGAGGAAGAGATCCAGACGAGTCCCCGCCGACGGGTGCCCGACCTGGAAGCGGCGGATCAGACTCGCGCCTCCCGCATTTCGCGAGACCGCCGGGACAGATAGACGAGCATCGCGATCGATGCGAGCGCCATGAGGACTCCGATGAACTGGGAAGTGGAGAGGACGCCCGGGATGACGAAGCCGCGAACGAGGTCGCCCCGCCAGATCTCGAGGATTCCGCGAGTCACGGCGTACAGCAGGAGATAGGTCCAGAACACCTGGCCGTCGAACGTCCGGCGCTTGTAGAGCCACTGGAGGACCAGGAAGATCACGAACGCGTTCAACGAGAGGTAGATCTGCGTCGGGTGGAGGGGGACGTTCAGCGGCGTCCCGACGGCCTGGTTCGCGAAGGGATCCGTGAAGGTGACGCCGAGGGGACCGTGCGTCTCCTTCCCGTAGCAGCATCCCGCCGCAAAACAGCCCCACCGACCGATCGCCTCGCCGAGCGCGATGGCGGGCGCGCCCATGTCGGCGACCTTCCACGCCGGCAGGCGGTGCTTGCGCAGGTACCAGATCCCGACGACGGAGGCGCAGATCAGTCCTCCGTAGAAGACGCCTCCGGAGCGCAGCACGTCGATCAGCCCGGCCGGGTGCTCGACGTAGTGGCGCCACTCGATCACGATCAGCATCGCCTTGGCGCCGAGGATCGCCGACGCGAGGAGGGCCAGAGAGAGGTCGAACACCTTCTGCTCGGGAAGTCCGGCGGCGAGCGCCTTGCGCCGCAGCAACCAGGTCGCCGTCAGGTAGGCGATCGCGAGGGTCACCCCGTAGGTCGGAAGGTAGAACGACCCGATGTGGACGAGCCGGGGGAACATGCGTCAGGGCTGCGGAGGTTCGGGGACACGAACCTCGCGGCGCTCTTCCTCCTCCGCGCGAAGCATGTCGAGGAAGAGAAGCCCGACGCCGATGCAGATCGCCGAGTCGGCGACGTTGAAGGCGGGCCAGTGGTGGCCCGAGATCGAAAAGTCGAGGAAATCGACGACGTATCCGAAGCGCACCCGGTCGAGGAGGTTGCCGACTGCGCCGCCCAGGATGAGCGCGAAGCCGAGCTGCAGGCGGACGCTCTTGTGGGAGGAGCGCAGCGCGTACGCCGAAACGATCAGGAAGACGAGGACCGCGACGCTGTTCAAAACGATCGCCTTGACCGACGAATCGACCGACGCGAACAGGCCGAACGCCGCGCCGCTGTTGCGGACGTACGTCAGGTCGAACAGGTTCGCGACGACGGGCGTCGATTGATGGACCTCGAAGGACCTCGTGATGAGCCCCTTCGTCCACTGATCGAGGAGCATGACGGCGAGCGAGACGAGGAAATAGGCCGTTCGATAGATCGCGCTCTCGCGGATGCGCGGAACGCCCTTCATGCCGTCGCCTGACCGGGGACGACGCCCAGCTCCTCGAGCACTCCGCGGCAGCGGTCGCAGAGCCCCGTCGCCTCCGCCTCGCGCAGCACGCGCCAGCAGCGGTCGCACCGCCGCCCGGGGGCCTTCTCGAAACGCAGACTCAGTCCGGGATAGACGGCGGACGCCGACGCGGACGCCGACGGCGCCGCGGGGCTTCCGTCGCCGTCGCCGGGTAGGGAAAGCCGATCGGACTCAATCACGATCGACACGATGAAGAAGTCGGCGAGCGCGGCCGGGCCGGTCGTGCCCGCGGTCTCCATGCCGGTGGCCCGGAGGTCCGCGGCGAGCCCCGGATGGGGTGCCATCACGATCCCGCCCTCGAGCGAGGAGCCGATCTCCTTGTCCCTGCGCGCGCGCTCCAGCAGAATCGCGACCTCCTCCCGCAGCCCCATCAATCGCCCCCACGCCTCGTCCGGGCGGGCGGGGGAGTCTCCGGCGATGTCGTCCAGCGTCTCGAAACGCGCGAGGTGGACGGATTCTTCCTTCGCGCCCGGAAGCGCCTGCCAGACCTCTTCCGCGGTGAACGGGAGGGCCGGGGCGGACAGGGTCGAGAGCGAACGGGCGATCCTGTAGAGGGCCGTCTGGGCGGAGCGCCTTTCGAGGGATCCCGGGGCGGAGGCGTAGAGGCGGTCCTTGACGACGTCGAGGTAAAAGGAGGACAGGTCGCTCGCGCAGAAATTCAGAAGCGAGTGGTAGAGCACGTGGAACTCGAGCCTTTCGTACGCCTGCCGCATCCGCTCCGCGAGCCGCCGGGCGCGGACGAGGATCTCCCGGTCGAGCGGGAGAAGCTTCGCGGTCTCCACGCGGTCGGCCGCCGGGTCGAAGTCCCAGAGGTTCGAGATCAGGAAGCGCTCCGTGTTCCGGATCTTCCGGTACGCCTCGCCGCACCGGGAGAGGATCTCCTCCGAGATCGACTGGTCGTCCCGGTAGTCCACCGACAGCACCCAGAGGCGGAGGATGTCGGCGCCGTACTTCCTGATCACGTCCTGCGGCGCGATCGCGTTCCCGACCGACTTCGACATCTTCCGGGCATCGACGTCCAGCGTGAACCCGTGGGTCAGGACGCCCCGGTAGGGCGCCTCGCCGAAGAGCGCGACCGAGATGAGGAGCGAGGACTGGAACCAGCCGCGGTACTGGTCCTGGCCCTCGAGGTAGAGGTCCGCCGGAGGGCCGGGACGCCCCGAAGCGAGCTCGGGCCATTCGCCGGAGCGAAGAACGGCCAGATGGGAGACCCCGGAGTCGAACCAGACGTCCAAAATGTCGCTTTCCTTCTGAAACTCCGAGTAGCCGCGCCGGTCCGCCCCCTCGGGGAGGAAGTCTTCCGCCGGCCTCGCGTACCAGGCGTCGCCGCCTTCGGCCGCGAAGATCTCCACGACGCGTTCGAAAAACCGCCTCTGCTCGTCGGGCGAGTCCTTCCACGGGTAGATCTCCCGGCGCTCGCCGTCGCGCATCGCGAAGAGGAGCGTGATGGGAGATCCCCAGCGGCGCTGGCGCGAAATCACCCACTCGTGCCGGTTCTCCACCATCCCGGCGATCCGGGCCTGGCCCCACTCCGGCGTCCACTGAACGCTCGGGATCGCGGCGAGCGCCGCCTGCCGAACGTCGAGCCCTCCCGTATCGAGGCGGACGAACCACTGGATGGTCGCGCGGAAGATGACCGGCTTCTTGCAGCGCCAGCAGTGAGGGTAGTCGTGGCGGAAGTCGCGGTCCACGTGGACGAGCGCGCCGGCCGCCTCGAGGTCCTCGACGATCTCGGGGTTGGCGTCGAGCACTTTCTTGCCTCGGTACTTCTCGACCGTCGTGTATCGGCCCGCTTCGTCCACGGGCGACAGGATCGGGAGTCCGTCGCGCTTGCCCGTCAGGAAGTCGTCCTCACCGTGTCCGGGCGCGGTGTGGACGAGCCCCGTCCCGGTGTCGGTCGTCACGTAGTCGCCCGCGACGACCCGAAAGGAGGCCGCTTCCTCCTCCGGCGTGAGGGCGCCCCGCATCGACGGACCGAGCGGATGGGCGTACTTCAGCCCGACGAGGTCCGATCCCTTCGCGCTCGCGAGCACGGCGGTTTCCGTCCAGCCCGCGGACGCAACGACGGCGCCGGCAAGCGGCCCGGCGACCACGGCGAGCCGATCGCCCGCCGAAAGCAGCACGTAGTGCACGTCGGGATGGACCGCGATGGCGACGTTCGCCGGGATGGTCCAGGGTGTCGTCGTCCAGATGAGCGCGACGGCGGGCCGGGCATCGCCGGCGGGAAGCCGCGGCGAGCCGAACGCCGCGAGCACCGCCTCGGGGTCCGTGAAGGGAAACGCCACCGTGATGGCCGGATCCGCCCGCTCCTCGTACTCGAGCTCCGCCTCGGCGAGCGCGGTCTGATCCGTGAAGCACCACCGCACGGACTTCAACGCCTGCGTGACGAGGTCCTTGCGGTAGAACTCTCCGAACGTCCGGGCGATCTCCGCCTCGTAGGAGCGGGACATGGTCGTGTAGGGGCGATCCCACCGCCCGCCGATCAGGAGCCGCCGGAACTCCTCCCGCTGGATGTCCATGTATCGGGAGGCGTACTCCCGACAGGCCTGCCGGATCGCGAGAGCGTCCATCTCTCGCTTTTTCGAGCCGAGCTTCTTGTCCACCTGCTTCTCGATCGGGAGGCCGTGGCAGTCCCAGCCGGGGACGTACGGGGCGTCGAATCCCATCATCGTGCGGCTGCGCACGACGAAGTCCTTCAGGATCTTGTTCAGCGCATGCCCGATGTGGATGTTCCCGTTGGCGTACGGCGGGCCGTCGTGGAGGATGTACTTCGGGCGCCCCGCCGAGGACGCGCGGATCTTTTCCTCGAGATCCATGGCGTCCCACGCCTTCTGGCGATCGGGCTCCCGGCGCGCGAGGTCCGCCTTCATCGGAAAATCGGTCCGAGGGAGGTTCAGGGTCGACTTGTAGTCGGGGGCGTCGCTCATAAGTTGTCGAGCAGCGCAGCTTAACTGCGCGGTCCCGGGCGATCAAGGGAATCGCGTCCCCGCCACCGGCTCACTCCGATCGAGGATCGGACGCCGTCACGAGGACGACGACGGCCGCCGCGAGGTCCGCCGTGTGCGTGATGGAGATCTCCGTCTCCCGGACACCGAGTAATTCCGCGCGTGCGAGCGCGCGGCCGGAGAACTCGAGACGAGGCTTGCCGCGGGGGTCGCGGCGTACTGCGATCTCGCGGAAAGCGACGCCGCGCCACCCCGTCCCGAGAGCCTTCATGGCCGCCTCCTTCGCGGCGAAGCGGCCCGCGACGTGCTCGGCGAACGCGCGCGGATGCCGGCGCCGGTGGATCTCGCCCTCGACGAAGATCCGGCGCAGAAAGCGCTCGCCGAACCGGTCGAGCACCTCGGCGACCCGGGATACGGGGGTCAGATCGAGCCCGAGAAGAATCGGCATCGCGGCGGCCCTCGAGCGCCTGCGCCTCTACCCGAGCCCGAAGAACCGGGCGATCCGGTCCGCCAGGGCGACGCGATGCTGGACGCGGCCGAGCTCCTCGCGGGACGACTCGAGGACGTCGGCCGCCCCGCGGCGCCGCTCCTCGATGACGGTCTGAAAGGCCCCGCAGAGCTCAGGGCTTTCCCGGAGGATCGGCTCCAGCGTCTTCTTGTCGATCTCGAGAAGCACGGTCTCCATCAGAGATCGTACCGTGGCCGTGCGGGGCTCGCCCGTCAGGAGGCTGATCTCGCCGAAGGCCTCGCCGGCGTCGAGGATGGCGAGCTTCCGCGAGTCCCCGCCCGCTCCGTGGATCGAGACGCCGGCCCGCCCCGCGGCGACCACGAACATGGAAGAGGTCCCGTCGCCTTCGCGCACGATGATCTCGTCGGGAGCGTAGCGGCGTTCGACCGCGCCGGCGGCGAGGCGCGAGCGCTGGTCCTCGGAGAGCGGCGCGAACAGGTCGACGCCGTCGATGGCGGCGCGGACCGGGGTCACCGCGCCGGGAGCGACCAGGGGACCGGCCTGGAACTGGAGCTGCTTGATCACGGGCAATGCGAGGTGGAGGCCCGCCCGCCGCAGGGAGTACCAGACCCGCTCGCGGACCTGGGCGTCGATCTCCAGATATTCGGCGTAATCCTCGAGCCAGTACCGGAGCTCGTAGAGGACGCTCGACGCTTCGAAGCTCTTGATGCCCGCGCGGGGCGCCGGATGCCGGGCGAGACCGCGCATCTCCCGAAGTGCCGACTCGAGCGCCTCGCGGACCGCCCCGGGCGAGGCGTCGAACTCGAGACCGAAGCGCAGGTAGCGGGCGACCGGAGGGCCCGGGCGCGCGAAGACCTCCACGCGCTCCCGGCCCGCGAGGCTGTTGGGGATCAGAAGCAGGTTTCCCTCCATGGTCCGCAGCTTGATCTCGCGCCAGGAGAGCTCTTCCACCATTCCGAAGGTCTCGCCCGACCGGACCATGTCTCCCACCCGCATCGTCTTCTCGAAGTGGAGCGCGAGGCCCGCGAAGAGATTGCCGAGGGTGTCCTGGAGCGCGAGGCCCAGGATCGCGGTGAGGATTGCCGAGCCGGTCAACAGGGCGCCCAGGTGAAAGTCTGGCAGCAGAATTTTCGTGACCACCGCCACGATCAGCAGAAAAACGATGAGCGCGACCAGCTGGCGGAGAAGCGCGGGAGCGGCCATCTTCTTGCGCAGCCGGAAGACGACGTCGAACGAGAGGTAATCGAGGAGCCGGGTGAGGAAGAGCGCGGCGACGACGCCGACCGCCAGGGATCCCCAGTCGCGTTCGGAGCGCGCCCCGCCGGCCGGATAGCCCAGCGTGCGCAGGAGGAAGACCGCCAGGAAGACGACGGCGAGCAGGATGAGCGGTCCGGCGAGGCGCCGGACGAAGAGCGGGATCCCTCGTTCGGTGGGATTCATGAGGGTTCTTCCCGCGCCATCCACAGTCCGGCGATCCGGAGCGCCACGGCCCGGGGGTCCGCCGCCTCCTGAAACAACCGGATCGCGGCGATTCCCGAGATGCGATCCCGCCACGGTTCGAGCTCGCCCAGATTCTCCTCGGAAATCCCCCCGATCGCGTAGACCTCCGCCGGGTGTCCGTCCAGGAGAGGCAGGTCGGCGAGCGCCCGGGGACCGAGCGGAGGCCCCATGCCGGCCTTCGCGGGAGTCTCGAAGATCGGACCGACGACGACGACGTCCGCCCCTTCCTCGATGGCGTCGGCGGCCGCGCGCGCCGAGTGCGTCGAAACACCGATGCGGAAGCCGCGCGGCGTGTTCGCGCGGACGCGCCCGAGGGGCAGGCCGTCCGAGGGCAGGTGCACGCCGTAGGCGCCCGACGCCAGGGCCAGATCGAAGCGGCGGTTGACGGACAGCGGAACGGATGGTCGGAGCGCGGCGCGCGCCCTCCCTGCCCAATCCAGGACAACCCGGTCGGACGAGCGCTTTTCCCGGAGCTCGACGGAGAGCGCCGGCGCGTCGGCCAGGCACGCGAGCAGCGAAGCGAATCGCTCGTCGCCGATCGCCTCACGATCGGTCACCCAGAGCGACTTCACGACGAAGTCTCCCCGGTCGCGTCGCGGTCCTGAGGGTCGATCATGCCCGCGAGCGCGCGAAGGTCCATGACGGCCGCGAGGAGGTGCAGGACGCCGATGCCCGAAATGAACCCCCGGAAGAAGCCCGACCCGGAAATGCCGATCGGGGCGCGCGAACCGGGAAACCAGGGATGGAGGATCAGGTACACGCCGACGGCGGTGCAATAGAAGATGAACAACGCGCTCGCGAGGAGGGGTACGCGGCGGCGGGTCATGAGTGACGCGATTCTAAGGCTCGGGTCCGCGCCGGGGGCGGCGGGCGTTTCCGACGCGTCCAGGAGCGAAGGCGGCGGCGGCACGCTCGGCCGCGGCGGTCCCGGCCGCGGCGGTCGAGTTGCGCGCGACGCCCGGGGCGTCGACGCCGTGGCGGGGTTTGCTCATTGTGGGTGCGGAATCCGTTTTCTAGCCCATGGTCGACGCGCGCCGGGCGGACTGACTCCTGAAAACTGAGAACCGAGAACCGAGAACCGAGAACTGCCCCAAGTCTACCGCGCAAAAAAAATCGGCGCGCCGAAGCGCGCCGGAGAAGGGAGGGGATCGGACGTCAGTCTTTGCGGCCTCGCTCGGGAGGAGGAGCGCTGTGGTCGGGCGGCGCCGGATGGTGCTGCGGCGGCGGTGCGGCCACAGGCGCCCGCTCGGGTGCGCGCTCCGCGCGCGGCGGCGGAGGCGGCGCCTGCGGGCGATATTCCGGGCGGGGCTGGGCGCGGTACTCGGGCTGGGAGCGGTACTCCTGCACCCGCTCGCGCGGCGCGGGAGGAGGAACCGGCTGCGCCCGGTACTCGGGGCGCGGGTCCGGACGGGATTCGTGGCGGGGCTCCGGGCGATAGTCCGGACGCGCCGGGGGCAGCGAACGGCCGCGGAATGATTCCGCGTCGCGCGGCACCGCTCCTTCGATGACCCGCCGGGCCGGCGGGATCTCCGGGCGGGAACGCCAGTCTTCGCGCGCGGTCTCGCGCCGGAGCACGGGGGCTTCGGACTGGGGAACCGGAGCGGGAGCGACGCCGCGACGGCCGCGCCAGTCGGGGGCGGGGGGAGCTTCCGGCCGCGCGCGCTCGGAGCGGACATCCGGGGCGGGAGCCGCCGCCGGGCTCCGCGGGGCTTCCCGCGGCTCGACGGCCCGCTGGCGCCCGCGCCAGTCTTCCGGCGCGCGGGTCTCGGAGCGACTCGGGCGCGCTTCGCGCATCGCGGGTGCCTCGACGGAGCGGCCGCGGGCCGGAGGAGCCTCGAGCGCGCGCTCGGGAGACGCGCCGCTCTGGATGCGAGGATCGACAGACGGAGACTCCGTGCGGGACCCGGGGCTCATCGGGCGGCCTCGCTCGACGACACCGGAGTTCCGGCGTCCTCCGACGTCAAGGGGCGCTCGTCCGTCCGGGGGCGTGCGCCCGCGGTCGATCGCCGCTCCGCGAGGAGCGATGTCGGCGGCGGAGGATCCGGACAGACGGCCGCGCTCGGCGACCACCGACCGGTCCCGCAGGGCTTCAACGGTGGCCGGAGGCAGCGTGCGCTCCCGCGCCAGGATCGGCGCGAGCCGGGACGAATCGGGACTCGCCGTGCGCTCGATCGTTCGCGGTGCCTGCCGCACGAAATCGCGGACGGCTTCGCGGGCGTCACCCGAGCGGCCGCCGTTCACGACGATCGGCCGGGACGAAATCGCGACCTGGCTGCCGAGACGGTCGACGATCCGCGAGCCGGGGATCACCTCGGCGCGCCCGGCGCCGGCAAATCCGCCGGCTCCCGAGAAGTTCCACCCGCGTCCGCGGAAGTCGACCTGCCGGGTGTTGAACGTCCCGTGCACGGAGAGATAGACCCCGCCGCGGGATCCACCCCAGCCTTGGTAGTAGTTGTTCCAGGCGGAGTACCCCGAGTACCAGCCCACCGGGCACCAGCCGACGTAGCTCGGCGTGTAGGCCCAATACACCCAGGCGGGGGAGTAGACGGCGGCGGGAGACCAGCACCAGCGGCTCCAAGACGCGTCGAAGAACCAGTTGCCGTAGTGGTGTGGGAACCAGCCCCACGGGTCGTACGACCACCAGGTCAGACCGACGGGCGTGTAGTACCAGCTTCCGGAGCTGTAGGGCGTCCAGCCCTCGTCGACGCGAGGAGACCAGACGTAGCTCGAATAAGTGTTGTTGTAGTTCCAGTCGCCGTAGCCGTCGAGAGACTCGACATCCGTCGCGTACTCGTCGTCGACGTAGCGCGCGGAGGTGCTTCGTATCTCCGTCGTCCTCTCGAGCTGGTCAGCCGCCCAGACGTCGAACCGGTCACGCGAGAACGAGCCGCGCTCGATTTCGGGGTCGTCTTCCTCGCGCACCGTCATGTACTGGCCCGCGCGAAGCTTGTAGGAGCCCGATCGCGTCCGCACGTCCAGGGACCCGCCGCGATCGATGACGACGGTGCCGCGCCGGGAATCCGCGTTGACCCGCACTCGGCCCCCCGCGGTGAAATAGACGGTGGCGTCCTCGGTGTCGATGCGGGGAATCTGGTCCGAGTTGGCGCCGATCGCCGAAAGGATCAGCGAGCCCTCGCGAAGCTTGACGGACGAGAAGTCGTCCTCTTCGCCCTGCTGGGCGTAGAGCGACTCGAAGACCGCCCGCGTCCCGCCGCCGACGTAGAGGATGTTGCCGTCAGCCAGGCCGACTTCGGCGCGTCCGGCGTCGGAGACGATGATCTCGTCGCCGGCGGAGATCGGCATGTTGCGCCGGGCCTCTACGCGGCCGTTCGATTTCGAGACGATCGTCACGTCGCCCGCGATGCCTCGCAGATAGGAGTAACCGCTGCGGGGGAGGTCGTTCTGCGCTCGTGCCGTCCCGACCCCCAGAAGCATCGCCGCCGCCGCCATCGCAAACCATCGCGTTTTCATAGGGTCTCCTCGAACATTTCCCGGAAGGAACGAGAGCGATCCATGTGCCAGAGAGGTCTCTTGCGGTCGCTGCGAGAATGTGCTCAGAATGAATGACTTATGAAGACGCTTCCCCCCACGCCTTCCGTGGCGGTGTCCCATCCCGGAGACAGCTTTCGATCCTCGGAGGACACTGGCTCCCTGGAGACGCCGTGAGCCCCGCGGGGTACGCGGACGCCTTTCGCCGGGCGGGCGAGCGCTGGCTCGCCGGAGACCGGGGCGCGCTCGACGACTTCGAGAAGGGGATCGAGACCGCGCTCGAAGAAGGGGACGTTCCGGCCGCTCTCGCCGCGCACCAGAGGCTTCTGGCGTGGGCCCCGGCGGACGGGCCGCGGCACGAGCGCGTGGCGAGGGCCATCGCGGCGGCGCTCGACCGCAGCGAGCAGGCGGCCAACGCGAGGCCTTCGATCGACACGATTCCTCTCTTCTCAGGGGTTCCGAAGGAAGAGCTCGTCTCGGTTCTTCGCGCCGTCGAGCCGGTCCGGCTGGCGGAGGGGGAGGCCGCCGTCCGCGAAGGCGAGGCGGGGGATTCCCTCTATCTCGTCGTGTCGGGCACTCTCGCCGTCTCGACCGGCACCGGGGCGGAAGCCGTCGAGATCGGGCGACTCGGCTCGGGCGATTTCTTCGGCGAAGTCGCGCTCCTGACCGGACGGCCCCGAACGGCCACGGTGTCGGCGGTCACGGTCGCCGAGCTCCTCCGGCTCGATCGGGGAACCGTCGCCTCTCTGCGGGAGCGGCATCCCGAGATCGACGCCTCGCTGACGGAGTTCCATCGACGCCGCGCCGAAAAGACTGTCGAGGCGCTCCTCGAGCGGCGGCACCGCGGCGGCGCGTGACGCTCGCCATTTCCATTCCGCGATGATCCGCAGCCTCGTCCGTTACGGCGATCCCCGCCTCCTCGCGCCCAACGCCGAGGCGGAGCCCGGGTCCCCCGAGATTGCCGGTTTGATCCGCGACATGGTCGACACCTGCCACGCCGCCCCGGGCGTCGGCCTCGCCGCCCCGCAAATCGGGGTCAATCTGCGGGTCGCGATCGTCGACCTTTCGGTCGGGGCGCGTCCCGAGGAGCTGATCG
>JBBQNC010000096.1:0-11125 GCA_038329555.1 Thermoanaerobaculia bacterium
TGGATGAGCAACGCTGAAGCCGCTCCAACTCGACCCGATCGGACTCACCCAAAACAAAGGCCCGCGATCGGTTGGCCATGGATCTCCTCTCGACAGAATACCCACGGCTATATTATCATCACTTACGTTACGGAATACTAGGGGAGGACCGCGACCGCCACGGCCCCCGGCCCGCCGTGCGCGCCGAGCGCGGGGCCGCACTCGACGATCATCACGTCGGATTCCGGATACCGCTCCCGGATCTCGCGCGCGACGCCTTCCGCCACGGTCGGAGCATCGCAATGGGCCACGCCGAACCGGCGTCCGATCGATCCGGTATCGGCGGCGCGGAAGAGGAGCGACATCATCTTGCGCCGGGCGCCTTCGAACCCCCGCGCCTTCGCGGCGGGCTCCGCCTTCCCCTCGGCGGAGATCGTGAGCACGGGCAGGAGCCCGAGCAGGTTCGCGATGAACCCGCGGAGCGGCGAGACCCGTCCACCCCGGACCAGGTGCTCGATCGTCGGAACCGCGATGAAGAGCCGCGTGCGCTCGGAGGCGTCCCTGGCGACGCTCGCGACCTGGTCGGCCGACTTCCCCTCGCGGGCGGCTTCGGCGGCCGCGCGCACGATCAAGCCGAGCCCGACGGAAACGTTCCGGCTGTCGACGTGCTGAAACGACGTTTTCTCGACCGGACGCGCTCCGACGAGAGATGCCTGGTACGTCCCGGACACGGCGGAGGAGAGGTTGACGGCGACGATCGAAGCCGCGTGGGTCGCGACGTTCTGGTAGACCTGCGTGAAGTCGGCGGGCGGCGGCTGGGACGTCTTCGGCGCTTCGTTCGTGACGGAAAAGCGCGCGTAGAACTCGGACGGCGTGATGGTCACCTTGTCCAGATAGTTCTCCGAGCCGAAGTAGACCCGGACGGGGACGACGCCGATTCCGAGCTCCTCGACCATCGTCGGGGACAGGTCGCAGGTCGAGTCCGTCACGATGCCGACGCGGGCGGCGCGATTCTGGTCGAACCGCGTTTCGTGCTGCGCGTGCATGTCTTCGATCTTCGTCTGCGCGACCTCGGCGAGCGCTCCGACGACGGCGAAGAGCTTCTCGGGCTCGTTCGTGTGAACGTGAAGCCGGATCCGGTTCGCCCCGCCCGCGACGACGATCGAGTCTCCGAGCAGAGCGGCCTGCCGCCGGACCTCGTCGCGGTCGATCCCGTCGCCCTCGAGGAGCGCCTCCGTGCAGTACCGGAAGAGGATGGACTCGGTCGTCCGGTCGAAGACCGCGGCCTTGACCTCGACGGGCGGAGCCTGAGGGATCTCGCGCCGCGCGGAATCCCGGAGGTATCGGACGATGCCTTCGATCAGGTAAACGAAGGCCTGGCCGCCGGCATCGACGACGCCGGCCTTCTCCAGGACCTTCATCTGCTTCGGGGTGTTTTCCAGGGACTTCTTCGCCTCCGCGAGGGAGGCCGGCAGGAGCTCCGCGAAGTCCTTTTCCTCCGAGGCCCGGCGGGCGACGTAGCGCGACCAGTCGCGGATCACCGTCAGGATCGTGCCCTCGACCGGTCGAGCGATCGCTGCGTAAGCGGACTCTCCGGCGCGGACCACGGCCGCTCCGAAATCGCCGGCGGTGACGCGGGGTGTGTTCGGCAGCCCCTCGGAAAACCCGCAGAAGAACTGCGCGAGGATCGCTCCGGAATTGCCCCGGGCGCTCCCGACGGCCTCGTCGGCCAGGACCCGGGACATGTCGCGAATGTTGCGCTGCCTCACGCGCGCGATTCCCGCCGCCACCTTCTGCATCGTGGAAGCGACGTTGGTGCCCGTGTCGCCGTCCGCCACGGGGAAGACGTTGATCTTGTTCAAGGGCTCCGCGCGGTCGGCGACGAAGCGCGCTCCCGCGATGACGGCGCGCCCGAGGCGGCGGCCGTCGAGATACCCGATCGCGATCACGGCTGGATTGGCGCCGGAGCCGCGCTCGAGGCGAGGTCCCCCTCGAGCGCCGTCTTGTACTCCGCCGCGACCGCCGGGAGCCGGTCGAGGTAGAGGAGCACGACGCCGCACCCCATGCAGGCCCAGGGGTAAACGCGCTCGACGCCGAAATCGAAGAGCTTCCGCCTCCAGGGCTTCTTCCAGAAATAGAAGGTGTAGCCGGAGTTGTAGCTCCTCGATCGGATGAGAGTCCCCGTGCAATGCGGGCATTTGCGCTGGAATTCGCTCATGGCGGGGATCAAGGATATCCGAAGGCCAACGCCGGCAGGCCGCGGTCAAACGCGCGACTCCGGCCCGTTTTACCCCTTCTTCGAGGTCCGGCGCGCCAGGGAGCGCTGGATCTCTCCGGCCCGCTCCTCAGCCGAGCGCGCGAGCTCCGCGTCCTCCGAGCAGGCCGCTACCGTCCGGAAGAGGGCGAGCGCTCCGGGGAGATCCTTCCGGTTCGCGCAGGCGACGGCTTCGTTGTAGTCCCGGATGCTCCGCCGGTACGCCGCGGAGCGCCGAACCTCCTTCAGCTGGGCCTCCAGGATCGCGCGGACCTCGGGCGGCGCGGCCGACGCGAGCTGCTCCAGGTCCGCGATCGCCTCGTCCTCCCTCCCCTGGCCCAGAAGATCGTTGACGCGCGCGAGGGAGTCCTGCCGCTCGCGCTCCCTTTCGATCTGCCGCTGGAGCGTCCGGGCCCTCTCCCCCCGAGCCGCCTTCAGGAGCGAGTCGCTCCGGCGCCGATCACCGACCCGCTCGTACAGAAGGGCGAGGTCCAGGGCCAGGTCGTTGCGAGAGGGAAGCCGGCCGACCGCGGCCTCGAGGAACGGCACTCCCTCGGAAGCGGCTTCCGCGTCCTCGGCGAGGAAGGTCCGGCCTAACGCGGCGCGCGCCTCGGCGAAATTGCCGTTCAACTCGATGCTCCTGCGAAACGCCGCGCGCGCCTCGTCGATGCGCCGCCTTTGAGCGGGCTCCAGATGGCCGGGCATGAACGGCCGGCCCGCGAACGCGCTCATGCGAAGCATTCCGAAGTGATAGTGCACGCGAAAGTCGCGGGTACCCGCCGCGATCGCCTCGCGAAAGAGACCGTCCGCTTCTTCGAGCCGGTCGGCGTTCATCCGCGCGAGCCCGAGCCCCGCCAGCGCACCCGCGTGCCCGGGCTCCTGGGCGAGAGCGGCCTGGAAATGCGCCTCCGCCTCGGCCCCCCGGTCGTCTCCGGCATGGACGAGCAGGTCGCCGAGCCGATACAGCACCTCCGCACGGCCGATCGGCGAGACACGGGGCTCCGCCTGGACGGGAAGCTCGGCGAAGCTCGCGCGAGCGTATGGGAATCGATGCCCGTGGACGTACCGCACGAGCTCGGTCAGCAGCGTCTCGTAATCGGTGTGGAACGCCTCGGCGAACGCGGCGTCAAGGGAGCGGCCCTGCTGCAAAAGCTCGAGGAAGCGGCCGAGCTGCGGAGTCCTCTGCGGCGCGCCGCGAAGCAGGTAATGGACGAGCGCCCAGGACTCCGCGTAGAAGAGCCGCTGGCGCAGAGGATCGTGGTACTCGGCGGAATCGTGCGCCACCGAGAACAGGTCCGACAGCGGGAGCAGCTTCGACCGCCGCAGCAGCGCCAGGTGCTCGGGAAGAGGAAGGCCGATCTGCGCCTCCGTGCTCGTCGAGCGGAACGTGCCGTAGAACTCGGCCGCTCCCTCGTGGTACCAGAGCGGCCGGGGCGCGAAGTGGCCGTGGAGGAAGTCGTGCAGGTACTCGTGGATGACGACCCGGCGCGGGTCGGAGTTCCATCCGGCCGCGAGCGCGATCATGTTTCCGTCGCGCGAGGGCTGGAAGAAGCCGACCGGATTGCGCGACGGGACGTCGAAGCGAGGCCGGTACGGCGCCATCGCCGCCTCGTTGCGGAACAGCACGACGCTCGTCGGCACGGGCTCGGGGGATTCGCCCGACGTCGTCAGCAGAGCGAGGACCGCCCGGAACCGCTCGAGCTCCGTCGCGACTTCCCGCGTCTTCGCGACGCCCGCGTCGCTGAAGAGCGTGAAGTGCCCGGTCTCGGCTCGAACCCACCGGTCCGTCGAGGCCGGAAGGACCGCCGGGGAAGCGGCCTGCGCCGGCGCCGGAGAGAGAGCCGCCAGGAGGCCGAGGGCCAGGAGCGTCCGGGACACGCCGAGATGATACGACCCCGCCTATTTCCGGTCCCGACTCCCGTCGTTGCCGGCCTGGGGCTTCCAGCGCAGCACGAGGTTTCGGGCCGCACCGACCTCGTCGACCCGCCGGACGGGGGTCGTGTGGGGGGCCGTGAGAACGATCTGAGGATCCGACTCGACTTCGGCCGCAATCGCGCGCATCGCCGCGACGAACGCGTCGAGACCGGATTTTCCCTCGGTCTCGGTCGGCTCGATCATCAGGGCGCCATGGACGATCAGCGGAAACGAGATCGTCGGGGGATGGAATCCGTAGTCCATGAGGCGCTTCCCGATGTCCCCGTTGTGCACCCCGTGCTCGGCCTGCTTCCTGTCGGAGAACACCACCTCGTGCATCGTCGGCGCGTCGTACTTGAGGTGGTAAAGCCCCGCGAGCCCCGCCCGGATGTAGTTCGCGTTCAAGACCGCGCCTCGCGCCACCTCGCCGATCCGGTTCCCGTAGGCCGCGATGTACGCCAGAGCCCGGACGAACATCCCGTAGTTGCCGAGGAACGTCCGGAGACGTCCGATCGATTCGGGACGGTCGAAGTCGAGCGTGAACGTGCCGTCGGGCCGGCGCTCGATCGTCGGCCGGGGAAGGAAAGGAACGAGCCGCTCCGCGACGGCGACCGGTCCCGAGCCCGGACCGCCGCCTCCGTGGGGGGTCGAGAAGGTCTTGTGGAGATTCATGTGCATCACGTCGATGCCCATCGCGCCCGGCTTCGCGACGCCGACGAAGGAATTGAAGTTCGCCCCGTCGCAGTAGAGGTATCCGCCCTTCGCGTGGACGATCTCCGCGATCTCGAGGATCTGGCTCTCGAAGATCCCGAGGGTGTTGGGAACCGTGAGCATGAGGCCCGCGACGTCCTCGGTCATCGCCTCCTCGAGCACGTGCAGGTCGAGCGTGCCGCGCGCGTTCGACTTCAGCTCCTTGACCCGGTAGCCGGCGAAATGCGCGGAGGCGGGGTTCGTACCGTGCGCGGAGTCCGGGATGAGAACCGTCCGCCGCGGGTTGCCCGACCGGGTGAGGGCGGCGCGGACCATGAGCATTCCAGCGAGCTCTCCCTGCGCACCCGCGGCGGGCTGGAGCGTCACGCGGGAGAGACCCGTCAGCTCCTTGAGAGCCTGCTCGAGGTTCCACGCGAGCTCCAGCGTTCCCTGCGAGACGATCTCGGGCGCCAGCGGATGGGAGGCGGCGAAGCCGGGAAGCCGGGCCATCTCCTCGTTCGTACGCGGGTTGTGCTTCATCGTGCACGAGCCGAGCGGATAGAGGTTCTCGTCGATCGAAAAGTTCAGACGTGAGAGCCGCGTGAAGTGCCGCGCGACCTCGACCTCCGAGATCTCGGTCTCGCCCTCGATCTCCGTGCGCAACAGCTCCGCCGGAATCGCGCTCACCGCGGGGACGTCCAGGGCGGGGAGCGAGTAGCCGACCTTGCCGGCGCCGGACCGCTCGAAGACGAGAGGCTCGTGACGGGGCTCGGGATGGAGCCGGTCGCCGAGCGGCTTGCCCGGCGCGGCCTTCTCCGTCTCGTTCTCGAGGTCCACGCTCATGCCGCTTCCGCCAGCGCGGCGGCGAGGCGGTCGATCTCCTCGCGCGTGTTCATTTCGGTGACGGCGACGAGAAACTCGCGGTCGTTGCCGCGATCCCACCGGGAAAGCGGGACGCCGGCGAGGATCCCCCGACGAGCCAGCCGGTCGAGGAGCGGAGCGGCCGGAACGGGACCGGCGACCGCGAACTCGTTGAACGTCGGCCGGGCGTCCGGGATGCGCCAGCCCGGAATCGTCGCGATCCGGGACTTGCAGTACTCCGCCTTCGCGTGCGACTGGGCGGCGACTTCGCGCATCCCCTTCTTGCCGAGGAGCGACATGTGGATGTTGCTCGCGAGCGCCATCAGCCCCTGGTTCGTGCAGATGTTCGACGTCGCCTTCTCGCGCCGGATGTGCTGCTCGCGCGTCGAGAGGGTCAGACAGAACGCCCGGCGGCCATCCGCGTCGCGGGTCTCGCCGACGAGCCGGCCCGGGATCTGGCGCTGGTGCGCGGTCCGACACGCCAGGAAACCCAGGAGCGGACCGCCGTTGTGCATCGGGACACCGAGCGACTGGGCCTCCCCGCAGGCGATGTCTGCGCCCGCCTCGCCCGGCGGGGCGAGAAGCGCGAGGGAGACCGCCTCCGCGACGACCGCGATCGACATGGCGCCGCGGGCGTGGGCCGCGTCGACGCCCGTCTTCCAGTCTTCGATCACTCCCCGAAAATTCGGCGACTGCACGGCGACGGCGAAGGTCGTGTCGTCGACGGCGGCCGCGAGCGCCGCGGGATTCGTCGCCCCGTCGGCCCCGAGCGGGACCTCGACGACTTCGAGGCCGAGGTTCTGGAAGTAGGTCCGCACCGTCTCCCGGTATTCCGGGTGGATCCCGGCGGAGAGCACGGCGCGCCGGCGGCCCCGCACGAGCCTCTCCGACATCAGAAGCCCCTCCACCAGGGCGGAAGCTCCCTCGTACAGCGACGCGTTGGCCACGTCCATCGCCGTCAGGAGGCAGATGTGCGTCTGGAACTCGAAGATCGACTGGAGCGTTCCCTGGGAGATCTCGGGCTGATACGGGGTGTAGGACGTCAGCCACTCCGCGCGATAGAGCATCTGGTCCGCGACCGCCGAGACGTAGTGGTTGTAGACGCCCGCTCCGAGGAAGAACGCGGTGTCCCGCGCGTGGGCGTTCTTCGACGCCAGGCCGCCGAGGAATCGGCGGATCTCAATCTCCGACATGGGCGGCGGAAGATCGGGGGCAATCCGCACGGACGCCGGGATCGCCGCGAAGAGATCGTCCACCGACGAGACGCCGATCGCCGCGAGCATCTCCGCCCGGTCCGCGTCGGACGTGGGAAGAAACTTCACTTTTCCTTCTCTTCCGCCAGCACGTACTCCGCGTATTCCTCGGCGGTCATCAGCTTCCGGATCTCGTCGTCGGTCGTCACCTTGAGCTTGATCAGCCAGCCGTCGCCGAACGGATCGTCGTTGACGATGCCGGGCTCCGCGATCGCCGCCTTATTGACCTCGACGATCTCTCCGGAGATCGGGATGAAGAGCTCCGAGACCGCTTTCACGGATTCGACCGTGCCGAACTCCTCGTCCGCGTTGTAGACGTGTCCCACCTCCGGCATCTCGAGATAGACGATCTCGCCCAGCTCTTTCTGGGCGTGCTCCGTGATCCCGATGGTGCCGATCTCCCCCTCGATCCGGACCCACTCGTGGCTCTGCGTGTAATGAAGATCGTCCGGGTTCACGGAGACACCTCCTTCTTCGTTCTCTTGTAAAAGGGGGTCGGGACCACGCGCGCCTTCGCCGCGCGACCCCGGATCTCCGCCTCGAATTCGGTCCCGGGCCGCGTATCGGCGACCGGCAGCATCGCGAGGCCGATCGGCCGTCCGAGCGTGGGAGAGTGCGTGCCGGAGGTGACCATGCCCGGCCCGTGCGGCGCCTTTGCGGGATAGCCATGCCGCGCGATCCCCCGGTCGACCATCTCGAAACCGGCCAGCTTGCGCGAAACGCCATCCGCCTTCTGGCGCGCGAGCGCATCCCGTCCGACGAAGTCGCCCTTGTCCATCTTCACGATCCAGCCGAGATCCGCCTCCCACGGTGTGACCGTGTCGTCGATGTCGTTGCCGTAGAGAGCCATCTTCGCCTCGAGGCGCAGGGTGTCCCGCGCGCCGAGGCCGCACGGCAGAACGCCCTCGGCGCCGCCGACTTCGAGGAGACGGCGCATGACGGGCTCCGAGGCGTCCGGCGCGAGGTAGAGCTCGAACCCGTCCTCGCCCGTGTAGCCGGTCCGGGAGACCAGCACGGGAGACCCGAGGATGCGAATCGTCCGGAACGCGTAATAGGCCAGATCGCTGGGATCCTCGCCCGCGACGCGAGCGAGGAGATCGCCCGCGAGCGGTCCCTGCACCGCGAGAAGGGCGTAGTCGTCACTGCGGTTCTCGACGGAAGCCTCGCCCCGGGCGCGTGTCGTGGCCCACTCGAAGTCCTTGGGCGTGTTCGACGCGTTGACGACCACGAGGAAGTCCTCCTCGGCCCGCCGGTACACCAGGAGGTCGTCGACGAAGGTCCCTTCGTCGGTGAGAAACGCGGAGTAGTGGCATCGACCGTCCGCGAGCCGCAATACGTCGTTCGGCGTCAGAGTCTGCAGCGCATCGAGGGCTCCGCGCCCGCGGACCTCGAGCTCGCCCATGTGCGAGACGTCGAAGACGCCCGCCCGTTCCCGGACCGCGCGGTGCTCCTCGAGGATGCCCGCGTACTGGACCGGCATCTCCCAGCCGCCGAAGTCGATGAGCTTCGCCCCGAGCTCCCGATGCAGAGAGTAAAGGGGCGTGCGCTTCAGAGCGGCGGCCTCTGCGGGCGCGGACATGAGGGGGGAAAATTAGCACAACCGAGGATGCGGGATGGACGTCCGGATCTCGCGCAGCGGCGCAAGGCCTCGCTGCGGCGCCGACCGGACTTCAATAGAATCCCCGCATCATTCCGAAGAATTCGATCGACCCCGCTCGCGCGTCGGCGCCCGTCGCCGCGAAGACGGCCGGATGCGTCCGGACCACGTTCCCCCGCCCGCGATGACGGAAGCGATCCCGCCCACGGCCCCGGCCGACCGCGCGCGGGAGGCCGCGCAGCGATGCGAGAGCGCGGGGCTCCTCTCCGAGGCCGACATTCTGTTTCGCCTCGCAGCGACCCTGGAGCTCGAGCACCGGGCCACATCTTCCGCGTCCCTGGCGCGCGTGCTGATCGCCGCGGGCGCCGTCGAGGAAGCCCGCCCGTTCGCCGTCGCCGGAAACGACCCCGTGCTGATGGCGGTGCTCGCTCTCGAAACCCACGATCTACCCGGAGCGCGAGGACTCCTGGACGACGCCCGCGAGAGGGACCCGTTCGACCCGCGGAGCGCCTCGGCCCGGGGGCGCCTCTCATTCTTCGAGCGACGCTTTCCGGAAGCGGTCGCGGACCTCCTGGAGGCGGCACTCCTGCGGCCGGAGGGTCTTCCGGATCCGGACGACTTCCGATTCCTTCGCGCGGCCCGCGCCCTCGCGTCGGCGGACTTCCCCGGCTGGAGCGAAGCGGCGTCCTCCGCGCGCGCCCGGCTCGAAGCCCTGGCGCGAGCGCGATCGCCCGCCCTGGTCTGGCCCGATCGCGTCCCCGCGCTGGTGCGGGCGCTGATCTCCCGGGGAGCCCGTTCGGAGGGCCTGCTCGACAGGGCCCGGGGGCTCGCGGAAACGCCCGGCCTCGCCGGGATCGACGACCACGCCCTCCTGGCCGCGGCGGGCGCCGGCGAGGTCCGCCGCGTCGCCGCGGGCGCGTCGCTCTACCGGGCCGGCGAAGTAGCCGGGGAGATCTACCTGGTCCTGTCGGGAGCGTTGGAGCTCGTGCGCGAGACGCCCGTCGGCCCCCAGACGATGGGATCGCTCGGCCCCGCCGACTTCCTCGGCGAAGAGTGTCTCGTCCCCGGGGTCGCCCGCACCGCGGACGCCCGTGCGGGCGCGGGAACGTCCGTCCTCGGCTTTCGGCCCAACTTCCTTTTCGAAGGAGGAGACCGCGCGCCCTGGCTCCGGCATCTTCGAGCCCGCCTCTCGCGGCGGCTCGCGGCTCTGAATCTCCTCTTCGAGAGGTTCTTCCCCGAAGCGTCGGCCGGCACGTCGCCCGAGACGCCCTCGTCGGGCGAGGCGGCGTCGCTCTCCGCGACCGAGAAGTCCAGGTCCCTGGGACGGGGAGACCTCTCCGAGTCCGACCGTTACATCTTCGGCGCGTTCGCGCGGGAGCGCCGCTATCCCTCCGGGGCCTTGATCTTCCGGGAAGGAGACCCGGGCGACGCGCTGTACGCGGTCGCGAGCGGGCGCGTTCGCATCTCGCGGCACATCGCCGGAGGCGAGGAGGCTCTCGCCATCCTGGCCCCGGGCGAGATCTTCGGCGAGATGGCGATCCTGAATCCCGCGGCCGGGGGCCGTTCCGCGGACGCGCGAGCCCACGAGCCGGCCGTCCTCCTGGAGCTCGGCCGGGATCGTTTCGACCGACTCGAGAAGGCGGACCCGGAAGGGGCCGCGGAGCTCTCGGCGATGCTGTGCCGGCTCGCCGCCCGCCGGTGCGTCGAGACCGCGGAGCGCCTCGGACGCTGGAGGATCATGGCCGGGCCGGCCTGAGCTCCCTCGGGGCCGCGTTCGCGGACGGGCCGGGCATCGGCGCGGCTCGGCAGGCCGCAGAATCGTCTACTCCTTCTTCAGCTTTTCGCGCACGCTTGCCGAAGCGTTGTCGGCGCTCGAGCTCACCAGGATCCGGATGGTCTTCGACTTGTATCCGGGAGCCGAGAGCACGAGGTCGTGGACGAGCGGACCGCGCAGCTCGAGCGGCGACGACGGCGTGAACGCCGACGCCCGGCCGAGCACGCGGGATCCTTCCGAGACGGTCGCCTCCGGCGGCTCGACCTCGAACGACACCGGGCCGACCGTCCGCTCCGCCGGCGACCCGATCTTCGGATACGCCACGCGGGACTCCCTCTTCAGCTCGTCGCCGACGTCGACCGTGTCGTCTCCGGCGCTCGGCGTGACCAGGATCTCGACGTTCAGGTCGCGGTACCCGGGAAGCTCGAAGCGGACTCTGTGCCGCCCTTCCCGGTGGAACTCGAATTTCCGGCCCCCGCCGCGATCGTCCCAGTCGTCCGCGATGCCGACGTAGCGCCCGTCGACGGACATCCGGGCCTGGTCCGGGCTCACGCCGAACTTCGCGTAGCGCCGCGTCCGATAGACGTTGTCGAGGGCGCCGTGTGCACCGGCGGCCGATTCCTCCGCGTCGGCAGCGATGGGCGGCGGCGGCACGGGGGCGGACGCGATCCGGGGCTCGGGGGTAAACCTCGGAGCGCGCGTCGTGGCGAAGGAGGCGGAGGCGCCGGAGCGCGGCGACCCGACGGCGGCGCCGGCCGCGCTCGAAGGACCGGCCGTCGGAAGCGGGGCCACGGTCGGAGCCG
>JBBQNC010000097.1:0-11052 GCA_038329555.1 Thermoanaerobaculia bacterium
TTGCCACGCCCACCAGGAGGAAAACGATGATTCGTAAAGTCATAGTCTTTGCGGCTTTCTTCTTTGCCTTGGGTCGGGCGGCGGCGGCTCACCCCGACGCGAATGCGCCGGTCAAGATCATGACCCAGAACATGGATGACGGTACGGACCAGACATACATCATCGCGGCGCTCACCGGGCAGATTCCCGTGCCCGTGCCGGCGGCCGTCGACCTCACCTTTGCCGAGCTCCAGGCGAGCAACTTGGGAGGGCGCGCCAGGCTGCTGGCGGCGCAGATCGCCGACATGAAACCAGAAATCGTGGCACTCCAGGAAGCTGCGCTCTGGCGGTTCGGGCCCACTCCGGACACTGCGAACACGGTCCTTTTCGACCAGCTCGGCTCGCTCGTCTCGGCGCTCAAAGCGCTCGGCGTCCCCTATGACGTGATCGCCGTAAACCGCTTGATCGACCTCGCCCTGCCCGGAGATCAGATCGGCGGCGCGCTTCGCTTCACCGACAGGAACGCCGTGCTCGTCCGATCTGACCTGCACCCGCCGACGTTCCACATCTCCAACGTTCACGCGCGTACCTTCGGCGCGGCCCTTCCGTTTGCCGGATTAACGGTCACCGCGGGCTGGATCTCGGCCGACATCCACATGGGGAACAGCCAGTTCCGCTTCATCACGACCCACTTGGAATCCCCGATTCAGGGCGTTCCCGAAGCGACCGACGTGCAGGTTGCGCAGGCGCAGGAGCTGATTCACGAGCTGCGCAATCTGACCATCCCCGTCGTGATCTGCGGCGACTTCAACTCGGACGCGAATGACGGATCCTTCGTGGACGCGAAGCCGACGGTGGGTCTCATTCGGTCAGCCGGGTACACGGAGACCTGGCCGGCCACCCACGGCGTCGGCGACCTCGGGCTCACCTGGCCGTTCTACCTGGAGGACCAGTTCCCGGCGCCGCCCTTCTTCGCCCCATTCACCCCCATCGAGCGCATCGACCTCTTCTTCTCGAAAGGCATGGTGGTCGTCGGCTCGGACCTGGTCCTAGCCGCCGCTCCCCCCGACCCCTCGGCACCACCATTTGCATCCGACCACGCCGGCGTGATCGCGGTCTTTCATCCATGACGATTCATAGATCCCTGACCTTCGGGCAGAAGAAGCAGGCGACGAACTAAGAAGGCGAACGCAGGCAGGCGCTTCGCGATCGCCTCCTCGTCATCGGACCGCGGCCTGGTCACGACGCACCTCGAATCAGGGCGATCGATCGATGACGAAGGAAACCCTTCGCCCTTCGCCGACGCCAACTGCACCAGAGACGGCCCAGCACCTCGTCATGAGTCGCGGAGTCGTAATGCGGGCGCCAATCCAGGCGGGCTTTGCCCTTCACACTCAGGAGGTTGCGGGTTATAGTCTCGCGCCATGCCGGAGTGGCGGAATGGCAGACGCAGGGGACTTAAAATCCCCGGGACCCAAAGGTCCATGCCGGTTCGACCCCGGCCTCCGGCACCAGGGCGGGCCGGTCGCCCGTGAGCACGGTCGTGAACGGATCGGGAGAGCTCGAAGCCGGCATCCGGTACGTCTTCAAGGACCGCGACCTGCTGATGCGCGCTCTGACGCACAAGTCGTTTACGAACGAGCGGCGCGAGCTTCCGTCCCCCAACAACGAGCGCCTCGAGTTTCTGGGCGACACGGTTCTGGGCTTCGTGGTCGGCGACCTCATCTACCGGAACTTCCCCAACCTGCAGGAGGGGGCCCTCTCGAAGATCAAGGCGCACCTCGTGTCCGCCGCCACGCTCTCGAACAAGGCGCGCGAGCTCGGAATCGGCCGGTACCTTCGAATGGGAACGGGCGAAGCGCGCTCGGGAGGAGGAGAAAAGCTCTCGCTCCTGGCCGACGGCTTCGAAGCGATCGTCGCGGCGATCTACCTGGACGGGGGCCTTCCCGCGGCCGGACAATTCATCCAGCGCGTCTTCGCTCAGGACATCGCCGGCATCGACCTCGCCGATCTTTCGTTCCACGACTACAAGACGGCGCTCCAGGAGTCGGCCCAGGCGCTCGGTCTGCCTCTGCCGGACTACCGGATCGTCGACGAGTACGGTCCCGATCACGAAAAGGTGTTCGTCGTCGAGGTCTTCTGGGACGGGCAGACGTTCGCGATCGGAAGCGGCCCCTCGAAGCGCGAGGCCCAGCGCAAAGCCGCGAAGGAAGCGCTGAGAAAACTGGGGCGAGTTCCCTCGTAAATCGTCGCCTCCGCTTTGCTGCGGTTCCGCGACGTGAGGCTACACGTCGCCTCCGCTTCTCCGCGGCTCCCGTGACGTGAGGCTCCTCCTTTCGCGACGCTCGGGAGACTCCTCACGTCGCGAGCGGATGGGGGAGTGAGGCAAAATTGCTTCTGCGGCTCCTATTACCTACGGGGATCCCCCTCACCCTGACCCTCTCCCCCCGGCCGCGGGAGAGGGGATTGCTTCGGTGAGCGACGCCCCCCTATTTTTCCCCGCTCCCGGCGGGAGAGGGATGGGGCGAGGCGGCGCTGCCGCCGCGCGAAGAGTCTTTAGAACGTACGAAAGAAGGCGCGCGGGAGCGAGACGAGAGCCTCGCGACGTCCTGCGGCGCTTTACGGGGCCTTGGAGAGCCGGCCCAGGAAGTCGTCCGCGTTTTCGAATCCCACGAGGCGCAGGTCGCGGAGCTCGTTACCGGACGCGTCGAGGAAGACGATGGTCGGGACGCCGAGAATGGCGTACTTCTCCGAGAGCGCTGCGATTTCCGGGGAATCGGTCCGAGTCAGGTCGGCCTTGTAGAGCGCCCGGCGCTCGAGGGCTTCGCGGACCCGGGGGTCCGAGAACGTCTTCTCGTCGAGCTCCCGGCAGGGCGCGCACCACGCGGCGGAGAAATCGATGACCGCCGGTCTGCCGGCCCGGGCGACGTCCTTCGCGGCGTAGGGCTTCCACACGGGCTCGGCGCCCCGGGAGGATCGGGGCACGAAGAAGGCCGCCGCGCCCAGGAACAGGATCGCCGTCGCGAAACGCAGCGCCGGCCGTAGCCCGCCGGACCGGGCCACGAGGTAGACGGCTCCCGCCGCGAGCACGGCCGGAAGGAGCCAGGCGCCGAAGGGTGCGGGAACCGCCGGACGCAGGAAGTAGGCCGCCATCGCCAGAAGGACCCAGCCGAAGATCTTCTTCACGGACTCCATCCACATGCCGGCACGGGGGAGCCTCGCGACGCTTCCCGAGAAGGCGCCGAGGAAGAGATACGGAAGACCGAGCCCGAGCGACAGGACGAAGAAGAAGAGGAATCCGAGACCGACCTGCTGGCGCGCGGCGACGAAGGCGAGAAGCCCCAGGACGAAGGGCCCCACGCACGGCGCGGCGACGACTCCCACCAGCAGACCCATCCCGTACGCGCCGGCGGCGCCGGAACGTGCCCCCGCCTTCTGCATCAGGAAGCTCGGCATGCGGAGGTCGTAGAGTCCGAACATCGAGAGGGCGAGCGCGACGAGCACGGCGGCGACGGCGGAGAGCACCCACGGGGACTGAAGCGCGGAACCGAACAGACGCCCCGAGAGCGCGGCGGCGACGCCGAGCGCCGAGTACATGGTCGCCATCCCGAGGACGTAGATCGTCGCGAGCCAGAATGGCCGCCGGCCGTCCGCGCGCGTCTGCCCCGCGAAGAAGGAGAGCGTCAAGGGAATGACGGGATAGACGCAGGGCGTGAGGTTCAACGCAAGCCCGCCCAGGAATGTGGCGAGCAGCACCAGCGGCAGCCCGCGCTCGTTCAACTGCCTCTGGAAGTCGTGCGAGGCGCCGGCCGCGGCCGTATCCCGTGCCGCTCCGGCCGGCGGCGCGTGCGAGAGCGGGATCGCCCCGCCGGTGAGGGCCCCTGCGGTCGGGGAACCTCCGGGACCCTCGGCGCGGAACGCGGCCGATGCCGGCGCGTAGCACTGCGTGTCCGTGCACGCCTGGAAGTCGACGTGGCCCGAAGCCCCGGGGGCCGGGCCGGACCCCGTCCACCGGACGGGCACTTCGACGACGAAGCGTCCCTCGTAGACGGACAGGGGCTTGTCGGCGAAGGAGAACTTCTTCATCACGCCGGCCGGATACTTCGGCTCGGCGGCCGTCAGGCCGGGAGCGGGGAAGACGCGGACGACGGTCGGGATCAGGTAGTCCTCGGATGGGGCGTGGCTGTTCACGTGGAAGCCCGGCGCGATCCGTCCCTCGACTATCAGGGTTCCGGACCCCGGGGAAGCGGGAAGGATGCGCGCCTCGACGGTGAGGAGGGTCTCCGGGCGCGGGAGAGCGGCCACCGCCGGTCCGGCGCACGCGAGCCCGAGGAGGAAGGCCGCGAGACGGCGCCTCATGGTGTCTCGGGACCCGTCAGCCGGGCCAGCATCGCGCGGACCTGCCCGATGTAGGGAGACTGCGGATGATCCCTCTCGAATTTCCGGAAGAGCGCCAGGGCTTCCGCCGGCTTGTTCTCGGCGAGCGGAAGCTGCGCGCGGAAGAGCTCCGCGCGCTCGAGGCGGCGCGAGTCTTTGGTCGTCGCGATCAGGCGATCGATCGTTTGCCGAGCGCTGGCCTTCTGACCGAGATCGAGCTCCACCGCGGCCAGGATCTCGCGCGCCTCGTCGCGAACGGACTGGGGCGTGCCGGGCGCGGAAATGGCGCGCTTCAGGCGGGGGAGCGCGGCGCCGGGATCCGAGCGCTGGTAGAGCTCCCGGCCCGTTTCGAGCGCCTCCTGCGCGGGGATCCGCGCGGCCTCCTGCTCATCGACTCGTCGCGCGAACGCGCGGTACCGGTCGAGGTCCCGATGGATGCGGGCATAGAACTCCCGCGCGTTCGTGAAGCCCTGCATCAGAAACACGAGCCGGCCCTCCGGCGTCGTGACGAGGATCGCGGGAGCTTCGCGGATCCCGTAGCGGCGGGCCAGCTCCTGGCCCTCGGGGGATTCGAGCGCGAGCTTCACCGGGACCATCGGGATCAGGAGAGCTTCGAAATCGAACGCGGGGTACAGCAGGGCATCCATCCGCTGGCACGGGCCGCAGTCCGCGCGGTCGAACTCGATGTAGACGAACTTGTTCTCGGCGGCGGCCCGCGCCTTCGCTTCGTCGGGCGTCGCGGCCCACCGGGCGTTGCCCGGGCTCTTCAGCGGTCCCGGCGTCCGCGCTCCCGGTGCGGCCGCGGGGGCGGCCGGGGTCGCGGGCTCCGGCGCGCCGAGCACGGCGCAGAGGCCCGCCGAAGCGAGCGCGAGAAGAAGCGTCAAAGCGAGACCTCCAGTCTTCGCCCGCAAAACGACGCGCAGGGGGACCGAATTCCCGTGCGGGCGGGGCGCGCGCCGCGGAACCGGTCGTATCCATCATGGACGGCGGGCGCTCCGTGAGCAAGCGGGCGGGCCAGCCGAACGCGAGCGGGAAGCGCCTTAAAGCCGTTGCCAGCCGTCCCGAATGCCAATAGACTCCCCGCTCGGTCTGGCTGCGTCTCCCGCCCAGGTAGCTCAGTCGGTAGAGCAAGGGACTGAAAATCCCTGTGTCGGCGGTTCAATTCCGTCCCTGGGCACCATGAGAAGGCCCTCCATGAACGTCGGACTTCGGCCTTCTCGGCGGCGGCGGTTCCGTTCCGGGTGCTGAGACGAAAGCGGAGAGCCGAAGGCATTTCTCCATGATCCTCAAAGTTGCGAAGCTCGGCGTCAAGGTGCTGCGCGCTCGTTCCCAGGACGTCGACCCCCATGCGGTCGCTCGCGGGGACTACGAGGCCTTCCTCGCCGATCTCGAAGACACCATGCGCGAATACGACGGAACCGGAATCGCCGCGCCCCAGGTCTTCACGAGTCTCCGGGTGTTTCTCTACGAGGTCCACCCCGAGACCCGCAAACGCAAGGAAAAGGAGGTCCCGCTGACCGCCCTGTTCAACGCGCGCTACGAGGCGGTCGGCGAGGCCCGGGAGATCGACTCGGAGGGGTGCCTCTCCGTTCCCTTCCTCTGGGGGGGTGTCGTGCCGCGCTTCGAGAGCATCCGGGTGCAGGCGCTCGATCGTTCGGGAAAGGCGGTCGACTTCGACGCCAACGGGTACCACGCCCGCGTCCTGCAGCACGAGATCGATCATCTGGACGGGCTCGTCTATCTCGACCGGATGCCCGACATGAAGTCCCTCGCCTACACGATCAATTTCGGTTGAGTGAATCCACGGACACGCCTCACAGGCGGGGACTTCCAAGGCTTGTGAAAATTTTCACATTCCGCTCCGGGTTGTTAGGATCCGGCGGGGGTGAGCATGTTCGGTCGAGGCAAGGCGCTTCCGGGGCACGGGGCCGACAAGGGCACAGCCCCGGGCGGGGCCGTCGACTCCGGACCCGCCGACTTTCTGACCACCCGGCTCGAGACGATGGTCGGCTGGGCCCGGTCCAACTCCCTCTGGCCTCTTCCGTTCGCGACAGCCTGCTGCGGCATCGAGTTCATGTCCGTCGTCTCCTCCCACTACGACCTCTCCCGCTTCGGCGCCGAGGTCGTGCGCTTCTCTCCGCGACAGGCCGATCTTCTGATCGTGGCCGGCACCGTGGTCGACAAGCTCGGGCCGACGCTGCGAAGGATCTACGATCAGATGCCCGAGCCGAAATGGGTCATCTCGATGGGGGTCTGCGCCTCCTCGGGCGGGTTCTACCGCGCGTACCACGTCACTCAGGGAATCGACGAGATCGTCCCCGTGGACGTCTACGTGCCCGGCTGCCCGCCCACGCCGGAGGAGCTCATGTACGGAATCCTCGAGCTCCAGCGAAAGATCCAGGCGGGGGAAAAGTCCCGGGACACCCGCTCCGCGAAGGCCGCGGAAGGGAGCCGATACCTCTGGTCTCCCGGGGAGCGCACTCCCGACGAGAAGTCGGATCCTGTGAAGCCCGCGGCCGGATGAGCACCATCGTCGAAGCCCTCACGCTCTCGGCGCCCGCCGAGCGCCTCCGCGGGCGTCTCGAAGGCTCGCCTCTCGCGAGGAGGGCGGAGATCTTCGATCTCGACCTCCCGACGATCGAGGTGGCGGCGGAGGACTGGCTCGCGCTCGCCCGGTTCCTGCGCGACGACCCAGGCTGCCGCTTCGACCTGTATCTCGACCTCGCGGGCGTCGACAACCTCCGCCGCCCCGGCCGCAAGACGCGGTTCGAAGCCGTCGTCCACCTGCACTCGCTGACCCACAACGAGCACATCCGGGTCAAGGTCCTCCTTCCCGACGCGGAGAGCCCCTCCCTCGCGACCGCGATCGACGTTTGGCCCGCGGCGAACTGGTTCGAACGCGAGGCCTTCGACCTGTTCGGGTTCCAGTTCCCGGGGCATCCGAACCTGCGCCGCATCCTCTGCCACGATGCCTTCGTCGGAAACGCGCTGCGGAAGGACTACCCTCCGGGGCAGCGCTGGTTCTTCGCGGAGGAAGATCTCCGCTGGCCGGACTGGGCGAAGGACACGGACGCCCGCGCGGGTCACTTCGAGACGCAGACGATCTCGATCGGACCGTCCCACCCCGCGACCCACGGTATCGTGCACCTGATCGCGCGGCTCGACGGCGAACGCATCGTCCGCGCGGAGACCCAGATCGGCTACATGCATCGCTGCTTCGAGAAAATGTCCGAGACCCACACCTGGAACCAGGTGATCCCCTACACGGACCGGCTGAACTACGTCTCCGCGATGATCAACGGCGTCGGCTACGTCCGGACCGTGGAGCGGATGCTCGGCATCGAAGTCCCGAAGCGAGGCGTGCTGATCCGCACGATCCTCTCGGAGTTCTCTCGGATCATGGATCACTGCGTCAACATCGGCGCGAACCTCGTCGACATGGGCGCCCTCACCAACTTCTGGTACCTGTTCCAGAACCGCGAGAACATCTACAGCCTCCTCGAGGCCTGTTGCGGCGCACGGCTGACCGTTTCCTACGTTCGGGTCGGCGGCCTCGCGATCGACGTGCCCGCGGACTTCGTCGCGCGATGCCGGGCACTCCTCGAGTCGATCCCGACGTTCGTCGACGACGTCGAGAAGCTCGTCACGAACAACCGGATCCTCCGCAACCGGTTCCAGGGCACGGGGCTCGTGACGAAGGAACAGGCGATCGGCTGGGGATTCACGGGGCCGATGCTTCGCGCCTCCGGCGTCGCGTACGACGTGCGACGCGCGCAGCCGTACGACTTCTACGACCAGTTCGACTGGGACATTCCGATCGGCACGGACGGCGACAACTTCGCCCGCTATCTCTGCCGGATCGAGGAGATGCGGCAGTCGTTGAAGATCATCCGGCAGGCGCTCGACATCTTCCCCGCATCGGGGCCGGTCAACTCGGACGACTGGCACGTCGTCCTGCCCCCGAAGGACGCCGTCTACCACGACATGGAGTCGCTCATCTATCACTTCAAGATCATCATGGAAGGCATCCGGGTCCCGAAAGGGGAGCGCTACGACTGGATCGAAGGGGCCAACGGGGAGCTCGGCTACTACGCGATCTCAGACGGTGGCGGCGGCCCCTATCGGCTGAAGGTCCGGCCGCCCTGCTTTCCCATGATGGCGGCCTTCGAGAAGATCATCGAGGGCGGCTCGATCTCCGACGCGGTCGCGACGCTGGGGAGCCTGAACATCATCGCGGGGGAGCTCGAGCGATGAGCGGCATCGCGCCGGAGAGGCGCGTCAGTCCCGAGGCCGCTCGAGCGAACGCGCGGCCGGAGGGACCGCTCGGAGGCATCGTCGACGTCTCGGGAGAGCTCGAACGATGAGCGTCATTGCGCCGGAGAGGCGCGCCGGTCCCGAGGCCGCTCGAGCGAACGCGCGGCCGGAGGGACCGCTCGGAGGCATCGTCGACGTCTCGGCGCGCGTGCCGAAGAAGATGACGCTCGTCCAGCGTCTCTACCTTCCCGAAATCCTCGGCGGAATGGCCGTCACGATGCGGCATTTCCTCCGCAACCTGATCCACATCCGGAACCTGCCGACGATCCTCTATCCGGAAAAGAAGCGGGACTATTCCGAACGCTTCCGCGGCAAACACATCCTGAAGACGCGCGACGACGGAACCCTGAAGTGCGTGGCGTGCTACATGTGCGCGCAGGCATGCCCGGCGGACTGCATCACGATCGTGGCGGGCGAGCACCCGCAGATTTCGTACGAAAAGTACCCGCTCGTCTTCGACATCGACATGCTGCGATGCGTGTATTGCGGGTTCTGCGTCGACGCGTGCCCGAAGGACGCCATCTGGATGACGCGGAACTACGAAATGGCGTTCTTCAACCGCCAGGAGGCGATCTTCGGGATCGACAATCTCAAGGAGGCGCCGGGCTCCGAGGTCAAAGACGGTTACGGTTATCGCCCCTACTATCCGGGGGACGGGACGGTGCCGCCGCAGGACGCCTCGACGGAGCGCGTGACGCCAGGCGACGGCGACCGCTCCGGCATGCGGATCCTGGGGACTTTGCCGGTCTATCGGCCTTCGGCGCCTCAGGTGACGCCCTCCCCGGCGCCCCCGCCTCGCGCCTAGCGCAACCGGCGAGTCAGGTCCGCTCCTCGGCCTCGACGCGCACGCGCGCGTTGAAGTCGGGCTCGCCCGATTCGGGGTCGACCTCATTTCCGAGCAGCGGGTTGCCCTCGGGCCAGTGCACCTCGAGGTTACCGGGCTTGATCGCGGCCACGCGCACGTCTCCCCGGAACTCTCCCGCGGCGGAGACCAGGCGCACCGCGGAGCCCTCGGCGAGCCCGAGCCCGGCTGCGTCGGCCGCGCTCATGAGCACGTCGTGGCGACGGGCGCCGGTCAGAGGGTCCTTCTCCCGATGGATCATGGAATTGAACTGCTTGCCGCGCCGCGTCGAGACCGAGAAGAAGCCGGGCCGCCGTGCGCGCGCCGGCAGAGCGACCGGTGCGAAATGGGCCAGCCCATCCCGTGTCGCGAACGGGGAGTTCTCGTAGAGCCGCGGCCCGCCCCACTGGACCGAGTCGCCCGCCTTCGAGAGGCCGTCGATGCCCCGGTAGAGGGGGATCGCTCGCGCCATATCCTCGCGGAGAAGCGAGAGCGAGTCGCATCGGATCTTCGCCGCGTCGCGCGGGCGGGCGCGTGCGGCGACGTCCAGGAGCACTTCCCATTCGGGCCGGGCGCTTCCGATCCGTCGGCCCGGTATCTCGGGGGAAAAGATGATCCGCCGTTCCGTCGACGTCTCGGTGACGCCGCCGGGCGTCTCGTACCTCGTCGCGGCGGGGAGAAGGAGCACGTCGCCGTCACCCTGGGCGAGCATGGCCGGGGAAACCACGATGTCCTGATGGACGCGCAGGCGGGGCCGCTCCAGAGCGCGCCGGCTCCGAGCGGCGTCGGGCAGCGTCTCCAGGAAGTTGCCGCCCACGATCCAGAACACGTCGATGCGCCCGTCCGCCGATGCCTCGATCTGCTCGACCGCGGCCAGCCCGGGAAACCGCGGTGGAGAGAAGCCCCAGACGGCCTCCCAGTGATCGAGGGCCCCGCCCGCCGCATCGGGGACGCAGCCGACCTCCGCCCCGCCCTGGACACCGGAATGCCCGCGGATGGGCGTCAGGCCGCAGCCCGGGCGCCCGGGCAATCCCCGCGCGAGCCCCACGTTCAAGAGCGCGCGGACGGTCTCGACTCCGTGGGCGTGCTGCGTCAGGCCCATCGACCACACGAAGTGCGCCCGGGGCTGCTCGACTAAGAGCCGCGCGAAGTCCCTCATCAACGCCTCGGAGGAGCCGCTCTCTTTCGCGAGGTCCGTCCAGGTCTGGCGCCGAACCTCGGCCGCCGCCTCCTCGAATCCGCGCGTGCGCTCCCGCACGAAGGCGTTGTCGATCCCGCCGGGAATCTCCAGGAGCGCCTTGAGCACGCCGTTCAAGAAGGCGAGGTCGCCCCCCGTGTCGACGTCGAACCAGTGGTCGGCCAGCTTCGTCCCGAACAGGGCGCTCTCCGGCGCGGACGGCACCCAGTAACGCGCGAGCCCCGGCTCGCGGAACGGATTGACGACCGCGATTCGGGCGCCCCGCTTCTTCGCCTCGTAGAGGTACTTCGTCGTGACCGGCTGGTTGTTGGGGGTGTTCGCGCCGAAGAAGACGATGAGGTTC
>JBBQNC010000098.1:0-10988 GCA_038329555.1 Thermoanaerobaculia bacterium
GAAGAAGCGTGTGCAGCGGGATGTAGTTGGCGTAGAGAAGGTAATCCGGGTCGTAGTCGAGCGAATACTGGAGCAGTCGGTGGCGCGCTTCCCATCCGGCGTCGCCGCGCGTATAGACGACCGTCGCGGCGTCCGAGTACACCACCGGCTCCGGCCCTTGCCGCCAGGCTCCGTAGAGGCGGTCGAAGTGATCCGGGGCGAGCCGGTCGTCGTCGTCCAGGAACCCGACGAGTTCCTCGCGCGCCAGCGCCACTCCGCGATTGGCCGCCGCCGAGCGGCCGCCTCGGTCGGGCCGCTGCTCCACCGTCAGCTCGAACGCGCCCGCGAACCGCTCCAGGCCCTCGACGGGGGCGCCTCCGTCGTTGACGACGACGACCTGCCGCGGCCGCACGGTCTGCGCCGCGATGCTCTCCAGGGCTTCGCTCAAGAGCGCCGGCCGGTTGCGCGTCCGGACCACGACGGTGGCCGGCGCCGTGGTGACCGCGCCGGCGCGGACCAGGGCGGGTCCGATCGAGCGCCGGAAGCCCTCGAGCGATTCCGCGGAGATCTCGGGGTAGGAGAGGACGCGGAAGGCCTCCGCGGGTCCGGTTCCGGACAGGGTCAGGCGGCGATAGGCGTTCAAACCGTTCACCGCGGCGGCGTAGTCCCGGACGGCGAGCTGCGACGCGTAGGCTGCGATCGCCTCCCGCTTTCGATCGGCGACCGGCGAGATGTCGACGAGCGCGTTGGGGAGGAGAGGGTGCGACACCTCGTAGAAGGCGACGCGCAGATGGCGATAGTGGTCATGATCCGCGTCCTCGGGGCGCGAGCCGGCGACCCTCGTGAAGAGGGCCTCCGCCAGCGCGCGATGGTCCGGATGGATCTCGACCGGAGACGGGCAGAGCACCAGGTCGGGACGGAATTCCGCGATCAGCGAGGCGAGCGCGGCGTCGAGCTCGGCCGACTTCTCCGGCAGCTTTCGGTCGGGAAACCCCCCGAAGCGCGGCTCGGAGACCCTCAACGCGCGGGCGGCCCGGCGAGCCTCCTCCCGCCGGAGCTCTCCGTAGGAGGCCGCGTCCGCCGGATCGACGCCCTCCTGGCGCGTGCCGTCCGTTGCGATCCAGATGAGGACCGCCTCCGCGCCGGCGTTCCGGGCGATCGTGCCCCCCGCCCCGAGCGTCTCGTCGTCGGGGTGCGCGGCGAGAACGAGCAGCCGCGACGCGGCGAGATCGCTCTCCTGATACGGGATCAGCGAGGCTTCATCCACTCCGTTTTGACCTTTCGCTCTTCGGGAGTTTACCCGTTCGACTCGCCGGCGCCAGCTCGCTCAAACGACGTCGTAAAGGGACGGGACGAGATGCGCGCCTTCCGCGAAGCGCGACACCGCGCCTTCGTCGAAGGACCGCGCGATGACCGGAAACCCCGCCTCGCGCCGCTCGCCCGGAAGCGACGCGATCCATTCCGCGGCGGGCCCGCCGGGCGTCTCCCAGAAGACCAGATGCCGTGCACCCATTCGCCGCGCCTCCGCGGCCGCACCGCCGAAGAGTCCCGAAAGCTCCGTGCGCCAGTCGCCGGCGGCGAGGAAGTCCGCGACGAGCGCCCGGTCGCCGACGACGGAGAGCACCGCCCAGCCGCGCATCACGGCCGCGCCGGTCCAGACCATCCGGTAGTAGCGCGTGGGCCGTGCATGGAACCTCCAGTTGACGCGCGGCCGGTCGCGAACGGCTCCCTGGTCGATCGCGCCCCGGGCGGCGTTCCACAGCGCGTCGAAGCCGGCGTCCGCGGAGTCTCCCGTGAAGACGTCGGCCGGAGGCGGCGGGAACGCGTCGAGCGGCACGGCGACCTCCCGGACGGGAAAGAGGGTCTTCGAACCGACCAGCCGGTGGCTGATCGCGAGCGCGCGCTCGTTCGGGAAACCGAGGCAGAAGGGAACGCCGCGCGCGCCGACGGCGTCGTAGAACGCCCGCGCCATCTCGCGGTACACGCCGCGCCCGAGTCCCCGCGCGGTCGGGTCCGTCGCAACGTCTCCGACCGAATAGACCAACCGGTCCTCGCCGCCGAGCCGGAAGCGCATACCCCATCCCGCGTAGTTGCCGACGACCACGCCGTCCCGGTCCGCGACCATTCCGAACCAGCCGTCCGGATCGTTCGCGAACTTCCACCGCCACTCCTCGTCGGAGAGCTCGACCCCGAAGGTCCTTCCGAAGAGGCTCCGGATTCCGGGCGCGTCCGCGGCGGTCGCCTCGCGAATCCGGATGGTCACGCCAGCCCCGCGACGAACGCCTCGAGCGGCCGCCCGTCTTCGGCCGAGAAGACCGTCCAGAACCAGTCGCCCGGCGGCGCCGTGGCGCGAATCTCCTCAGGAACCCGAAAGGGAAGCGAGAGGTCCGCGCCGGCAAAGGGGATCCGCGCCGCGTTCGTCGACAACGCCACCCATGCGCCGGGACGCGCCGCGAGCTCCACGCGATCACGTCGCGGGAGCGCGGAAAAGGACGTCGAGCTTCTCCGCCGCTGCGCCCGCTCGAGCAGCGCCCGTCCGAGCCGCCCGTAATGGCGGTTTCGAAAGAGTCTTCGCGATCTCGCGCGCCGCCGTTCCGTCTCGACGTCCCCGGAAGCGCTCCCGCCCCAGAGATGACGCACCCGCGCGCCGACGACCACCCGGAGCTCGAAGCCCGCCGCGCGGACCCGGCGTTCCCAGTCGGTTTCCTCGTACTCGAAGAGAAATCCCTCGTCGAACCGGCCCACCCGGTCGAAGACGTCGCGCCGGGCCGCCAGGACGGCGCCGGACAGGTGCCTCGCCGGCCCGCCGCGCGTCCAGAGGGAGACGGCGTCGCGGGCGAAGCGGGCGAATCGCCGGTCGTCGCGGCGGGAAGAGCGGGAAGCCCGCAGCATCGCGATCTCCTGAAGAAAGGAAGGATCGAACCCCGATGGAAGCAGAACCCGATCCGAAGCGTCCCAGGAGCACACCGGAGCGGAGGCGCCGACACGCGGATCGTCAAGGGAGCGGACGAGCTCCGTGAGCGCGCCCGGTCGGAACTCGACGTCGGCATTGGACAGGACCAGGCGTCCGGCGCGCGCTCGCGCCATTCCCGCGTTCACGCCCCCGGAATAGCCCCGGTTCTCCGGAAGCCGGCAGAGCTCCGCGTGCAGCGCCTGGAGCGCCGCGGCTTCCTCCTCGCCCGATCCGCAATCGACGAGCACGATCTCGCCGGCGATGGCCTCGTCGTCGAGCGCCCGGCCCACGCTCGCCACGCACCGGGCCGCGAGTGCCGCCTGCCTGTAGTTGACGACGATGACCGACACCGCGGGATTCAACGAGACACCGCCAACACGGTTTCGAACGCCTTCTCCAGACGCTCGGCCACGCCCGCCGCGTCGAACCGGGCCGCCGCGGCCGGCCCGGCCGTGCGCGCCCGCGCCCGCGCCCCCGCGGTCAGAACCCGGGGGAGCTCTTCGGCGAGGCTCTCGGGATCTTCGTCGCGAAAGTACCAGGCCGCATCCCCGGCGATCTCCCGGTGACCGGGCGTATCCGAGAGCATCGCCGGGATTCCGCACGCGAGGGCCTCGAGCGAGGGAAGGCCGAAACCCTCCTGGACGCGCGACGCGCCGATGAAGACGTCCGACGCCCGATACGCGAAGGGCATCCGCTCGGGAGCGAGACGGTGGTGGTATTCGTCGGCGAGGCCGAGGCTTCGCTCGGTTTCTCCGCACGGGAAGTAGGAGACGCGGCGCAACCGAAACCGGCCCCCGCGCCGCCGGAAGGCCTGGAGACCCGCGAGCGCGACGTCGACGCCCTTGAAGTCGATCTCGAGGGGCCCCACGACGAGCGCCACGGGCGGGTCGGGCATGGGACGCGGCGGATCGGGGAAGAAACCGTTCGCGTCGAACGCCTGGCCGACGTTCGTGACCGGTCCGAAACCAAGACCCGTCAGACGCGCCGCCAGCGTCGCGGAAATCGCGAGCTTGTGGGTCGGCGCGCGGTAAATATCTTCGATCCGGCTCCAGACGTCCCTGTAGTACGTGATCTCGCCTTCGTACCCCTGGCAGAGATGGAACACGGGTCCCCGTGCGCCCTCCAGCGCCGGCGGCACGGTCCTCCAGAAGGTCGCGACGCGGACTTCGGCGTCGGACAGCTCCCGCGAATCGCGGAAGGAGGAGCGCTCGAAGCGAGCCTGCACGAGCGGGAACCAGGAGGGCGGCGGTTGCGGAGAGACGACGGCGACCCGATGCCCCCGCCGCGCCAGGACCTCCGCCTGACGAAGGACGACCTGCACGCCCCCGAAGAGCTCGGTCGATTCGAGGAGGTAGGCGACCCTCACGAGGGCGGGCGAGAGGCGTTCCGGCGGACGGCGACGGCCGCCCGCGTCGTGGCTCCCGGCATCATTCGGCCCGGCACACGGCGACCCACTGGTACGCCAGGAGGCTTTCGCGGTCCGAGCCCGTCCAGGCGGCGGCGAAGGCCAGGAAGGCGTCGGCGTCGGGAGCGGGGGCGCCCCGCTCCGCCTCAATGGTCACGACGCGCCATCCCGCCTCTTCGAGCGCCTCAGGCAGCCACGAGCGGGTGAACCAGCGCAGGTGCCCGGCGTCGCAGAGGCCCGCCGGGACGGGATCGAACCGGCCCTCCAGGAGATCCCGGACGATCGAGAGGTGCCCGACGTTCGGAACGCTCACGAGGAGCGTCGCGCCCGCCGCGGCGAGCTCGCGGCCCATCCGAAGAACGGAGATCGGATCCGCTACGTGCTCGAGAACGTCCGCGAAAACGAGCGCGTCGAACCGATCTCCGCCGGCGGCGAGACGGGGCAGGATCTCCTCGAGGTCCCCTTCCAGGACCCGGTCGCAGACCTCCCGGGCGCGGAGGGCCAGAGCCGGATCGCGCTCGATTCCCGTGACGGTCCAGCCCGGGTTCCTTCCGCGCGCGGCGGCGATCCCGCCGCCCGCTCCGCACCCGACGTCCAGAATCCGCGCGTTTCCCGGGGGCAGGCGCCGCGTCAGCTCCGGCCGCTCGCGGGTGGATGGATCGTCGAAGAGGACGACCCGAAAACCCGGATCCACGACCGCCGAGCCCGACTCCTCCAGCCGGCGAAGGAAGGAGGCCACGGTCTCGCCGTCCGATGTCGGAAAGTCCCCGGGGCGGAACGCCAGCGCCGCAGCCCCCGGCCGCCCGGCGCCCGGACCCAGCGTCGCTCGCTCGAGCTCCCGCAGCGTGTGGAGAAAGGGTGGATCGACCGGGGTCGCCGGCTCGGAGAGCGTCACCCGCCCTGGCGGAGGCTCGGGCACCGCTCCGGTTGCCGGCAAAGCCGAGTTCTCGAGGATCACGACCCAGGAGTCGGCGCCTGCGAGCTCCGCCCGTGCGGACGAGAGAGCGTCCCACACCGCCACGCGCCCGGGGGCCACGGCACGCCTCCACCGCAGTCGGGAAAAGTGCGCCCCGTAGCTCTCGGGCCGCGGGCTCGAAAGAAAGGCGAGGGCACGCGTCAAGACGAGGCCGCGACGCGATCGGCCGCGGGCTCGGACTCACGAGCCGGAAACATCCAATGGTGCCTCGGCCGCAGGAGCCCGACGACATACTCGGATGCCGCGACCGAGAATCCCGGTTTGAGAATCCTCGCGTCGTGAACGTGCAGGGCCTTCTCGTCGCCGAGGTAAACGTAGACGCGAAAGTCTCCCTGGGCGACCGGCAGCTCCGGAAAAACGAGTCGCAGACGATACCGCGTGCGCCCGGTCAGCGGCGCCCAGGCTTCCTGTCGCGTGTCCACGGCGAACGTCTGGATGCCGTCCTCGCGGTCCACGCCGACCCTCACATGGAAGGCGAGCGACGGGTCCTCGGTCTCGAACTCCAGGTCGAGCGCGACCGTCTCGCCCGAGGCGAACTGCGAGCGGGGATATCCGGAGCCGTCGTGCAGCACGACGTCCGTCAGCCGCGCGGGTTTGTGGCCCTCGGTGTGCGCGGTGGATGGCTCTTCGTGTGCGAGCGCCTGCTGCTTCGCCTGCAGGAAGGCCTCGTAACTCCGCACGACCGGGAGCGCGGAGCCCTTCGCGGCGACGTGTCCGTTCTTCAGCCAGATCGCCTCGTCGCAAAGAAGCGCCACGTAATAGAGGGCGTGCGAGCAGAAAAGAAGCGTCCCGCCCTTTCGGTGGAACTCGGTGATCCGGTCGACCGACTTCTTCTGGAAGTATCCGTCGCCGACCGCGAGCGCCTCGTCGACGATGAGAACGTCGGCGTCCGCGTGGGTGGCGACGGAGAAGGCGAGCCGCAGCGCCATGCCGGACGAATAAGTCCGTACGGGCCGGTCGAAAAAATCACCGAGCTCCGAAAAATCCCGGATCGCCGGAAGGCGCTGGCGAATCCGTGGACCGGTCAGCCCCAGCAGCGCCGCGTTCATCCTGGCATTTTCCCGGCCCGTGAATTCGGGGTGAAAGCCCATCCCGAGCTCGAGGATCGAGGCGACCACCCCGCGTCGTTCCACCGACCCGGTGGTCGCCTGAGTCGTGCCGGCCACGATCTTCAACAACGTCGATTTCCCCGCTCCGTTCTCGCCGATCAGGCCGAGGGCGCGGCCGCGCGGCAGCTCGAACGACACGTCCTGGAGCGCGAGGAAATCCTGATGGCGCCGCCGCCGGAATAGCAGTTCCCGGAGCCGGTCCGCGGCGCTCTCGTAGATGCGATAGGTCTTCGAGACGCTCGAGGCTCGGACGGCAATGTCGGAAGAAGGCACCGTCTACGACTTGAGAATCGCGTCCGGCGATGCACCGTCGGGGCTCACGCGCCGTTGCCTCGTGGAATCGTGTTCGACAACCTGAAGTCCTTCCTCACTGCCCGAGCGCGGACTCACAGCGGCGACACAGGAAGTCCGCGGGCGCTTCCTCCACACCGTAAGTCCACTTGCGAAGCCGGGCCATCGTCTCGCCACCGAGGAGCTCGGAAACCGTCTGCACTTTGAGGTCTCCGATCGTCAGTTTCTCATAGTAGTCCTGACAGCAGAGGACGGCCTTCGCCGTCGCGGTGATGTGCAAATGCTCGAACGGACGGGAGCCCATGAGGTCGCACCCGCGGAGCTGCTTTTTCGGCGGCGGTTCGGGAACGTACGTGCCGGTCGCCGGCCGGCTGCGGATCCGGAATGACTTGACGTTCCAGCCCGCGGGGCCGTAACGCTCCTGAATTCGGACGACGTCGTTTCGGTGCTCCTCGTCCTCATGACCCAGAACCACGATCGCGCTTTCCTCCGCGAGGTCCCTGGCACGGAGCGCGTCGACGTTCGAGAGCACGCGGTCGAGATCCCGGGTGCCGTGCAGCCTGAAGTAACGTTCGGGATCGAGCGTCGGCAGGTTGACGCCGATGTATCGGAATCGTCCCATCTCCGACAGGCGCGCGGCGCGCTCCGGGCCGAAATGCGACGCGTTCGTGAGAATCGAGACCGGCAAACCCCGATCGAAGAGCACGCGGCACCGCTCCTCGAATAGAGGATCGATGGTGGGTTCGTTGTAGTTCGACAGGAAGACCACCACGCTTCGGCCGCCGACCTCGACGATCTGATCCACGAGCGACTCGAAGAGATCCTGGCTCATGACCTCCCTGTCGCGCGGATCGAGGGACACCGGGCAAAAGGGACAGCGGTGGTTGCAGCTCGTGCAGGTCTCGAGCGAGACGTAGAGCAGGTGCGTGCGCCGCGCCTCCGCGTCCACGTCCTCGATCAGAAAGCGCGCGGCGCGCAGGTGTTCGAGCAGGCTCTCATCTTCCGCGTGCGGCCGACGCTCGGAGAATCGCGCGAGCGCCTGAAATTCCGCGCCGTCCTTCGCGAGGGATGCGCCGCTCAGCGGGTTGTAGAGCCGCTCACCCCGATCGTGGAGAAACGGAGAAACCGTCTCGCGTTCGAGCACCGCCGAAGCGGAGAGGGACAGGAGGCGCGGCAGATCGGTCATCGCGAAGTGTGGGGGTTCCTCAACAATCGGGCCATTTTAGATTGCTCCTGCCTCAATGTACGGCCGCCGCGCCCGACCCGTCCGTCGCCGCGGCCGGGAAGCGTTCCGGTGACCAAAAAAAGGCCCTGGACAGCGCCAGGGCCCCTTCGGAGTTCGATAGCGATCAGAACGCGTCGATGTCCGCCAGGCTCGCCGTGGTGCCGAGGGGATTGAAGTACGTCTTCACGGCGCCGGTCGTCGTATCCGTCACGGTGATCGTGTACTCGAAATTCGACAGCGCTCCGTAAAACACCCAGAAGTGGCCGTTGAACGCGCTCCCGTCGACGACCTTGATCAGGAGCTCGATGTTGTTGGCCGAGAGGAACCAGAACTCGCCCGTGTCGGCCGTGACCGGGACGGCGGTGGCGGCTCCCGAGCCCGAATCGGAGCGCCAGTCGACCCGGACCTTGAACCGACCGTTGTTCAGACACAGAGTCTGAGGATCCGCGGCGCACGGCAGGACCGCGATGGGGATGGATCCGATGTTGAGATTGACCGTGTTCGTCCCGTCGCCCTGGACGAGAAGCTGACCGGCGTACGTGCCGCCGGCGGCGTAGGCGTGCGTGACGATGCGGGCTTCGGGCTGCGTGCCTCCGCCGATCGTTCCGTCGCCGAAGACCCAGCCCCAGCTCGCGGCATGCTGCTCCGTCGCCGTGAACGTGACGGTCCGGCCGATCTCCGTCTCGTACTTGCCGCTGACGCTGTTGAGCGTCGCGCCCTCCAGGGTGAAGGCCGCCGAGGGGAGGCCCGGTCCGGCCGGCGCCTCGATCGTGACGGTCTTCGTGGCCACGGACGTGGCCGGCGTCGGCGTCGCCGAGTCCGTCACGCGCAAGGCGACCACCCGGCCGCCGGTCGTCGTGTACGTGCAGGGATTCTCCGCTACGCCCGCCGTGAAGGTCGGGGTCGCGGAGTCGTATTCGCAGTTCCACGCAAACGCGTACGGTCCCGTGCCTCCGGTTGCGCTCCCGGTGAAGGCGAGCGCGGTCCCGCTCGTCCCGGTCGACGGACCCGCGATCGCGGCGACCACGCCTCCCGAGCCGGCCGTCACGACGACGGTCGTCGACCCGGCGGTGGCTCCGAGGTCGGGGGACGCGCTGATGCGGAGCGATCCCGCGTGGCCGTAGCTATGCGTGCTGGGATTCGGGCCCGCAATGTAACGAGGCGGAAAGTCCTCGCCCCAGTTCCAGGCGTAGGGGCCGGGGGGGGACGCCAGGCAGGAGATCTGCTGGCCGATGGCGACCGTGGACGGAGTGCAGACCACAGTGATGGCGCTCGTCGCCGCCTGGGCGGTCTTCGAAGCAGGCGTCGCCGGCGCCGGGAACGCGTCGACGTCCGCGAGGCTCGCCGTCGTGCCCGACGGATTGTGGTACGTCTTCACGGCCCCGGTCGTCGTGTCCTTGATGGTGATCGTGTACTCGACGTTCGAGAGCGCTCCGTAGAACACCCAGAAGTTGCCGTTGAATGTCCGACCGTCCACGACCTTCAGGACGAGCTCGATGTTGGTCGGGCTGAAGAACCAGTAATAACCGGTGTCGCCGGTCAAGGCGACGGCGGTGCCCGCGCCGCTCTTGCCCTGATCGGGGACCGCCCAGTCGACGCTTGCCCGGAACCGGTTGCCGTTCAGGCAGAGGGTCGTGCCGCTCGTGACGCAGGAAACGACGTTGACGGTGAACGTCGAGATGACGAGGCCCGTCGTGTCCCGTTCGTTGCCCGTGACGAAGAGCTTGACCGTGTACGTCCCGAGCTGGGAGTAGGTCTTCGTCACGCTTCGCGCGGAGCCGCTCGTGGTGTCGCCGAAGTCCCATCCCCAGGTGATCGCGTTCGGCTCCGACGCCGTCATCGTGATCGCTTCGCCCGCCGTGGCCGTGAAGACCGTGCCGGCGGCGTTCGGGTTGGCGCCCGAGACGGTGAAGGCCCCCGAGGGCGCCGGCGTGACGACCTGGACCGTGAACGAGGCGATGCCCGTGCCGTTCGTCTGGTTGCCGTTGCCGGTGACGATGAGCTGGCCCTGATAGGTGCCCTTCGCGGCGTAGCTCTTCGTGATCGTGCGGCCCGTGCCGCCGCTCGTGTCGCCGAACGTCCAACCATAGGAGGTCGCGTTCGCTTCCGCGGCGGCGAAGGTGATCGGCTGCCCGGCTCCCACGGTGATCGTGGACCCCGAGAGCGTCCCGCCCGTGACGGAGAACACCGCCGAGGGCAGGGACGGACCGGCGATGTTCGTGCTGATCGAGCCGATGGCGCCATTGGAGGCGCTGTCGGTGACCCGGACCGCGACGGCGTGAACGCCGTTGTTCGCGAACGTGCAGGCCTGCGTCTGGGTTCCGGCCGTGAACTGGCTCGAGCCGGCGAGGACCGAGTAGTCGCACGCCCAGGCGTAGGTGTACGGCTGCGTGCCGCCGGTCGCGTTGGCGGTGTACGTGAGCGGGGTGCCGGCGCTGCCCGTCGCGGGGCCCGCGACCGAGGCGTTGACCGTCGACGGAGGCGGCGTCGTGCCGCCCGTGATGTTGACGTTGGCGAACGCGATCGCCGCGCGTGGGGGCGTCGCGGAGTCCGTCACCTGGACCGCGGGCGTCTGGCTCCCGTTGCGGTTGTAGGTGCAGGACTTCGTGGCGGTGCCGACCTGGAAGTTACCCCCCGTGAAGGAGTTGTAATTGCAATCCCAGGCGTACGTGAAGACGCCCGTGCCTCCCGTCGCGTTGGCCGTGAAGGTCAGAGGCGAGCCGACGGTGCCGGTCGAAGGGCCGCTGATGTTCGCGACGACGGCGACCGACGGGACGACCACGGTCAGCGGATTGGAGACGGAGAGCGACTTGGGACTCAGCGGGTCGTAGTTGTACCGGAGGGTCATGCAGTACGCACCCTCCGTGGCAGGAGCCGGAACGTCGAAGGGCGCCGGGATGGACTGGAAGAACGACGTCGGAAATGCGTTCGACTGAAACGCCGGGGTTCCGCCGCAGTTGCCGCTCGTGATCGAGAGGTCCACGGACGTCACCTGCGTGTTCGGCGCCTTCTGCATCGTGTTGGTGACCCGGATCGTCCCGCCCTTGACC
>JBBQNC010000099.1:0-10985 GCA_038329555.1 Thermoanaerobaculia bacterium
CGCCATCCCGTCATCGCGTACGTCTTCGAGGCCGCGCCCGTCACGACGATCCGCTCCGAGTGGCGCTCCCAGAAGGCGGCGGCCGACACATGGCGCAGCCCTCCGTAGAGAAAGCGGTCGTAGGTCTCGTCGAAGATCAGCACCGCGTCGCGGACCGAGCACCAGTCGAGGATGCGCTCGAGCTCGCGAGCGTCGATCACGGCGCCCGTCGGGTTGTTCGGGGAGTTCAGGATGACTCCGCGCACCCGCGAGCCGGCCTGCGCCTCGAGCTGGGCCGCCGTCGGCTTCCATCCCTCTTCGAAACGCGTCCGGATGAAGACCGGCTTCGCGCCGGCGAGGCGGATCATTTCCGGAAAGGAGACCCAGTACGGGGAGAACACCGCGACCTCGTCGCCCGGGTCGAACAGGACCTGGCAGGCGTTGAAGACGGCCTGCTTGGCGCCCGCGGTGACGAGCACGTTCTCGCGCCAGCAGTCGGCGCCCTGCTCTCTTCGATACTTCTCTGCGATCGCGTCGCGCAGCGCGGGGTCTCCCGCCACGTCCGTGTACTTGGTGCGGCCGGCGCGGATCGCCTCGATCCCCGCCGCGGCGACGAACTCCGGAGTGGGAAAGTCCGGCTCGCCGAGGCCGAAATCGACGACGTCCACGCCCGACGCGGCGAGGGCCTTCGCCGCCTTTCCCGCGGCGACGGTGGACGACGGGGACAGCTCCGCCGCCCGGCGGGAGAGGCGCAGCGGGCTCATCCGCGCCGCCGCCGACCCCAGGAGCGCTGGAAGGCTCCGAAGGCGAGGAGCTTCTTTCGTCCCGTCGCGAGCATGAGTATTTCCGCTGCGATCCACGCTCCATAGACGAAGACCATGACGTCCCGGGACGAGGGCACGAGGAACTGCACGAGCCAGAGGACGAAGAGCCCCACGGCCTCGTACGCCTCGAAGGTCATCGACGCGAGGAACAGCCAGCCCAGGAATGCCTGGACGATCGTCAGCAGGATCTCGCGGCGCTGGAACGCGTCGAACGGGAGGGGCTCAGTCGAGCCGTGGCTCCAGCAATAGATGACGGCGAGAAGCGCGGAGAGGATCCCCCACTGGTTGATGTTCGACGAGACCATGTTCATCAACGCGACCGGCGCGCGCGTGATCCGCTTGGCCCAGGCGAAGGCGGACGTCTTCTCGGGGAACTCCGAGAGAAACGGCGCGACCCACTGGATGAAGACGAACTGGGACATCCCGAAGCTGGTCGCGAGCGCCATCATCGACGCGAGAAACGGCTCGGCGACGAAGTAGATGACGAGGCCGCCTCCGGCGAGAAGTGCGATGACGGCCAGCCAGCGCCGGGCCCCCGTGTAGGAGAGCGCCCACCGGGAGACGCGCGGGATCTCCTCGTGGCTTTCCTCGGCTTCGTCGCGCGGCGGGAGACGCAGCAGGACGAAGAGGTACAGAACGTAGGTCAGGGAGAGGACCGCGGCGTCGAACAGAGAGAGGCTCGACTTCGCCCACACCACGACGAAGTACGCGAGCGGCGGAAGGAGCCCGAGCACCTCGACCGCGTGGTCGTCGTGGAGCCGGATGCGACCGAGAGGCTTGCCCTTGCGACGGCGGGAGAAGAAGGTCGCGACCCCGTAAATCATCGGCCATCCAAGCCCCGTCAGGAGGCGCAGGCTCCCCGTGAAGTTCGCGATCGCGAGGTGCACCATGCTCGGGTTCTTCCCCGCCTTCCACGCGATCACGGCCTCGACGGCGAACTCCGGCATCGTCTGGACCAGGGCGAGCAAGGCGAGGGCGAGCCCCTGCGACATGAGGAACTCGGCGGCTTCGGCCCCCCACGCGACGAGAAAGGCCGAGCCGATCATCGCCGGGAAGGTCCACAGGGCCGAGAGGGGCGATCCGGGGGTGGCGCTCTCGAGCTCGACTGCCGTGGCCAGCCGCTCGCGCCAGGCTCTCATCGTCGCGGGTTATAGCATGCCGGCGATGGCCGGCATCGAGTCGACGTCCAACCCGATCGTGCGCGACATCGGCAAGGCGATCGAGGCCCGCACGCACTTCCTGCTCGAGGGCGAAAAGCAAATCCTCGAGGCTGTGGCGGCCGGGATGCCGCTCGACCACGTCCTGCACGACGGCAGCATCCGGCCCGGTCGGCTCGCGGCGCTTTCCGCGGCGCGCCCGCGCCTCGTCTCGCGCGCCGTCCTCGAGCGCCTCGCGGACTCGCGGACGCCGCAGCACCTGCTCGCGGTGGCGCGCCGGCGCGACGTCCCTGTCTCCGAGATCCTCGGACGACCGGGGCCCGTCGTGTTTCTCTTCGGCGTCCAGGACCCCGGCAACCTGGGAGCGATCGTGCGGGTCGCGGAGGCGGCCGGAGGCGGCGGAGTCCTGGCCGCGCCCGGCTCCGCGGATTTCTTCCACCCGAGAGCCGTCCGAGCGAGCGCGGGCAGCGTACTGCGGATCCCCGTCTCGGGCAGGGTCTCCTTCGAGCCGTTCGCGGCGGACGCGAAGGCGGCCGGCCGCACGATCGCGGGGGCCGTGCCGTCCGGGGGCGAGAACCCGTTTGAGTCGCCCCTGTCGCCCGACTCCGTGCTGGTGGTCGGCGGCGAGGGGCCGGGCCTTCCGGCCGGCGCTTACCGCTACCTCGACCGGCGGCTGACCATTCCCATGCGAGAGCCCGTCGATTCGTTGAACGCCGCGGTCGCGGCCGCGCTGCTGTTGTACTCGGGCGTCCGATCCTCGGGGACCTGACGCCGATCGCGAGTCACGGGTCCTCCGCGGGGGGAGCTTCCTCCGCGAAAATCTCCGCCTGGAACCGCCAGAGGCGCGCCTCCGGATCGCGCCAGGCGTCGGGCTGCAATCCCGCCTTTCGGGAGAGCTCTTCCAGGAAGCGGTCCCGGTTGAAGCCCCACTCCGTCGCGACCTGAGGCAGAAGGAGACCGCTCCGTCCTCGGGCCTCGAGAATCAGGCCGTCGCGGCCCACCTCGATCTCCGCGGGGTCCGCCACCCGCTCCGGCGGGGAAAGCACCGAGATCTCGATCTCGCAGCGCGGGAGCTCGTCCGGCGCGAGCGGCGAGAACCGCGGGTCGTCGAACGCGGCGCGGCGCGCGAACCGGGGCACCATCCTCCCGAGGTCTCCCTCGGGAGCGAGCGTGCCGATGCAGCCGCGCAGCTCGCCGTCCTCCCGGAGCGTGACGAAGAGCGCGCGGGCGCCGCCGAACGCCTCCGCGCGGTCGGAAGCCAGCCGCGGCAGCGGCTCCCGCCGGAAAGATCCCTCGATCGAGCGGCGGGCCAGATCGAGAAGCTCCCGACGGGCTTCGGCGGAAAGGACGTTCTCGCTCATCGAACCGCCTCGACCGGCAGCGCACGGAGGAATCCCGTGATGGCCGCCTCGAGCGCCGGCAGTCGCCCCACGAAGAAATGATCGGCGCCGGGTATCACGACGACCTCGCCCGAATCCCGGACGAACTCCCGGACCGGCCCCGGAGGCGCGATCGTGTCCTTCTCGCCGACGACGAAGAGAGCCGGGACGCGGGGCGGTGAGGTGCCGAGCCCCGACGCGCTCGCGACGGGAAGTCCGACCCCCACGAAGGCCACGATGCGCTCGTCGCCCTGGATCGCCCGGAGGGCCGCGGCGGAGCCGAAGGAGAACCCGCCGGCCAGAAGAGGCGGGCCCATCCGCCTCTCGACGGCGTCGAGGGCGGCCCGGACGTCGTCGGTCTCTCCGCGCCCCTCGTCGTGCGTCCCCTCCGAAAGCCCGACGCCGCGGAAGTTGAAGCGCAAAGTCTCCCATCCGCACGCCGAGAAGGCCTGCGTGGCGCGATAAACGACCTTGTTGTGGAGCGTTCCGCCGAAGAGCGGATGGGGGTGCGCGAACACGGCGCCGCCCCGGCGAGGAGGCACGGCCTCCTTCCAGAGGCCCTCGAGGCGGCCCGCCGGTCCCGGGAACGTCACCGATTCGAGGCGGCCCGTCACCCGCGTCTCCTCCATCGTTGGCGATTTGACGGGTTCATCGTATTCTTCCGGCCTCGCGCGCCGGTCCAGGCGGCGGAGGAGCAGGGGTCAACATGAACAAGATCGTACACGTCGTCGGCACAGGAACGATCGGCGAGCCCTTGATCGGTCTCTTCGCCGACTTCAAGAAGTACCTGGGCATCGACGAGATCACGTTCCACAAGCGGACGCCTATGACGACGGAGCGCGCGAAGGTCAACCACCTCCTGCATCGTGGCGCCAAGCTCGCCGTGGACTCGGACAAGATCGCCGACTTCGAGGCCCTCGGCCACAAGGTCGACTACGAGGCGAAGGAGGCCCTGGAAAGGGCCACGGTGGTCATCGACTGCACTCCCGCTGGCAACGAGAACAAGAAAATGTACGAGACGCTGTCCGGCCCTCGGGGCTTCCTTGCGCAGGGCAGCGAGTTCGGTTTCGGGAAGCCGTACGCGATGGGTGTCAACGACGAGGCCCTCGTCGCGGGAGAGGACCGGTTCCTCCAGGTGGTCTCCTGCAACACCCACAACATCGCCGCCCTCGTCAAGACGCTCGCGGAGAACGCCGATCACGGTTCGAGCCTCGAGAAGGGCCGCTTCGTCTGCATGCGGAGAGCGAACGACGTTTCGCAGGACTCCGGGTTCTCGCCGGCCCCCTCAGCCGGAAAGCACGACGACCCGCAGTACGGCACCCATCACGCGCGCGACGCCTCGCGGCTGCTCGCGACGCTGGGTTGGAACACCAAGCTCTTTTCCTCCGCGATGAAGCTGAATACCCAGTACATGCACTCGCTCTGGTTCGATCTGGAGTTTGCCCAGCCCCTGACGCGGGAAAAGGCTCTCGAACGACTGCGGAACAATCGCCGGATCGCTCTGACTGACAAGAGGTCTTCCAACCAGATCTTCTCGTTCGGCCGGGACCACGGCTACTACGGGCGCATCCTCTCCCAGGCGGTCGTCGCGGTCCCGACCCTGACGATCAACGGAGACCGGGAGCTCGTCGGCTTCTGCTTCACGCCGCAGGACGGCAACTCGCTCGCCTCGTCGATCGCGGCCGCGCTCTGGCTCATGGAGCCCGACTTCGATCGCCAGGAGCGCCTCGGAGTCCTCGACCGCTTCTTCTTCCCGGAGATTTGAGGCCCCGCGAGGGGGAGACTCCCACCTCGCGGCCCCGTCTCTTCCGCCACGCGGCAGGAAAGCCCGTCCCGGGGCCGCTTTGCCGTGACCCCCCTGCTAGACTCGATCCACTCATGGATTGGGTGACATGCCCGAAGTGCGGATTCACGCAGATTCCGACGGAGTCGTGTCTGCGCTGTTCCCTTCCCTTCGAGCCGGCCGGAGCCGCCGGGACGCCGGCGCCCGGGTTCGCGGGGGCTCCCGCCGCCGGTGCCGCGGCACTCGAACCAGCGCCCGCGAGCGAGCCCGCCGGGCCTCCCGACACGCCGGTGCCGCCGGCCGAGGCTCTCGCGGATCCCCCTCGCGCCTCCCCGTCCGTACCCGAGGAGCCGGCCGAATCCGCGTCCGCACCGGTCCGCCCCCGGCGTCCGGCGGCCGGACCGGCCATCGCCGGGGCCCTCGCGGTGCTCGCCATCGCCACCTATCTCGTGGTGCGATCCCGGTCGCCGTCCCCGGGGCCGCCGGAGGGGCCGCCTCCCGAGACGACGTCCCCGTCCGGGGCGCTCGACCTGTCGGGACGCTGGGAGACGGAGTTTTCTAAGACGCTTGCCGGCCCGCCGCCCCGGCCCGCTTTGAAGCAGGTGTTCCTCGAGACCGACCGCGAGGGATCGATCCTCGCCGCGGGGGTGCTTCTGACGGACCCGGGTCGCGGAGGCGTCGGCGCGGGCTACCGCGTCGTTTCCGACGGGCCGAAGCGGCTCGAGCAGATCTCGTCTCTCGTGGCGGCCGCCCCGTCGGGCGCCTCGATCCCGATCGACTTCATCCCCATTCCCGCCTGGATGCCTTCGCGCGAGAGGCTCTGGCGCGTCCTCGAGGGCCAGAGCCGCCGGAGCCTGGACGTTCGCTACCTGCTGCTCGAGTCCGTCGAGGACGACTACCTCGTCCAGGCCGGCATCAACCGGAGCGGCTTTCTCTCCTACGCCTTCTTCTCGAAGCAGTACGTGCACAACCGCGGGCTCGACGCGCTGTCCGCGATCATTCACCCGGAGCCCGGCAGCTCGCTGCGGGGATTTCGCGACCTCGTCTGGGACCTCTCCGGCGCCGCCGATTTCCTCACTCTCGAGGTCTACGCGACGATCTCAGGACCCGAGGGAAGGACACCGGATCGCCTCACACTGAAACGCGGAGAGAACGGGACGCACTGACGGGGGGAGATCGGAGGATCGGGTGATCGCGGCGATCGGGTCGTCGGGCCATCGGTTCATCGGGCCATCTGGGACTGCGGCGCGCGATGACCGCGACCCTGTGAGAGAGGCCGGGAGGACGTCCCCTCACCCCGGCCTCTCCCGCCGGGAGAGGGGGACGAAAGGGGGCTCCGGAGGTGAGGGAGCGGGAGAGAGCTTTCCGCGGAGCGCAGCGCAGCTCCGCCGACGTGCTAGACCGAGACGATGTACCCGCCGCTCTTGGCGTCCTTCTTCAGAGACACGAGCTTCAGACGCGCCGCGTCCTCGAGGAGCTCCGAAAACGACTTGTAACCGTAGTACGACTCGTTGAAATACGGCTGCTTGCGCTGCATCGTCTGCTTGATCATCGAGCCCCAGATGACGTCGTAGTTCTCGCGCTGGAGGGCCTGGATCGAATCGAGCATCAACCGGAAGAGCTCCCGCTTCTTCTCCGGCAGGTTCTCGATCGACGGCAGCTCTCGGGTCTCCCGGACGAGGTCCTCGTAGAAGATGAACTCGTCGCAGTTCGTGATCAGAAGCTCCGACGTCGAGTTCTTGACGCCGACCCCGATGACGTTCTTGTCGTTCTCCTTCAGCTTGGAGACGAGCGGGGAGAAGTCGGAGTCGCCGGAACAGATCACGAACGTCGTGATGTGAGTCTTCGAGTTGGCGAGATCCATCGCGTCGACGACCATCCGGATGTCCGCGGAGTTCTTGCCGGTGTAGTTGCGCTGCGGGATGTCGATCAGCTCGATCGCCGCTTCGTGGAACTCGCGCTTGTATTCCGAGTAGCGGGTCCAGTCGGCGTAGGCCTTCTTGTAGACGATGCGCCCCTTCTCGATCAACCGCTGGAGGACCAGGTGGATGTCGAACTTCTTGTACTTCGCGTCCCGGGCGCCGAGCGCGATGTTCTCGAAGTCGATGAAGATCGAGAGGCGCTGCTCGACCGACTGCCTCGCGGGCGGAGCCGGGTTCGAGACGCTCACGGCCGACGCCGGGGCGGCGGAGATCGACGGGACCGACGCGAGCGGCGAGGGGGTCGGAGCGAGCGAGGCGGAGCCCGAGTTGCCGGCGGCCGCGTGATCGCCGCCGTTGTCGCCTTCGTGCCGGGTCTTGTGGCGGCGCGTGCCCCCGCGGCGGCGGCGGGGCTTCTTTTCGCCCTCCTCCGCGGGAGCGGGCTCGGCTGCGGGAAACGGGATGGTGTCTTCGTTCATGGCTTTCCTTCCGGTGCGTAATCGAACGAGGAGGTCGTCAGCAGGAACGAGGCGAGAGCGCGGGCGACTTCGAGGCCCTGCGCGTCCACGATCTCGACGTCGCCGACGTTGATGCGCTTGCCCTTCTTGACGATGCGGGCGCGCGCCCAGACGTCCCCTCGTGCGCGGCGGAGAAAATGGATGGTCAGGTCCGCGGTGGCAAACCCCATCTTCCCGTCGAAATTGGTGGAGAGAGCGAAGGCGACCGCCGTGTCCGCCAGCGTGGCGAGGACTCCCCCGTGCACGGTCCCCGACCCGTTGCTGACCTCGTCGCGGTAGGGCAGCTTCAGGACGGCGAAGTCGAGCGAGATCTCCTCGAGGCTCGGTTGGAGCCAGCCCAGAGCGGGAGAACGGGAAAGCCGGCGTCGGAGCCTCGGGAGGAGGTCGGGCGCGAGCTTTTCCGCCCCGGTCCGGGCGGGCGTGGTCGTCGTCGCACTCATAAACGATTCATTCTACAGGAGGGAGAGCCGCGGCGCGGCACCAGACGGCGCCGGCTTCACTCGGACTCTTCCGCCTCCGGCGCGTAATACGGCAGCTCTTCCGCTCTCTTCGTCGAATTGTCGAACTCCCTCGGAACCTCGACGACCGTCCGGGTCACGTTCGGGTCGCAGATTTCGTTTTCGCACTCGTACGTATAGCTGTTCTTCTCGGGGCTCTTCTTGAAACCCACGATGGTCTGATAAGTATCGCAATTGCCGCACTTGATCGACATCATGAAGATGTCGATCACGTGCAGACCGGGTTCCTCGGCTCGCTCGCTCACGGGGGCGATAATACGCCCCGATCCGAAAGGAGCACAGATGACCTCCGATCGCCCCACCGGCCGCACGGCGCTCCGGCCCGCTTCGCGGGCTCTCGGGGCGGCCTGCATCGCGCTGTGTGCCGCCGCGGCCTCCGGGGCCACGTTCGAAGGGACGATCCGTGTGCCCCGCACCGGCCGCGCGGCGCTCGGCTGGTCCGCCGGCGGATGCACCGTCCGGGGCGTCTCGCTGCGCAACTACCCGAGCGCCGAAGACATTCAGAAGGCGCGCCGCGAGGATCCGGACGACAAGTCCTGGGTCTGGTGGGACTTTCACGTCGAGAATCGCGGAACCTCCAAGTGCAAGATCAACGTCACGGTGGACGTATACGACCGCAACGGGAAGATCGTGAAGTCGAGCGACAAGACCGACACCGTCGACGACCACAAGATGGATGACAACATCCGAGTCTCGACGCGGATGCGCACGATCGACATCGCCGAGGCCGCGAAGGCTCACCTGCGCGTCGAGATCGGGCCCAAGAATTAACTCTCCGTCCCGATCCCGGCCGCCCGGTCCCGGCGGACCGCCCCTGCCCTTCGCCTATCGCATCCGGCCCGCCGCGATCCTGGACGTCGCGGGAGAGGACCGCGCGTCGTTCCTGCAGGGACAGCTCACCCAGGACGTGGGCCTCGCGACGGGCGGCGCGGCGATCCCGACGGCCGGTCTGACTCCCAAGGGCAAGCTTCTCTTCTTCGGGCGCCTGATCGGGCTGCCCGACCGGCTGCGACTGCTCCTCCCGCGCTCGCTGCGCGAGAGCGCCCTCGCGCACCTGAAGAAATACGCCGTCTTCCAGAAGGTGTCGATCGAAGACGTCTCCGACGCATTGACCCGGATCGGGCTCGTCGGCTCGCCGCCCGATTGGGAGGGCCCCCCCGGGTCCCTTCGGCTCGCGGGGGAGGGCGAATTCTCGGCCGAGCTGCTCGCGTCGGCGCCCTCGCTCGACGAGGTCATGCGGGGCCTCGCCTCGGACGGCGCGCTCCCCCTCCCCGAGGCTCTGGCCGAGGCTCTCCGCGTCGAGGCCGGACGCCCCCGGTTCGGCCTGGACGCCGACGGGACGAACCTCCCGGACGAAGTCGGGATGGCCGACGCGATCTCGACGACGAAGGGGTGTTACGTCGGCCAGGAAATCGTCGCGAGGCTTCGCACGTACGGGCGCGTGAACCGTCGCCTCGTCGGCTTCCGGTTTCCAGACGGCGCCGTGCCGGCGGGCTCGCTTCTCCGCCGGCCGGGGGAGCCAGCCCCCGGCCGGATCGAGCCGGGTCGCGTCACGAGCTCCGTCGAGTCCCCGCGCTTCGGGTCCGTGGGTCTCGGCTGGGCTTTCCGGGACGTCTCGGAGGGCGACCGCCTCGTGGCATCGGAGCACCCGGACCGATCGGCGGTCGTGACGATGCTTCCCTTCGCATGACCGCTGCGCGGGCCTTCGCGTGACAGGCGCGCGGGCGGAGACGGGACTCGCGCGGCCGGAACGCGAGAGCTGGACGGTGCACGCGGCCCTCCTGGGCGCCCAGACCGGCTTCGCGCTCTTTCCGATCTTCGGCAAGATCGTCCTGACGGGCATCCCGCCCCTCGCTCTCGCCGCGATCCGGGTCGTCCTCGCCGCGCTTCTTCTCGAGCTCGTCCGCCGCGCCGCGGGCGACCGCGAGCTCGAGCGGCGGGACCGGCCGGCCGTTCTGCTCTACGCCCTCCTGGGAGTGTCGTTCAACCAGGTCCTGTTCATCCTGGGGCTCTCGATGACGACCGCGATCAACACGTCGATCCTGACGGCGACGATTCCCGTCTTCACGCTCGCCGTCGCGGTGCTTCTCGGGCGCGAATCGATGAAGGGACGAGCCGCCGTCGGCGGCGCGCTCGCCACGGCCGGGGTGCTCGTCCTGCTCGACGTCTCCCACTTCGATCTGTCGAGCGGCTACCTGCGGGGAGACCTGCTGATCCTCGCCAACTCGCTCTCCTACTCCTTCTACCTCGTGCTCTCCCGGCCGATCCTCGCCCGCTACAGCGCCCGCACCGTCGTGTCGCGCATCTTCCTCTACGGCGCGGGGCCGATCCTCCTCGTCGGAGCGAGGTCGCTTGCGCGGTTCACGCCGGCGGCCGTCTCGCCCCGCTCGTGGTGGGCTCTCGCCGGAATCGTCGTCCTCTGCAGCGTGCTGCCCTACCTCTCGAACTCCTGGGCGCTCGCGCGCACGGAGGCGTCGCGGGTCGCGTTCTACGTGTTTCTCCAGCCGTTGATCGCTTCCACGCTGGCGGTTTTCGTCCTGGGCGAGCCGCTGGAGCGCCGCACGGCCGCTGCTGCCGCGCTCATCTTCGCGGGGCTCGCGGTGTCCGCGTGGCGGCGGCCCCTTTCGCGGCGTCCCATCCCGTGAAGGCGTCCGTCGTCATCCCGGTGTTCAACGAGCGGGAATCCCTGCCCCTCGTGGTCGCCGACATCCCGAAATCGCTCGTCTCCGAGATCATCGTCGTCGACAACGGCTCGACCGACGGCACCCCGGCGATCGCGGCGGGCCTTCCGGTCAGGCTGGTGCGCGAGGCGCGAAGAGGCTACGGGAGCGCCTGCCTCGCCGGGGTCGCGGCGCTCGACGGGTCCCCTCCCGACGTGATCGTCTTCCTGGACGGCGACTATTCGGAC
>JBBQNC010000100.1:0-10957 GCA_038329555.1 Thermoanaerobaculia bacterium
ATTGGAACGGCGCGCCGTCCCCCATTCGGGCCCTCAGGAGGCCCTGGACAGGAAGGAAGTAGGACCGATGCTCTACGAGTTCCTTACGTTCAACCGAGCGGAGCTGATCGATCGCTGCAGATTCCTCGAGGAAGGCCGGTCCTGGATCCTCGTGAAGGGGAAGCCCCGGGCGTTGGACGATCCCGCGTTGGGCTACCCGTTCGCGATCGGCGGGGAGGCGTTCATCCCGACGGCGCTCGCCTCGATGCGCAGCGGCGCCGCCGCGCAGGTGTGCCTCGTCGCGTACAACTTTTCATCCGACGCTTCGGCGCTGTCCTACGCCGGCCGGATCCTCGGAGTGGACGGGCGCGCGCACGGCAAGGCGGAGCTGACGCTCCTGAGGGCTTCCGACCGGGAGCGGGGAGGCGAGCACAAGCTCCTCCTCCAGTTCCGGCCTTCGGGGCTCGACCCGGGCCGCTATGCCCTGGCCGTCCGCCTTCAGGATCCGAAGACGGGCCGGACGTCGGAGAGCTCCTTCCCGTTCGACGTCTTCTGAGGCTCTGAGCCTTCTGCCCGCGGGATCCCCGCGGGCGCGACCGCTCAGTCCTGGGAGTCGCTCGCTACCGGCAGGATCAGGTTTCGGCCCGTCATCTCGCCGGGCGCCGGAATGCCCTGCAGGGAGAGGAGCGTCGGTGCGACGTCGCCGAGGGTTCCCCCGCCGCGCAGTCGGATTCCGGGCGGACCGCCGCGGAGCAGGAAGGGCACGGGGTTCGTCGTGTGCGCCGTGTGCGGCTGACCGGTCGCGGGGTCGATCATCTGCTCCGCATTGCCGTGGTCCGACGTCATGGCGAGGACCGCCCCCGCACGGGCGGCGGCGGCCTCGAGCTCGCCGAAGGCCGCATCGAGAGTCTCGATCGCGCAGATCGTCGGGCCGAGGCGGCCCGAGTGCCCCACCATGTCGGCATTGGCGTAGTTGACCACCAGCATCGGAAACCGGCCGCCGGCCAGGGCTCCGGCCACCTCGTCCGTGATCGACGCCGCGCTCATCTCGGGGTGGAGGTCGTACGTCGGTCCCTCGCGCCAGGACGGGACCAGCACGCGCTCCTCTCCGGGGAACGCGTTTTCGACCCCGCCGTTGAAGAAATACGTCACGTGCGCGTACTTCTCCGTCTCGGCGACGCGCACATTCGCGATCCCGTGCTCCACCCACACCTCCGCCAGGATCCGGCGCAGGGGGACCGGCGGAAACGCGGCGGGCAGGCGAAACTCCTTCTTGTATTCCGTGAAGGTCACCAGCCGGATCGCCGGCGCGGGGCCGCGGTCGAACTCGGGAAACGCGAACTCTGTCAGGACCCGCGTCAGCTGGCGTGCTCGGTCCGCCCGAAAATTGAAGAACACGGCCGCATCGCCGTCGACGATCCTGCCCGGTGCGTCCGTTCCCGCGGCGATCACCGTCGGCGCGATGAACTCGTCATTCTCGCCGTTGGCGTAGGCGATCTCGACCGCCTCCGCCGCGGAGCGCGCGAGGCGCCCTTCTCCACGACGCAGGGCGGCCCACGCGCGTTCGGTGCGCTCCCAGCGGTTGTCGCGGTCCATCGCGTAAAACCGTCCCGTGACCGTCGCGACGGCGCCGCCGTTCTCGGAGAGCTCCCGCTCGAGGTCGGCGACGTATCGCAGAGCGGAGCGCGGGGGTGTGTCCCGTCCGTCGGTGAACGCGTGAACGAAGACCCGTTCGACCCGTCGCCGCCGCGCGAGCTCCAGCAGCCCGAAGAGGTGCCGGATGTGGGAGTGCACGCCTCCGTCGGAAAGAAGCCCGAGAAAATGCAGGGCGGCTCCGTTCTCCCGCGCGCGATCCGCCGCCGCCACGAGCGCGGGGTTTTCGAAGAACGACCCGTCGCGCAGCGTCAGGTCGATGCGGAGCAGATCCTGTGGCACCATGCGCCCCGCGCCGAGGTTCAGATGCCCGACCTCGGAGTTTCCCATCAGCCCTTCGGGCAATCCGACGGCCTCGCCGGAGGCTTCCAGGGTCGTCCACGGCGATTCCTTCAGCCAGCGATCGAAGACCGGGGTCCGCGCGAGAGCGATCGCGTTTCCGTTCGAGGGAGCGGCGACCCCCCACCCGTCGCAGATCACCAGGACGATCGGCCGGGGAGGCATGCCCCCTCAGGCGTCCGCTTCGGCGGGGCGGCGGACGGAGGACGGGCGGGGACGGCTCGCACGGCGGTCGAGATCGGAGAGGATGTGCATGAACGCCATATAGGCCTCGTACGGCGATTCGTAGGGCGAGAAATAAGCGTGCACCTCGCCGTCGGCGTAGGACTTCGTGGCCATGTAATAGAAGTGATCCGACGTCGTGAGCCGCCGGAAATCGCGCAGGAACATCTCGGAGCCGGTGGCCCGGATGCGCGCCTCGAGCGAAAAGAGGCGGCGGAGCGCATCGCGCTGGAGGTCGTTTCCCTGCCACGCCGACAGGTCCCGGGCTTCGTCGGCCCACGAGATGAGCCGGGACGCAGACAGCACGTCGCGTTTCGCGAGAGTACCGATCGCGTCCGATGGCGTCAGAAAACCCGAGCCGGGACGCGACATGTACAGCGCGACCCAGGATTCGAAGAAGTGGAAGATGCCGGTCTCCTTCCACTGGTGCTCGCCGAACGTCTCGAAATCCATGAACAGCGACAGGACGTCGCCCTGGAGGGCGGAGACCCACCGATCGTACTTCTCGGCCGTCAGGGGGTGCTCGCTCCAGGAGCGGTTCGAAAATCGGAACGCGATGTCGTCGGACATGCGGTAGTCCCTAAGAAGGAGGGGGAGACCTCCCGGGGTGGCGGCCCGGTAGACGAAGTGGGGAGATCGGTCCCCGAGCAGCGGCTCGACGCCGTCCGCCAGGACCCCGGAGTACCCGCGCTCCTCCAGGAACCGCGCGAGATCGTCCGAGTAGATGAGCTCGGTGTTGCGGAAGACACGGGGCGTGACGGCGAAGTCCTCCCGGATCCGGCGCTCGTGAAGCTCGACCTGCGCGACGAACTCGGCGGGGGAGGCGAGCCATGCCAGGGAATGGTGCGAGGTCTCCGCGAGAAACTCGACGCGTCCGGTGCGGGCCAACTCGCGGAAGGAGGCGAGCACGGCGGGCTCGTAGTCGCGAAACTGCTGGAGGAGGCAGCCGGACAGTGAAAAAGCGACGCAGAATCCCGGGTGCCGTTCGAGGAGCCGCAGGAGCATGGCGGTCGCGGGGAGGTAGCACTTCTCGGAGATCCGCTGGAGAAGAGACCGGTTCTTCCCATCGTCGAAGTAATCGTGCTGCCGGCCGACGTCGAAGTAGTTGTACCGCCGCAGCCGGTAGGGCTGGTGGACCTGGAAATAGAGGCAGACGGGAATCATGAGCGCACGATTCTACCGGCGGATGGCAGGCGCGGGCCCGCGCCTCCGCCGCTCGACGGCTCTATCGCACACCCTCCGCGACCATCTCGTCGTAGACCTCGAGGCACTTGCCGGCGGCGCCCGCCCACGACAGCCGGTCGACTTCGGCCCGACCCCCTTCCGAAAGCGCCGACGAAAGGGGACGAAAGAGGAGAACAGAAAGGATCTTCGACGCGAGGTCGTTCGTGTCGTCGACGTCCGCTCGCAGCACGTTGCGCACGACTTCGGAGACCCCCGCCTGGCGCGAGACGATCACGGGCGTCCCGTGCTGGAGCGCCTCGAGAGCCGTGAGGCCGAAAGGCTCCGACACGGAGGGCATCACGTAGACGTCGGCGCGCGCGTAGAGGGCGTCGAGCTCCGACGGAGAGAGGAAGCCCGTGAAGAGGAAACGGTCCGATAGGCCGAGCGCCGCGACCCGCTCGATCATCCCGCGCATGCCGTCGCCGGCGCCAGCGACGGCGAACTTCGCATCGGGAATCTCTCGAGCCACCAGCGCGGCCGCGTCGACGAAGTGCGCCGGGCCCTTCTGCCACGTGATCCGGCCGGCATAGAGGATCAAGGGCTCCCTCTCGCCCAGGCGCCATGCGCCGAGGGCGGCCGCCCGACGGTCGATGGCGTTGTGCACGACCCGGATGCGCGAGGCGGGGACGCCGTAACGATCGGCGACGAGGCCGGCGGTGTAGCGGGAGACGGCGACGACGCGGTCCGCGAGCGTCAGCCCGAGCCGCTCGATGTCGCTGACGAACCGGTTGGAGTCGCCTCCCGCCCGATCGAACTCCGTCGCGTGGACATGCACGGCGAGCGGACGACCCGAGGCGCGGCGGGCCTCGATCCCGGCCAGGAACGTGAGCCAGTCGTGGGCGTGAATGACGTCGAAGCGCTCGCGCCGGGCGATCCGCCCGGCGACCTCGGCGTAGCGCATGACCTCGCTCGCGAGGTTGGGGCCGTAGTGACCCTTGAAGACAGTCTTCGCGTCGCGGGCGGCGGTCCATTCCGCCTCGTAGATCGCCTCGGTCATGTAGGGCCGCAGAAGACTCGGAACCCGGCGGAGCCGCAGGAGAAACCGCTTGCGGTGCGGGGAGTCGTCCGCCTCGCGCTCCCGGCCCGCGTCGACGATCGAGAGCGGGCCGGGAGCCGTCGCGAAGGGATGATGGGGAAGAACGAGCACCACCTCGGCGCCTCGCGCGACGAGCCCTCGGACGAGACCCTCGGACGCGACCCCCAGCCCGCCGCTCAGGAAAGGCGGGAACTCCCACCCGAACATCAGAACGCGCACGGAGAGACCGTATCAGGGACGGGAGTCGGCGGGATCGGGGGGGACGGCACCGTCGCCGAAGTGCGTGGCGAGCGCTCGAACGATTTCCGCGACGCTCACCGCCCTGGCGAAAGCGCCTCGAGGCGCGTGCGGGGGCTCGCCCTCGAAGCTTTCCGAGATCGAGCCCACGCCCGCCTCACGGAGGTGGCCGCGCAAGGCGGCCATCGACTGCCGGAAGGTCGCGATCGCCTCGTCGGTGCGTCCGAGAACCCGGAAGTGCGCATCGGCGAACGCCCCCATCAGCCACGGCCAGGCGGCGCCCTGGTGCGCGGAGAGGGCCCGGTCCCGGGGCGTTCGCTGCGAGCTCCCGCGGTATCGGGGGTCGCGCGGGTCGAGGGAGCGCAGGCCGAACGGCGTCAGGAGCCGGCGCCGGACGGTCCAGTAGACCGCGCGGGCGCGATGGGGAGGGAGCAGGTCGCCCGTGAGAGACACGGCAAAGATCTGGTTGGGGCGGATCGTCGCGTCGGGCCCGTCGTCGCCGACGACGTCGTAGAGGTACTCGCGTTCTCCGTACCAGAAGGTCTCGTTGAACCGGCGGCCGACGTGCCACGCCTGCGCTTCGAGCTCCCGGGCACGGGAGCCCTCGTCCGCGAGCCGCTCCAGGCGCGCCGCCGATTTCAGCGCGGCGTGCCAGAGCGCGTTGACTTCGACCTGGCGTCCCGTCCGGGGAGTGACCGGCTCTCCATCCGCGATCGCGTCCATCCACGTCAGCGCGTGTCCGGGCGCCGGCCCGGTCTCGAGCAGGCCGTCCGCCGCGACCCGGATCCCGAATCGCGTCCCCTGGGAATAGGCGGAGAGCGCCGACCGGACGACCCCGAGAAGGGGGGACGCCCGGGTGGGATTGCGGCGCCACCGCCCGAACCACTCGACCGCGAGGATCATCCAGAGGGGCGCGTCGACGGAGTCGTACTCGGCCTCGCCCTCCTCGTCGGCAAACCGCGACGGGATGAGCCCCTCTTGCCGCATCGCGGCGAACGTGTTGACCACCCGCGCGGCGGAGCCGAAGCGGCCCGTCGCGAGGGCGATGCCGGGAGCGGCGACCATTGCGTCCCGGCCGCGATCGCCGAGAGCCGGATAACCGGCGACGATCGAGCCGTCCCGATCCTCGCCATCCACCAGAAACGTTTCGGCATGCCTCGCGAGCTCGTCGAGCCATGGGTCCCCGAGCGCCAGGAACTTCTGCCTCCTCCGCCGCTCCCCCTCGATCAGGTGGATCGGGTCGGCGGCGATCTCCTCGCGGGAGAAGAGGACGAAGGCCTCGGCCTTTGCGGGAAGCTCCCACTGCCAGCGGAGCGGGCTCCAGAGGTCCTCCGTCCCGGTCGCGCCCCGCTCGGCGTCCGCGGCGTACAGGAAGTGGCGATACCAGAGGGGCTCGACGACCGTCTCGGCTCCCGTCGCCCGCAGGTAGAGGCGGGGCAGGAAGGCGGCAGGGCGCACCCACGAGACTTCGCCGCGGACTTCGGTGGACGGATCGATCTCGTCGGACTCGGATCGGAGCTCGTGGACGCTGCGACATCGGAGCAGAGGTCGCGAGGTCAGAGTGACGGGTTCGTCCCCGCAATTCCGGTAGCGCACGATCGTCACGGAGCGCTCGCGAACGAGGCAGAGAGCGCGTTCGACGGAGAAACGGTCCGTCTCGTAGAGCCATCGGGGAAAGGGATCGAGGGAGAAGCGGACGAGGTGCGTGTCGCCCTCGGGGTAAACGGCGTCGCGGTATATCTGCGTCGAGATCCCCGTCTCCTCGCCGCCCGCGGTGACGAACTCCTCGCACGAAGCGACGAAGAGCCATCGCCGGCGCGGCGGCGGGATGGCGGGAACGTACCAGCCGTGATGCCGCCGCGTCCGCGCGCCCGCCACCGTCCCCGATGCGAACCCGCCGAGCCCGTCGGCCTCGACCCACTCGAGCGAGAGGCGCTTCTCCCGATCGGCCAGGTCCTCCGGCCCGAACACGAGCGGTCCCGTGGAAGGACGGAGGCCGGCGCGGATCTTTATTGCAGGCACGGCCGAATTCTCTCCCATAAGATGCACGCGGGTGGCTTTCGGCGCGATTCGCCGGGTGAATTCCGCTTCCCGGGGGCTCCGCCCGGAATCCGCACCCTCCGTTCGCCGCGTAATAAGATTTGATTCGATTGGGTTTTCGGAAGCGAGGCCGAATGGAGAACCTGCCCCCCCCGCGATCGATGCTCCGCGCGAGCGGACCCCGAGGCGCCCTGAAAGCGAGGAACCCGTGAGCACGGTCCAGAAGTCCGTCGACGAGCTGTGCGTCGACACGATCCGCACTCTGGCGATCGACGCCGTCCAGAAGGCGGAATCGGGTCATCCGGGGCTCCCCCTCGGCGCCGCTCCCATGGCCTACGTGCTCTGGCAGAAGTACCTGAAGCACGATCCCCGCTCTCCGAAGTGGGCCGACCGGGATCGCTTCGTCCTCTCGGCGGGGCACGGCTGCATGCTCCTCTACTGCCTCCTCCATCTGACCGGGTACGACCTGTCGCTCGAGGACCTGAAGCAGTTTCGCCAGTGGGGCAGCAAGACGCCGGGTCATCCCGAGTACCTCGACACCCCCGGAGTCGAGGCGACGACGGGACCGCTCGGGCAGGGGACCGCCAACGCCGTCGGTATGGCGATCGCGGAACGGATGCTCGCCGGTCATTTCAACCGCCCGGACCACGAGATCGTGAACCACCGCACGTTCGCCCTGGTCTCGGACGGCGACCTCATGGAGGGGATCTCGAGCGAGGCGTCGTCCCTCGCCGGGCACCTGCGGCTCGGAAAGCTCGTCTACCTCTACGACTCGAACGAGGTGACCCTGGACGGCCCGGCGTCCGTGACCTTTACCGAGGACGTCGGGGAGCGTTATCGCGCGTACGGATGGCACGTCCAGCACGTCGAGGACGGCAACACGGACCTCGAAGCGATCGACCACGCGATCGCGGCGGCCGTCGCCGAGGTCACGAAGCCGTCGCTCATCATCATCCGGACGACCCTCGGCTACGGATCGCCGAACAAGGGGGGGACGTCCGAGGCGCACGGCAGCCCGCTCGGCGCGGAGGAGGTGCTTCGGACCAAACGGGCCCTCGGCTGGGTCTCTGAGGAGCCGTTCTTCATTCCTTCGGAGGCGCTCGCCCGCTTGCGGGAGGCGCTCCCGAAGGGCGAGGCCGCCCGAAGCGACTGGGAGGGCCGGTTCGCGGGGTACGAAAAGGCGCACCCGGACCTCGCGCGCGAATGGAAGCGCTTCCAGACAGGGGAGCTTCCCGACGGCTGGGACTCGGGGCTTCCCGTCTTCGAGGCCGGCGAAAAAGAGGCGACACGCACCGCCGCGGGCAAGGCGATGAACGCCATCGCCGACGCCGTTCCCTGGCTCATCGGCGGCGACGCGGACCTCGGGACCTCGACGAACACGGTCCTGAAGAAATACCCGAGCTTCGAGGCCGCGACGGGGACCGGGAGAAACATCCATTTCGGCGTGCGCGAGCACGCGATGGCAGGAATTGCGAACGGGATCTGCTACCACGGCGGCCTGCGCCCCTTCGTCGCGACGTTTTTCTGCTTCTCGGACTACATGCGTCCCTCAGTGCGGCTCGCCGCTCTCAACAAGCTTCCCGCCATCTTCGTCTGGACGCACGACTCGGTCGGCCTCGGCGAGGACGGGCCCACCCACCAGCCCGTCGAGCACCTCGCGTCGCTGCGTGCGATGCCGGGAATGACCATCCTTCGCCCCGGGGACGCCAACGAGGCGGTCGAGGCGTGGCGGCTGATCATGCGCCGGCAGTCCGGTCCGATCGGGCTGGCCCTCTCCCGGCAGAAGCTTCCCGTCCTCGACCGGTCCCGGCTCGGAGCCGCATCGGGACTCGCCCGCGGCGCGTACGTGCTCGCCGAGTCCTCGGCGGCGCCGCCGGCGCTCATCCTGATCGCGACCGGCTCCGAGGTCGCGCTCGCCCTCGTGGCGCGCGAGACGCTCGAAGGCGACGGTATCGCGACGCGGGTCGTGTCGATGCCCTCCTGGGAGCTGTTCGCCGAGCAGGACGCCGCCTACAGAGACGAGGTTCTGCCGAAAGCGGTGACGGCCCGTCTGGCGATCGAGGCGGGGGCCTCGCTCGGCTGGTGCCGATGGGTCGGCGATCGGGGGGACACCGTCACGCTCGACCGGTTCGGCGCGTCGGGGCCGGGGGAGGTCGTGATGAAGAACCTCGGGTTCTCCGTCGAGAACGTGGTCCGCCGGGCGAAGGGCCTCCTCGGATGAGGATCGCGCTCGGGTGCGACCACGCCGGCTTCGCCCTGAAGGCGGACGTCCAGGGACTGCTCACGGAGCTCGGCCATGAGGTGACGGATCTCGGAACCGACAGCAGGGCACCGGTCGACTATCCCGACTTCGCCAAGGCGGTCGGGCTCTCCGTCTCCCGGGGGGACTGCGAGCGGGGAGTCGTTTTGTGCGGAAGCGGCGTAGGGGCCTCGGTCGCCGCAACGAAGATTCCCGGAATCCGCGCGGCGCTCTGCCACGACACGTTCTCGGCCCGGCAGGGCGTCGAAGACGACGACATGAACGTCATCTGCCTCGGCGCCCGGGTCATCGGCCCGTCGCTCGCGGCGGAAGTGCTGCGGGCGTTTCTGGCGGCGAAGTTCTCGTTCGCCGAACGGCACGTTCGCCGGCTCGCCAAAATCAATCAGATCGAAACGGATGCCCGGGCGGGCGCTTTCGATCGAAGGGAGAATCGATGAAGACGAATCCTCTCCAGAAACTCCATGAGCTCGGCCAGAGCATCTGGTACGACTACATTCGGCGCGACCTCGTGACCGGCGGCGGGCTGGAGCGCCTCATCCGGGAGGACGCTCTCACCGGAATGACCTCCAATCCGACGATCTTTCAGAAGGCGATCGCCGATTCGGAGCTGTACGACGACGATATCCGGCGCCTCTCGGCGGAGGGTCGCGACCCGTTCCGGGTGTTCGAGGGTGTCGCCGTGAGCGACGTGTGCGCCGCCGCCGACGTGTTTCGCCCGGTCTACGACGGAACGAAGGCGGACGACGGCTACGTCTCGATCGAAGTCGGACCGCATCTCGCCCGCGATACCGAGGGGACGATCGCCGAGGCGCGCAGCCTCTGGAAGGCGTGCGACCGTCCCAACGTGATGATCAAGATTCCGGGAACGAAGGAGGGCGTCCCGGCCATCCGGCAGTGCCTGCAAGACGGGATCAACATCAACATCACGCTCCTCTTCTCCGTGCCGCGCTACCGCGAGGTGATGGAGGCGTATCTCGCCGCGATGGAGTCCCGTGTCCGGGCCGGCAAGCCCTCCGACCGCGTCCGGTCGGTGGCGAGCTTTTTCGTCAGCCGGGTCGATACCATGGCCGACAAGAAACTCGACGAGCGGGCGAAGGACTCGGCCGCGTCCGAGCGCGAGCGTGATCTGGCGAAGGGGCTTCGCGGAAAGCTCGGCATCGCCAACGCGAAGATCGCCTTCCAGGCTTTCGAAGAGAACTTCGGCGGCACCCGTTTCGGAGCTCTGCGGGACGCGGGGGTGCGCCGTCAGAAACCGCTCTGGGCGTCCACTTCCACGAAGGACCCTTCGCTTCCGGACCTCTATTACATCGAGGCGCTCATCGCTCCGGACACGGTGGACACGATGCCGCCCGAAACGCTGGAGGCGTACCGAGACCATGGCAACCCGAAGATCCGGATCGAGGACGACCTTCCGGGCGCTCACGCGGTCTTTCGCGGCCTGACGGAGCTCGGAATCGATGACGGCCTGATCTTTCGAGACCTCGAGGAGGAGGGAATCCGCAAGTTCTCCGACTCCTTCGACTCGCTCATCCGGACGCTCGGCGAGAAGCAGAAGATCGTGGGGGCGGCCTGAAGCTCGACCTGGGCCCTCTCGCGGGCGCACAACGCGAGGCCGTCGACCGGCTCGCCAAGGAGGACGCGGTCCGTCGGATCTGGGCCGCGGACGCCGCGTTCTGGAAGAGCGAGCCCGAGCATCGACGCACGATCGAGAACGCGCTCGGATGGCTGACGATCGCCGACCGGATGGAGCCGGCGGTGGCCGAGCTGCAGGCATTCGCGGCCGACGCGAGCGCCGGCGCCGAGCGGGTCGTGGTCCTCGGAATGGGAGGCTCCAGCCTGGCGCCTCTCGTCTTTGCGGACTCGTTCCCGGGGAAGGAGCCCGGCGCCCCCAGGCTCGAGGTCCTCGACTCGACCAACCCGGAGAGCGTCCTCGAGACCGCGAAGGCGAGCCCGCCGTCGCGAACGAT
>JBBQNC010000101.1:0-10898 GCA_038329555.1 Thermoanaerobaculia bacterium
GCTCGAGCGGCGCCCCGGCCTCCTCGAGCCGACGCCGCGCGAGGGCGAGCGTGAAGGAAAAACCGTAGACCGGCGCGTCGCACCAGGCGCGGAGCAGCGGAAGCGCTCCAATGTGATCCTCGTGGCCGTGCGTCAGGAGAACGGCGTCGATGCGCTCTCCCTCGAGGGCGCGCATGTCCGGGGCGATCCGGTCCACGCCCGGAAACGTCTCGTCCGGAAAGGAGACGCCGACGTCGACCAGGACGCTCGATCCCTCGCAGCGGAGCCACAGAAGGTTCCGCCCGAACTCCCCCAGGCCGCCGAGCGGGACGATCTCGAGATCGGACATCTCAGCGTTCCGTCGAAGCCGCCGGCAGAGGGACAGCCTCCGCGGCGACAGGCTCCGCGGCAAGCGCGAGGAAGTCCTCGAGCGAGAGCTCTTCCGCGCGCGCCCGGCGGTCCTTTCCGAGGCGTTCGAGAGCGGCCTCCCACACCTCGCGCCCGCCCGCCGCGGCGAGGGCGTTCGGCAGCGTCTTGCGCCGCATCTGGAACGCGAGCGAAGCGAGAGCGATGGCGCGGTCGCGCCGTGCGTCGGGAAGCGTCTCGTCCCGGGGGACGAGCTCGAAGACGGTTGAGGTGACCTTCGGGCGCGGCCGGAACGCGCCGGGCGGAAGGTCGAACAGGATCCGGACGCGGGCGAATGCCGCCGCGCGGACGGAGAGATAGCCGTAGTGCTCGCTGCCGGGCCGCGCCGCGAATCGCTGCGCGACTTCCTTCTGGACCGTCGCGACCGAGCGTCGGACCGCCGCGGGCTCCGCGATGGCCGCGAGGAGGATCGGAGTCGCGACGTTGTAGGGCAGGTTCGCGACGAGCACGGCGGGGGGCTCCCACCCCGCCTCCGAGAGCCAGCCCGAAAAGGGCCGCTCGAGCGCGTCTCCCGCGAGGAGGCGGAACCGCGGCTCCCCCGAGAGCTCGACGCGAAGAGCCTCGGCGCGGAGCGGATCGATCTCGATCGACAGGACCCGCCCGGCGCGGGCGAGAAGCGGCCGGGTCAGGGCGCCCGCGCCCGGCCCGACCTCGATGACGGTGTCGTCCGCGGTCAGGCGGGCGGCGTCGGCAATCCGGTCGGCCGTGGCCGCGTGAACGAGAAAATGTTGGCCCCAGCGCTTCCGGTACGGAATCACCGGCGTCCCTGGCGCCGGATGAGCCAGAGCATCGCGGCCGGGAGGACGATCATCGCGCCGACGCTCGCGGCGAAGAGCCCGTCGCCCGCACCCGCCAGTCGGCGGAAGTTCATTCCGAAGAATCCCGTGACGAAGGAGAGCGGCAGGAACACGGTCGAGATCAGCGTGAGCCGCCGGACGACTTCCGAGAGCCGGTTGTTCTCGACGGACAGGAACGCGTCGAGCGACCCGGTCAAAAGTTCCCGATAGGTGTCGATCGAGTCCGTGATCCGGATCAGATGGTCGTAGACGTCCTGAAAGTAGAAGATGCGGGAGGAATCGAGAACGGGCGGGTCCCGGCGCAGCAGGACGTTGATCGCATCGCGCTCGGGAGCGATGATGCGCCGGAGCAGCGCCAGGTCCTTCTTCAGGTCGAGCAGCTCCGCGAGCCGGGATCGGTCGAACTCTTCGAACACCGCCGACTCCACGGCTTCCGTCCGCTCGGCCAGATCGTCCAGGACGGGGAAGTACTCGTCGACGACGGCGTCCAGCACCTCGTAGAGCAGGCCGGACACGTCGTGGGATCCGGGCTGGCGGCAGTAGCGGTCGAGGACCTCCGCGAGGAGCGGCACGTCGCGGTCGTGGCACACGATCAGGAACTTCGGGCCGATGAATGCGTCGATCTCGACCAGCTCGATTCGTCCGTCGACCGCCGCGATCCGATAGCAGACGAGAAAGTAATGGTCGGGGAAGACCTCGATCTTCGGCCGCTGGTGCCGATGCCGGACGTCCTCGATCGCGAGCGGGTGAAGAGACAGCTCCCGCGCGAGCGTTCCGAGCTCGGCGTCGGTCGGAGATTGAAAATCGCCGAAGAGAAACGACTTGGGTGGGGCGATCTTCTCGCGAAGCCCCTCGAGAGGCACGTTCTCGGTCCGGCCGCCCGTGACGGGGTCGAAAAGGATGATCCTCGGAGGTTTGCGCGATTCGGGCCGGGCGCGCTCCGCCCAGGCGACGTTTCCGGGATGCGGGTGCCGCGGCGCCGCCACGTCGCGAGGGTATCAAATGGTAAACTGGGGGTTCACAGGAATTCTCTTTGTCATCGGTCTACACACTCGACAATCGCCGGCTCGAGAACTTCCTCGAGCGACACAAGGCGTACTACGCCTATTCGGGTGAGATCGAGATCGACCGCTTCCTGCGGGAGGTCCTCCAGAAGGCCAACGAGTTCGTCCCGTCGGCCGCGGGCTCCATTCTCCTGGACGACCCGATCACGAAGAACAATGACGACCGGCTCGAGAACGACCTCGTGTTCATCGCGACGTTCGGGGCGGACGGCGACGAGCGCCTCGCGCGGCGCATCAACGCGCGGATCGGCATCGCGGGGCACGTCTACACGACCGGCGTCGGATACATGACCGAAGACGTCGTCGACGATCCGTACTTCTATCCGACCTACGAGGCGCCGAGCTTCCAGACGAAGTCGGTGCTGTGCGTGCCAATCCGGATCGAGGCGGCGGTCTGCGGGGTGCTCGAGCTCGTCAACCGGGTCGGCCCGGGCGGGTTTCGAGAGAAGGACCGCCGGCTTCTCGAGATCTTCGCCGACTACGCCTCGATCTCGATCCAGAACCTGCTCGACGCGCGGCGCGCGTACGAAGTCGCCAAGCGCGACGGCCTGACGGGGCTTTACAACGAGCGCTACCTTCACCTGCGCCTCACGCAGGAGCTCTCGCGGATCTCGCGGGATGGCGGAGACCTGTGCGTCATCTTTCTCGACCTCGACAACCTGAAGTCGGTCAACGACCGGCACGGGCACCTCGCCGGAAGCCAGGTGCTCCGCGAGGTCGGATACGTCCTGAAGCGGACGGTCACGGACGAGCGCGCGACGCTGACGCGTTACGGCGGAGACGAGTTCGTGCTGATCCTGCCCGGCGACTCGATCGAGATGGGGATGGAGATCGCGGAGAGGATCCGCGAGGCGATCCGCTCGGCGACCTTCCTCTCCCGCCCCTACGGGTTCAACAGCCCGGCACTTTCGCTTCAAGGCACGATCACGGCGTCGCTCGGCGTCTCCTCGGTGCGCACGCACGCCACACCCGCGACGTCCGTCGAGCAGCAGAAGAACGAGCTTCTTCGCGCGGCGGACCAGGCGCTCTACCAGGCCAAGGAGGGCGGGAAGGACCGCTCCGCCGCGGCCGCCGCGCCGCCCGGCTCCTCCACTCCCTCCGCGGTGATGAGGTAGCGCCTAGCACCCCTCTCACCGGACCCCTCCCGCTTTTCTCCGAACCGCCCCGCGTGCTATCTTTTCGCGCTCGGCTTTTCGCGGGCAATTTATCCGATTGAGGGCTCCATGACCTCCACCACAGACACGCGGACGAACCTCTCCCCGAACGACGTGCTCGACGCTCTGTCGAAGCACATCCTGGTCGACGGCTACCACGTCGTCATGGACCTCGAGAAGAGCCGCGGCTCGTACCTCTACGACGCTCGGAGCGGACGCCCCCTGCTCGACTTCTTCACGAATTTCGCGACGATGCCGGTCGGGTACAACCATCCGAAGATGGCGGACCCGGAGTTCCGGGAGCGCCTCATGCAGGCCGCCGTCACGAAGCCCGCCAACAGCGACATCTACACGAGCCTCTACGCGGACTTCGTCGAGAGCTTCTCGCGCCTCGCCGTCCCGGCAAGCCATGCCGACCACCTGTTCTTCGTCGAGGGCGGCGCTCTCGCCGTCGAGAACACCTTGAAGACCGCGTTCGACTGGAAGGTCCGAAAGAACGTGGCGAAGGGACTCGGGGCGGTCGGCGGCAGCCGCATCCTCCACTTCAAGAACGCCTTCCACGGCCGTTCGGGTTACACGCTCTCCATGACAAACACCGCCGATCCCCGCAAGACCCAGTACTTCCCCACGTTCGACTGGCCGCGTCTGACCTGCCCGGCGCTCCGCTTCCCCGTCACCGCCGACGTGCTTCGCGACGTCCAGACGGCGGAGGAGACGGTCGAGAAGGAGATCCGGAAGGCGTGCGCGGACTTCGAGAACGACATCGCGGGGCTGATCCTCGAGCCCATTCAGGGAGAGGGCGGCGACAACCACTTCCGGCCGGAGTTCTTCCGGCGGCTGCGGTCGCTCGCGGACGAGCTCGAGTTCCTCCTGATCTTCGACGAGGTCCAGACGGGAGTCGGTCTCACCGGCTCCATGTGGTGCTGGCAGCAGATGGGCGTCGAGCCGGACCTGTTCTGCTTCGGAAAGAAGACGCAGGTCTGCGGCCTCGCGTCCAACCACCGCATCGACGACGTCGAGAACGTCTTCAAGATCTCCTCCCGGATCAACTCGACCTGGGGCGGGAACCTCGTTGACATGGTGCGCTGCGCGCGATACCTCGAGATCATCGAAGAAGATAGCCTCGTCGAGAACGCACGCGTCGTCGGCGAGCACTTCCTCGCCCGCCTGCGCGAGATGGCGGAGGAGTTCGTGGGGACGGTGTCGAACGTCCGCGGCCGCGGGCTCTTCCTGGCCCTGGACCTCCCCGACAAGGCGATGCGGGACCGCGCGCTCGCGGCGTGTCTCGAGCACGGTGTGATCGGCCTGGCCTCCGGATCCTCGGCGATCCGTTTCCGCCCCTCGCTCGCGCTCTTGAAGGACGAAGCCGACGAAGGGGTCCGGAAGCTGCGACGGGCGCTGACCGCCGCCCGGACTTAACGGCGCCGGCTCCCCGCGCCGGCGAAACCGGCGCCGGCCCGACCCGTCGCCCGACCGCTTCTCCCTTGCTTCCGCTCCGCCGCGCCCTCCTCATTCTTCTCGCCGCGCTCCTCGCGGGGGCGGGACTGTTCTACGCGACTCTTCCCGACGTGGAACCCCTCGCGAAGGGGTTCCCGAGGACGACCGCGTTCATGGAACGGCGCCGGGAAGAGCTGCGCCGCGAGGGCCAGAGTCCGGCGCTCGAGTGGCGCCCGGTGCCGATGTCCCGCATCGCGAGCTCGCTGCGGAGAGCGGTCGTCGTGGCGGAAGACTCCCGCTTCTACGATCACGAGGGGGTCGACTGGGAGGCGGTCCGGGGCGCTGCCGAGCGGGACTGGAACCGGCGTCGAATCGGAATGGGCGGCTCGACGCTGACGCAGCAGCTGGCGAAGAACCTGTATCTCACGCCCGCCCGCACGCCGTGGCGCAAGCTGCGCGAGTGGGCGATCGCCCGTCGACTCGAAAGCGGGCTCTCCAAGAGCCGGATCCTGGAGCTCTATCTGAACGTCATCGAGCTCGGGCCCCGGACATACGGCGTCGAGGCGGCATCGCGGCGCTACTTCTCCAAACCGGCCTCCGAGCTCTCGGCGCTGGAGGCCGCGACGCTCGCGGCGATGATTCCTTCTCCCAGGATCTACGACCCCGTCCGACATCCCGAGCGGCTCGAGCGGCGGGCGCGGAGAATCCTTCGCTGGATGTGAGCCGGCGGATCGGTTATCCTGACGCGCATCCTGTTTCCCTTGTGGAGGTTGTGAACACATGTGCCGGGCTCGAACACTGTCGTTTCTCCTCCTGCTCCTGGTGCCGGCCGCCTGTTCCCGGCGCGCGGCGCGCATCGACGTCTTCCCGAAGAAGTTGAAAATCTACGGGCTGGACCACCCCCAGAGGGTGAACGCGAAGGTGCTCGACAAGCGCGGCCGGGAGCTCGAGATCGGGACGGCGAACTGGGAGAGCGTGAAACCCGACATCGCGGCCGTCGAAGCCGGGGGGCTGGTCACCCCGAAGGCGGAGGGGAAGACCCGCATCATCGCGCGCTACGACAAAGTAACAGCGGAAGTTCCGGTCGAGGTCATCGACGTCAAGGGGATCGAAGTGCAGCCGGCCAGCATGCACCTCGTCGGCCCGCCCGGAACCAGGCTTCCGCTCCAGGCCGTCGTGAAGAACTCGAAGGACCGGCCCGTCGCCCTGCCCGTGGCCTGGTCCTCGGCAAAGCCCGCGGTGGCCACGGTCGGGCCGGACGGCGTCGTGGTGTCCGTCTCGCGAGGGACGTCCATGATGGTGGCGAGAGTGGGCGACATGCAGGGCGCGTCCGAGGTCGAAGTCGAGATCCAGGACATCGGGCGGCTCGCGGTTCGCCCGGCCACGGCGCTCGTTCGCGTCGGCGACTCCCAGCAGTTCTCGGTGATTGCGTACCGCCCCGACGGGACCGCGATCGAAGGGGCCGCGGCCCTCTTTTCGAGCTCGAACCCCGCCGTCGCGCACATCAACGCGGCCGGCCGCGCGGAGGGCATCGCCCCCGGCGCGGCCACGATCCGGGCGGTGCTCGGCACCATCGCCGGAGAGGCCACGCTGATCGTGAACTGACCCGGGACGGGCGGCACGCGGCTCGCAGGGACCGCCGCCGGGAATCGATGGGAATAAGACCCTCCGCCGGTGCGCCGGAATGATCCGCTCTCCCGCCGTGGCCGGAGCGTTCTACGAGGCTCGCCCCGCCGCACTCGAGCGGCACGTCCGGTCGCTGCTTCCGGCCGGAGCCGTGGCCGGGCCGGCGTTCGGCGCCGTCGTTCCGCACGCTGGTTACGTCTACTCGGGACCCGTCGCGGGGGCGGTATATGCCCGGATCCGGATCCCGCCCTCCGTCGTCATCCTCTGCCCCAACCACACGGGGCGGGGAGCTCCCGCCGCCCTCGACCCCTCCGAGGCCTGGAGCACGCCGCTCGGCGACGTCCCCGTCGACCGGCGGCTGGCGGAGCGGCTCCGGGAGCTGGCGCCCTCGCTGGAGTGGGACGCGGCGGCGCATGCCCGGGAGCACTCGCTCGAGGTGCAGCTGCCCTTTCTTCAGATGTGCCGGAGCGACGTCGAGATCGTCGCCGTGTGCCTCGGCGCCCACGATCTCGAACTCTGTCGCGAAGTCGGAGAAGCGCTCGCCCGTCTCGCGTCGGAAGGCGTTGGCGAAGGGGCGGCCCCGCCCCTCCTTCTCGCCTCTTCCGACATGAACCATTACGAGTCGCGCGCCGTCGGCCGCCGCAAGGACGACCTCGCCCTCGCGCGCATCGAAGCGATCGACCCCGAGGGACTGTTCGCGACCGTGATCGCCGAGTCGATCTCGATGTGCGGCTTTCTCCCGGCGGCGGCCCTGCTCTTCGCGGCGCGGGCGACCGGCCGGGGCCCGGCGCAGCTCGCCGCGCGGAGAGACAGCGGAGACGAGACCGGAGACACCGAATCCGTCGTGGGCTACGCCGGCCTGATCATCGAGTAGCCGGGCCAGCCCGGCTCTCGCCCTCTTTCGGCGGCCTGCTCAGATCGCATCCTCCCGGAGCAGTGCGGCCGCGCGCGCCCGCAGGCCTGCGGCCACTCCGGGCGTGCCGGCGATGACGTTGCCGCGCTCCCAGTGCCGGGAACCACCGTCGAAATCCGTGACCTCGCCGCCGGCTTCCTCGATCAGGAGCGCTCCCGCGGCGATGTCCCAGGCGGCCAGCTGGAACTCGAAGAAGCCGTCGAAGACCCCCGCCGCGACGTGCGCGAGATCGAGCGCGGCGGATCCCGCTCGGCGGATGCCGCGCGCGCTCAGGAACACGGAGCGAAAGAGCGCGAGGTAGAGGTCGATGCGATCCCGCGAGCGGAAGGGAAAACCCGTGGCGACGAAGGCTCCTTCGAGCCCAGGTTGCGGGGAGACCCCGATCCGTGCGCCGTTCCGGAAGGCGCCCGCGCCCCGCTCGCCGGAGTACAGCTCCTCGCGGAGCGGATCCCAGACGACTCCGGCGACGATGCGTCCATTCTCCCGCGCCGCGATCGAGACGCACCAGAAGGGGAAGCCGGCGATGAAGTTCGCGGTTCCATCGAGCGGATCGACGATCCACGTCCGGGAGCCCGGCTCGTCTCCCGCGCGGCGCCCGCCCTCTTCGCCGAGGAAGGCGTCCGCGGGGAAACGGCGGCGGATCGCGGCGACGATGCGCTCCTCGCTCTCCCGGTCGGCGATGGTGACGAAGTCGTTCTTCTTCTTCTCTTCGATCGACCCGGCGGGCAGCCGCCGCCAGTGACGCATGAGGGTCTCGCCGCCTTCGTGCGCCGCCGCCACCGCCGCGTCGAGAACTTCGCTCACGTCAACGGGCCCGTTCCCGCGCGAGCCGCTCGAAGCCGTCGGCGACGGCGCGTTCGGCGGGACCGCCGAGGACGTTGAAGCCGCGTTCGTCCGCGGGCGCCTCCCGGCCGGACGAGAAGACCTTCCACCAGTAGACCCCCTTCCACCAGGACTCCCGTTCGAGGGCGCGGTACACCGCGGCGATCGCGCGCGCGCAATCCGTCTCCGAAGAGGGCCGGCCGGTGTTCTCGTCGTGCGGAGCCATCCACGACGCGCGCGACTGGGGAAAGCCTGCCTCCGTGAAGAGCACCGGCTTGCCCGCTTCCCGTGCGAGGCGCCCGAGGGGAACGGCGGCCGCCCGAACGCCGGCTTCCAGCGCGGCGTCCGACGCCTCCGGATCGGTGCTCGGAGGATCGTAGAAGTCGACGCCGATCGCGTCGAGGTCCCCCCAGAACGGGACCCGGAGGGCCCCGCCGACCCAGTTCGAAGCGTAGGTCAACGGCGCGCCGGTCGCGAGCCGGACGGCCGCGATCGTGCGGCGCCAGTCGCCGACGCGGGCCTCCGTTCCGTTCAGCTCCGTCCCCACGCAGAAGAGGGCCGCGCCCGCCGCTTCGGCGACGAGAGCGTGGTGGACGACGAACCGGCGGTACGAGTCGAACCACCGCTTCCAGTCGGCATCGCCCGCCATCGAGATCTTTCCCACGAAAACCTCGCCACCCACCCAGATCTGCGGCTTGACCATGGCCGTCATGCCGAGCGATCGGGCGTGCTCGACGGCGCGCACCGTCCCCTCGTCCGTCTCGCCCTGCGGACTGCGGTGCACGAAGGAGAGGCCGGGGCGTCCTGCCTCTCCCTGGAACGCGAAGGGCATCACCGAGACCGAGTTGGCCTTCAACCGGGCGAGGCGCGCGAGCGTCTCGCGGGAACGCGCGGACACATAACCGGCGTCGATCGAATTCGACATCGCGTAGGAGAGCCCGCGCAGAAAACCCGGAGGGACGGCCCGGCGGGCCGGGGGATCGACCCGGCGCACCGAAGCGGCCGCCGCCCAGCGCGCGAGCGCCCGCTCGAGATCGCCCGCCGCGTCGCCGCCCGAGAGAAGCCGCAGCACGGCGGGCTCGCCCTCGGCGCGGATGCCGGCGTCGATCCAGGAGGCGGCGCAGCCGACGGCGATCACGGGCGAGACGTCCGCCATCTCGTCGCCGGCACCGCGCCGCCGGGGGCCATCCTCGCTCCGGACCATCGCCTCCCGAGGCGTCGGAGCGACGTCCGCGCGCGCCGCGAACGCGCCAAAGCCCGGCACGTCCCGTCCCCACCAGCGCCCGAGGGCACGGGCGCCCAGGGCCAGCAGCAGCGTCGGATGCGCCGCCAGCCGCGGGTCTTCCGACGCGTAGGCCGCGGCGGCGAGGGCGGGCGCGACCAGGTCGGGCTCGGCCGGAGCGGACGCGTCGATCTCGACCCGGACGATGCCTGGGCCCGTCCCCGCGCCGGTGCCCGGGACGGCCGCGACGTCGGCGGGCCGCGAGGAGCCGGTCACCCGGGCCTTCGTCACGGCGTCCGGGTAGATCCGAATCTCGAGCGCCGGGCCGCTCGTCTTGCGCGCATAGCGCGAGAGAGAGGTCTCGAGGCGCGCGACCGCCGATCGGTCGCCCTCCGCGAACCTCCAGCGCACGTTTCCGCGCTCGACCGTCGCCAGGGAGCCCAGAAACCGATCGCGGCCGGCGATCTCGTCGCGGTCGGACGAACGGTCGACGGCGACGGCTCCTGCGGTGGTCGTCATGCGCCCCGTCTTCGAGAGATCTCCCGACACGACGCGGTAGTCGCCGTCGCCGGGTTCCCGCCGGAAGAGCCGGCGGCCGGCCAGGCGCACCGCCGCCTCGCGGCTCATCCCGAGCACGAGCGTCTCGGTGCGATCGCGGGGATCGCGGATGGCGATCGCGTCATCCGGACCGCGGTACGCCCGCCCGTCGAACGTGAAGGCGCGGCCGTCCACGGCGACGACGACGCCCAGGCGGGCGAGCCGCCGGGCCGTCCCGGCGGAAGGGGGCATGACCGCGACGCGAAGGGTCTCCCAGCCGGCGGGAACGGGCGCGTCTTCGGCCGCCGCGTCGAGGCGCACGCCCTGCCGGAGCGCCCACTCGGAGAGGCGCGCGAGCTCGGGGGCCGCGGTCACGGAGTCCGGCGCCCGGAGGGCGACGCGGCGCGAGGCGGGCGGCGTGGCTCGGGGCGCGTCGCGCGCCGACGGTGGGGACGCGGGAGGCGCGGATGGCGCGGGCGGCGCGGCGGGCCGTGGGGCGGAGGCTCCCGGAGGCGCGGAAGGACGCAGCACCGCGGCCGCGACGAGGGCGGCGAGCGCGGCGAGCACCACAGCGCCCGGGACGAAGGCGCCGGGCCGCCCCGCGCCGCCTAGGCCGCGCCGCGCGTCCAGACGATCCGCCCGCGCACGATCGTCGCCGCGGGAGCGCCGACGAGCGTCTTTCCGGAAAACGGCGTGTTGCGGGAGAGCGACTCGAAGCGCAACGGATCGACCGTCCACTCGACGCGGGGGTCGAACAGCGTGACGTCCCCGGGCGAGCCGGCGGCGAGATCGCCCCCGGGCAGCGCGAATGCCGCCGCGGGCCCCGCCGAGAAGAGCTCCGCGAACCGGGACCACGAGAGCCTCCCGGTGCGAACGAGCGCGTCGTGGACGAGCGCGGCGGCGGTCTCCAGGCCGACGATC
>JBBQNC010000102.1:0-10851 GCA_038329555.1 Thermoanaerobaculia bacterium
CGCGCCGTGCATCGCCTGAGCCCGCGGGCGCTCCGCCCCTTCGTGGCGATCAACTGTGCGGCGCTGACGGAAACCCTGCTCGAGAGCGAGCTCTTCGGGCACGAACGCGGCACGTTCACCGGCGCGATCGCTCAGAAGCGCGGCAAGCTCGAGCTCGCCGAGGGCGGGACCGTGTTCCTCGACGAGGTCGGGGACATGTCGCCGGCGATCCAGGCGAAGCTTCTTCGGGCGCTCCAGGAGCGGGAGATCGAGCGGGTCGGCGGGACTCGAACTCTGCGCATCGACGTGCGCGTGGTCGCGGCGACGAACCGGGACCTGGCTCGCGCGATCGAAGCGGGAGAGTTCCGCGAGGACCTTTTCTATCGGTTGAATGTCGTGTCGATCGCGCTGCCCCCTCTCCGGGATCGGAAAGAGGACATTCCGCTCCTCGCGAGCTATTTCCTCCGGCGTCACGCGGAAAAGGCGCGCAAAGACCTCCACGGCTTCTCCTCGGAAGCCCGGGAGTGTCTCCTGCGATACGACTGGCCGGGGAACGTGCGCGAGCTGTCCAACGCGATCGAGCGAGCCGTCGTCCTCGCGGCCGGCGACGTCGTCCTTCCGGAGGACCTTCCTTCCTCTCTCGTCGAGGCGAGCCAGCACGCCGCGTCAGGGCTCGGGCGGTACCACGAGGCCGTGAACGAAGCCAAGCGCGCGGTGATTCGCCGCGCGCTCGAGGAAGCGGGCGGGACCTTCACGGAAGCGGCGCGGCTCCTCGGCGTCCATCCGAACTACCTTCATCGCCTCGTGACGCGCCTCGACCTCCGCCGCGAGATCGACTCTTGAGTCGGGCGCCGTCACGGCAGGTCGACGTGAGGCAGGACGAGAACTCCGATTCTAAAGATCGATTCCGCGTCCGCGGCATCGCTCGAGCTCCACGCACCGGCTCGTGACCCACCTCATCCACCCGCAGTCGTCGTCCCGGCGGCTTCCGTGCGTTCGCGAAACGTCCGTTTCAGCGTCTTGCCGGTGACGCCGATCGGAAACTCGTTCCACGGGATGACGTCCACGCGATCGAGGGACTCCTCAGCCGGCAGCAGCTGGTTGAAATCCTTGCGGATCTGCTCGTCGCTCACCGCAAAGCCGGCACGAAGCGCGACTGCGGCGGCGGGCCGCTGGCTTCCGTCTCGCTGGCGGGCTCCGTAGACGCAGACGTCGAAAACCGCCGGGTGCTTGTGGAGCTTCTCCTCCACGAGAAGGCTGTAGACGGCTCCCTTCGCGGTCTGGATCACGTCCACCGCGCGATCGAGCTGGACGAAGTGCCCGTCCCGGCCGCGCCGGACGACGTCTCCCGTGAAGAACCATTCGTCCCGGATCGCCTGACGAGTCAATGCCGTGTCGTTCCAGTAGGAGTCGAAGACGGTCTTCCCCCGCACTTCGAAGCGGCCGGCTTCGTCGACGCCGGCCGGGCGGCCGTCCGGCTTGACGATTCTCGTACTGGGGCCGAACGGCGTGGAACCCGGTCGTCCGATTCGCCGCTCGAATCTCTTCGTCAACGACGTCACGTACCGGAGGACGGAGGGCGTTCCGACCTCGCTCGACCCCTGGGCATCGAGATAAATGGAGCCCGCAACCGGGAGGCCGAGACACCGAAAGGCGTTGCCGAACGGCACGAGGGCCCGCTGCACGGTCTCGTGGCTGACGTCGGCGGTGCTCGCCCAGAATCGCATCTTCCCCAGATCCCGCTGTCTCAGGTCAATGGCCGTCAGCTGCGTGTAGACGATGGGGAAGCCGAAGAACCCCGTGAATCCGCCGGCGGCGATCTCGTCGGCGACTCTCCCGGCGTCGAATCCGTCGCGGTCGTACGCACGCGTCCAGTGAATGCGCAGTCCGAGCAGGAGGGCGCTGTGGAACGTGAGGAGGACCGCCTGATGATTGTTCGGGACCGCGAGGAACGCCTTGTCGCGGGTCCGCGATACGAGGACGTACCGAAGCCACCCGCGGACGGCGTGGGATTGCGGCCCGTTGCGGAGCGTGACCGCTTTCGGAAATCCGGTGGTCCCGGAGGAGTGGACGAGAAAGAGAGGTTCGTCGGCACCGCGGGGAATCGCCCGGCTCTCCCGGACGACGCCGGAGGCCGCTTCCTCGAGCCAGGCCAGACGAATCCTCGGACGCCGGGCCTCGAGGAGCTCGCGCCACCGGGTCCCCGCACCGCGCCGGTTTTCCGCGGCGAGGACGACCTCCACGGCTCCGAACGAGCCTCCTCCTTCAACGATCCGGCGGAGCGTTACCGAGTCGGATATCAGCAGCCGCGCGCCGATGTTCGACAGGTAGGGTCCCAGGTCCCCCGCGGCGAACTTGCCGCTGATCGGACAGGCGATGGCCCCGGCGCGAACGACGGACAGAACGAAGAGGTGAATGTCGACGTGGTTTTCCTTGAGGATCGCGACCCGGTCCCCCTTCCGGACACCGAATTTGTCCCTCAGAACCGCCGCGAGAATCGCAACGGTGGTCCGGATCCGGTTCGCGCTCCATTCGAGACGGTTCGGATACCGGGTCCGGAGCGCACCGATCTCCCACTCGCAGGGACGATCGGACGTGAACAGTACGCGGTCCCCGTGCTTACTGGCGGCCCGGTCGGGAATGTCTTCGAGGGAGATCGGTCCGAATGCGAGCGGAAGCCGCTGGTGAACGCCCAGCCGCACGGCAACGAAAAGCAGATACGCCAGAACGAAAAGGAGGACCGACGCGAGCGAGATCGGGATCGTCATGGTACGCGTCCTTTCGATGCCTCAGGCCCCGACGGCGATCCGCTCGCCGGCGGAGGGGCCGACGGGGACGGCCCGCTCGACGAGCGTGTGAATCCATTCCCGAGCGTGCGCCAGCCGCAGTCCGAGGGGTGCGGCGGCTGCGTCGAACTCCGTCGTGTCGTAGACCTTCGATCTCTCGAGGGAGCCCGTGAGGCCGAGAATCGAGCGGCCGATCCTCCGGAGCCGGGGCGTCCCGCGTGGGTCGTCCGGGAGCCTTCCGAAGGCGGACGAGCTCGTGAAGATCGGAGACGGCAGGCCTCGGTCTCGCCATGCGGCGTCCTGTCGGCCGAAGTCGTCAGCCATCGACTCGAAAAGCTCGCCGAGGGTGAGAGAGCGCGCTTCACCCGCGCACAGGTGGTAGGTGGTGCCGCGGGCAAAAGCTCCGCGAATGAGAGCCGTCAGAGCGCGTGCGGCAAAATCGGCGGGGATCATGTCCAGCGCCTGCGACGGGTCGCCGGGAAAGAAGGGAAGCAGGCGCCGATGAAAAAGGCGGCAGACCGCCGAGAACATCCCGGAGCGGGAGAGGCGGCCGTCTTCGCGCCGGCCCACGACGATGCTGAGCCGATAAATCGCGATCGGGAGGCGCGACATGGCCTCCCGGCACTCGCTCTCCGCCATCGCCTTCGACCGCTCGTATTCGTTGGAGAAGCCCTGCTCGAAATCGAGCTCGTTCTCGCGAATCGTTCCCGACCGGCCCGCGACGAACGCGGTGCTGACCACGCTGATCCGATCGAGACGTCCACAACTCCGGGCTGTCTCGAGCACGTGCCGCGTCGAAGCGACGTTGAGCAGCGATTCGGGCCCGCTCTGGTCTAAGCGCGTCGAGGCAGCCATGTGGAGGATGGCGGTCGTCTCGCGCGTCACGAGCGAAAGATCGTTCTCCGACACGCCGAGGGCATGCCGCGAGGCGTCCCCCGGCAGCACGACCACGTCAACCCGGGAGCCGGGTCGAAGCCCGGACCACGACATGATCCGCGCGAGACGGCCGGCGATACGGGCCTCGCCTCCGCGCATGAGGAGGAGGAGGCGCGGAGAATTCGGTGCGGAGGGGAGGGTCCGGACGACCTCGTGACCGACGGCGCCCGTCGCTCCCGTGATCAGAATCGTCTCCCGGGTCATGGTTCTGTCTCCTCCGGGTCGCGGCCAGAAAGCCGACGTCGACCGTTCACCGCTTTCTCCTTTGAGGTGTCTCGAGCGTCCGAAAGCGCAAGCGGAATGCCGCGAAAATCGCGGGGGTGAGCGAACCTCCATTTCGTCCGCAAGTGCCTGAAGCCATGGACCGGAACCGAGGGGGGAAGGATGCTGATGACCCCGGGTCGCGGGGCCGCCCTATCCGAACGAACTCCGCGTCTATCCGATCGGAGAGTCGCCAGCGCGGGGCCGTGCGGTCGCTCGACCGCGGAGGCGGGTGCCGGGCTCAGACGTCGACCTGAAGGGATGTCCTGGATTCGCGGTACGATTTTTCCCGTCGCGAGAGTGGCGGAACTGGCAGACGCGCGGGACTTAGGATCCCGTGGGGCAACCCATGAGGGTTCAAATCCCTCCTCTCGCACCATCGGCTCGCGGGGGGCGCCGGATCCTCGCGCATCCCGCATCTCGGCTCTCGGCTGTCGTTAGACTGTCGCGATGAAGCCGGGCCGACGCCGCAAGACCCACCGGACCGCCGCCGCCGCGGGGCGCGGCGCCGAAGCGTCGCAAGAGAAAAGGCTGCCGGCCGCGGCCCTGCCGGCCCTCCTCCTGGCGGCGGCGACGTTTCTGGTCTTTGCCGGCGTGTTCCGCAACGAGTTCGTCAGCTACGACGACGAGGCCTACGTCCTGCGGAACGCAAACGTCCGCGCCGGGCTCACGCTGGCGAACGTCGCCTGGGCGTTTACCTCCACCGCGGCCGCGAACTGGCATCCGCTCACGTGGATGTCGCACATGGCGGACGTCTCCCTCTTTGGAATCTCGCCGGCCGGCCACCATTTCACCAGCCTGCTCCTCCACGCCGGTACCGTCGTCCTCGTATTTCTTCTACTCCGGGCGGCGACGGGGCGGCCGGGCCGAAGCGCCATGGTCGCCGCGCTCTTCGGGCTTCATCCGCTTCGGGTCGAGTCCGTCGCCTGGGTCGCGGAACGCAAGGACGTTCTCTGCGTCTTCCTCGGACTCCTGGCGATCGCGGCGTGGGGGCGATGGACGAAGTCGCGGAGCGGGGGGGCGTACGCCGGGAGCCTGCTCCTCTTCGCGGCGAGTCTCATGGCGAAGGCGACGCTCGTCACCCTGCCCCTGCTTCTTCTCGTGCTCGACTTCTGGCCGCTGCGCCGCACCGCCGCGCTCCCCGCGGGGGAGAGGAGCGCCGCGCTCTTCCGGGCCCGGCGCCTCGTCGTGGAGAAGATCCCCTACGCTCTCCTCGCCATCGCCGGGGCCGTTCTGACGTTCCGCGCCCAACACGCGGGCCGCGCGACGTCCGCGCTCGCTCTCTCCGCCGGCGTGAGGCTCGAGAACGCGGTCGTCTCCGTGGTCCGGTATCTGGCGCTCACGATCTGGCCCGCGAAGCTCGCCGTGTTCTATCCTCACCCGGCGGCGGCTCTCGGTTGGAAGACCTGGACGGCCCTCCTCCTTCTCGTCGCGATCACCGCCGCCGTGATCGTGGTGCGCCGCAGCCGGCCGTATCTCTTCGCCGGCTGGCTCTGGTACTTGATCGCGCTCGCGCCCGTCATCGGGATCGTTCAGGTCGGGTGGCAGGGTCTTGCGGACCGTTACACGTACCTGCCGTCGCTCGGCCTCGCCGCGGCGGCGGTGTGGGGCATCGCGTCGGCTCTCGAGGGACGCCTCTCCTCCCGCGCTCTCGCGGCAGGAGGCGCGGCGATCCTCCTCGCTCTTTGCATCCTGACGGTGCGTCAGGTGGCGACCTGGCGGGACTCGCTCACCCTGTACGAGCACGCCATCGCGGTGACGGGCCCGAACGAAACGATGCAGATCAACCTCGGCAACGAGCTCGCCCGGAGGCGGCGCTCGGAGGAGGCATCGCGGCATCTCCAGGAGGCTTTGCGGATCGCGCCGGGATCGCGGGCGGCCCTCTACGGCCTCGGGAACCTAATGTTCGCGGAGGGCCGGCCGGCCGAGGCCCGGCTGCGCTTCGAGGAGGCGGCGCGGCTCCACCCGGATTTCGCGGAGGCATACGTGCAGATCGGAGTCGCGCTCGTCCGGGAGGGACGTCCCGCCGAAGCGGTCGCGCCCGTCGAGCGCGCGCTCTCGATCCGCCCGGGTCTGCCCGAGGCGCTGTACGTGCTCGGGTCGGCGCTCGACGCGCAGGGACGGGCGGCCGAGGCGGAGAAGAACTACGAGGCCGCCCTGGCCGCGAAACCCGATTACCCCGAGGCGCATCTGAATCTCGCCGACCTTCTCCTGGCGAGGGGCCGGGCCCTGGAGGCGATCCCGCATTTCGAGGCGGCGCTGCGGCTGAAGCCGGATTTCCGCGAAGCCCGCGAGGGCCTCGAGGCGGCGCGGCGCAAGGCGGGCAGCTAGAACCCTGTTCGACACGGGAGAGTTCTCCGCCGAGGAAAGAAATCCGCGGGCACGTTCGTTAGAGTGTTCCAGTGCGAACCCGCCTTCTCCTCCTCGCCGCGGTCCTGGCCCTGGCCCTCCTTCCCGCGCGGCGGGTGGCTGCCGCGGGGCGGCTGGACGAGCGGATCTTCGCCAACCGCCCGAGCGGCGAGCCGGCCTCCTTTCTGGTCGTTTTTCGAGACGAGGCCGATCTCTCCGGCGCTTCGCGGATCGCCGATCGCGTCGAGCGCCTCCGGTTCGTGTCGGAGGCCCTGAGGGCGCAGGCCGAAGTCTCCCAGGCGTCGCTCCGGGACCGGCTCATCGCGGCGGGCGTTCCGTTCCGGTCGTACTTCATCGTCAACATGATCGAGGTCGAAGCGCCCCGGGCTCTGGCGGAGGAGATCGCCTCGCGGGACGAGGTTTCGACCGTCTCCGCGAACCCGCGGGTTCGGATCGCGCGAGAGCCCGCGACGTCCGAGCCGGCGGCCTCTCCGCTATCCGCCCGCACGCCGCACTCGTCCCTCTCGATCGAGCCGAATCTGGCGAAGATCGGCGCTCCCGTCGTCTGGGCGCGCGGGTTTACGGGGCAGGGAATGGTCGTCGGCATCGCGGACACGGGATTCGTCTGGGACCATCCGGCGTTGAAGCCGCATTACCGCGGCTTCGACGGCGTCACCGCCGTGCACGACCATCACTGGCACGATGCCGTGCACGATCCGGCCCCCGGCAACGCGTGCGGAGCGACCGCGCCCGCTCCATGCGACGACGACGGTCACGGCACGTCGACGGCGGGCGTCTCCGTCGGTGACGATGGCGCCGGCAACCAGATCGGGGTCGCGCCCGGCGCGCGTTTCGTCGGGTGCCGCAACATGGATCGGGGAGTCGGGACCCCGGCGCGGTATGCCGAGTGCTTCGAGTGGTTCCTCGCGCCCACGGATCGAAACGGCGCGAACCCGCGGCCGGACCTGGCCCCGCACGTGATCAACAACTCGTGGGGATGCCCGGCCCGCGAAGGGTGCACCGATCCCAACGTGCTGACCGCGGTGGTCGACCACGTCGTGGCCGCCGGCATCTTCGTCGCGGTCTCCGCCGGCAACTCCGGTCCCGCGTGCTCCACGATCAGCGACGCGCCGACGTTCTACGCCTCGTCCTTCACGGTCGCGGCGACGACGCTCGACGACGAGATCGCGGGCTTCTCCAGCCGCGGTCCGGCCGCGGCGGACGGCTCCGGCCGGCTGAAGCCCGAGATCGCCGCGCCGGGAGTCGGCATCCGGACCGCCGTGTCGGCGTCCGACTATCGGACCTTCTCGGGCACCTCCGCGGCGGCGCCTCACGTCGCGGGCGCTGTCGCCCTCCTCTGGTCGTCCGCGCCGGCGTTCGTCGGAGACGTCGCGGGGACGGCATCGCTCCTGGAGAGGACCGCGGCCCCCCTGACCTCGACGCAGGACTGCGGCGTCTTCCCCGGCGCCGGCGTCCCCAACACCGTGTTCGGATGGGGACGGCTCGACGTCGCGGCCGCGGTCGCGGTCGCCAGCACCCCGATCGAGCCGCGCGCGCGTCCGATTCCGGGGCCGCGGCGCCGGCCCGGCGGCCGCGTCGTGTCCCGCTCCTGATCCAGTAGACTCCCGCCCCTATGGTCGTTCTGAACGCCGAGGAGGAATCTCCGACGCGCACCAACCTCGAGATCGAGGTGCCGGCGGAGGAAGTCGAAAAAGCCTGGCGAGCCGTGACGCGGGCGTATACGAAGGGTGCCGCGATCCCCGGGTTCCGGAAGGGGCATGCCCCCGAGGGCGTCGTGAAGAAGAAATTCGCCGACGAGATCCGGGGAGACGTGCTCGAGCAGGTTCTCCCCGACGCCCTCGCCGCGGCGGTGGAAGAGAAGAAGCTCGCCGTGCTCGGGCGGCCGCACATCGAGGCGCTCACCTGGGATCCGCCGGGCCCGATCCGGTTCACGGCGAAGCTCGATCTGAAGCCGTCGATCGATCTTCCCGAGTACAAGGCCGTCCCGGTCCACGATCAGCCGATCGACCCGACCGAAGAGGAGATCGCCGGCGTCATCGACCGCTTCCGCGAGCAGCACGCGGAGTTCCACCCGATCGAGGGACGCGGGGCCGCGCCGGGCGACTACGCCGTCACCGACATCGCCGGAACGTTCGTCGAGATTCTCGCTCCCGGACAGAACCCGCGCACGTTCCGCGACGAGAAGGTCACCCTCGAAGTCGCGCACCCCGACTCGATGCCGGAGATCAACCAGACGCTCCGGGGCGCGCTGCCCGGAGAAACGCGCCGGTTCCGGAAGACTTTCGCCGATGACTTCCAGAATGAGGAGTTCCGCGGGAAGACCGTGGACTACGAGCTGACACTCGCCGCGTTGAAGGAGAAACGGCTCCCGCAGCTCGACGACGAGCTCGCGAAGCAGGTCGCGGACGGAGAGACGGCGGAAGGCATCCGGCAGAAAGTCCGCGACGGTCTGCGCCGGGAGAAGGAGATCGAACGCCGCCGGAGGTTTCGGCGCGAGATCCTGGAGACGCTCCTCTCGCGAACGAACGTCCCCGCGCCGGAGGTTCTCGTCGAGTCGGAGATCATTTCCGGCCTGCAGGACTACGCGCGCTATCTCTCCGCGAACGGCGTCGATCCCCAGGGCGCCGACTGGGAGAAGCTCCGGGAGTCGGCTCGCGAAGGAGCCGTCCGGCGCGTCCAGGAATACCTGCTTCTCGACCAGATCGCCGGGAAGGAAGGGATCGAGATCAACGACACGGAGCTCGAGGCCGAGTTCAAGAGGGCGGCCGCACGACGGGGTGTCGAGCCGGCGGAGCTGCGGGAACAGATGGCGAAGAACGACGGCTTGAGGGCGCTGCGCGACGAAATGCGTCTCGCCCGGGCCGTCGACCTCTTGATATCCGAGGCCCGAGTGCTACCCTCGGGAGGCGGCGAGAAGTCCGGGTCCGAAGAGGACGAAGGGCAGGGGGCCGAGAGGTGAGAGGCGACGGTGAAATGAAACACATCCAACTTTCTGTTAGTCCGGTCGCCTGATACCCGGGACACCGAACATGGAAGAAGAATACGAGGGAGGCGGCATGGTTCTCGTTCCGATGGTCATCGAGCAGACGAGCCGGGGGGAGCGCGCGTACGACATCTACTCGCGCCTCCTCAAGGACAACGTCATATTCCTGGGGCAGCCGGTCGACGACACGATCGCGAACCTCATCATCGCGCAAATGCTTTTCCTCGAGTCGGAGAACCCCGAGAAGGACATCTCGTTCTACATCAACTCGCCGGGAGGATCGATCACGGCCGGCCTCGCGATCTACGACACCATGCAGTACATCAAGCCGGACGTCGCGACGATCTGCATCGGACAGGCGGCGTCGATGGCGGCGGTGTTGATGGCATGTGGAGCCCCGGGCAAGCGGTTCGCGCTGCCGAACTCCCGCTTCCTGATCCACCAGCCGCTCGCGTACGGCTTGCAGGGCCAGACGACGGACATCGAGATCCACGCCAAGGACCTCCTCAAGGTGCGGGAGCGCCTGAACCAGATCCTCGCCAACCACACGGGCCAGCCGATCGAACGGATCTCGAAGGACACCGACCGCGACTACATCCTGGAGGCCGAGGACGCCAAAAAGTACGGCCTCGTGGACTCGATCTACCACCGCCGCGACGACGTCGCCCTGAAAGCCGCCGGCTAGCAAGGGGTGGGGTGACGGGTGACGGCAGCCCGGTCCTGAGATCTGACACCTGTCACCTCGAGGGCGCGCGCCCGGAAGTCCGTTCGTTCCCACGCCAACTCCGTGAGCCGCCTCGATGTTCTCGAAGGATTTCCGCAGCGCCGGCGGGCGTGGAATAGCGGCGGCGCGGCGGCGTTAATCTTGCTGGGTGTGCTAGATTGAGAGAGGGGCGGGTCGAGGCGTTGACGGGCCCCCGACAGCCGCCTAGAATCGTTTCCATCCCCGCCGGAGGCTGAATGTCGAAAAAAACCGGAAACGGCGACGTCCTGCGCTGCTCCTTCTGCAACAAGAGTCAGAGGGACGTCAAAAAGCTCATCGCCGGTCCGACCGTGTACATCTGCGATGAGTGTGTCGACATCTGCCTCGACATCATCGCCGAGGACCGGGTTCTAGAGACGCAGGCGCCCGAAGCCAAGCTCCCAAAACCCAAAGAAATCAAGGAGTTCCTCGACGGTTACGTGATCGGGCAGGACCAGGCCAAGAAGAAGCTGGCCGTGGCCGTCTACAACCACTACAAGCGGATCGACTACCTGGAGAAGAATCGGAAGCTCGACGTCGAGCTCCAGAAATCCAATATTTTGCTCATCGGTCCGACGGGGACCGGCAAGACCCTCCTGGCCCAGACACTGGCGAAGCTCCTGTCCGTGCCCTTCACGATCGTGGACGCCACGACGCTGACCGAGGCCGGATACGTCGGCGAGGACGTCGAGAACATCATCTTGAAGCTCTACCAGGCGGCCGGCAACGACAAGGAGAAGACGGAGAGGGGGATCGTCTACATCGACGAGGTCGACAAGATCGCCCGCAAGGGG
>JBBQNC010000103.1:0-10835 GCA_038329555.1 Thermoanaerobaculia bacterium
GAGCGGGGCATCGTGCATCGGGATTTGAAGCCGGCGAACGTCATGATCACGCGCGAGGGAAGGGTCAAGGTGCTCGACTTCGGTCTCGCCAAGCTCGAGGCGCCGGAGTCCGGCCCGAACGCGGCCGACATGCCGACGCAGAGCCGCGCCGACCTGACCAGCGAAGGCACGGTCTTCGGCACGGTGGCCTACATGTCACCGGAGCAGGCGCGCGGCGGGAGGATCGACGCGCGGTCCGACGTTTTTTCGCTCGGCGTCGTCCTCTATCAGATGCTGACCGGCGAGCGGCCATTCAAGGGCAACGCGGCGGCGGACATGATTTCCTCCATCCTCCGAGACCAGCCCTCTCCGGTCACCGAGATCCGTTCGGACCTTCCCGCGCATCTCGGGAGGGTCCTCCGCCGCTGCCTCGAGAAGGAACCGCGCGACCGTTACCAGACTTCGCGCGACGTCTACAACGAGCTCAGGGATCTGCGAGCGGAGACGTCCTCGCCGTCTTCGCCCTCGTCGGCCTCTTTGCCGGGGGTCGAGACGGGAGCCGTTGCTCCGGCGCCATCGAGGCGGCGGCGGCGGGCGTGGATCGCCGGCATCGCCGCGGTCCTCCTGGCGCTGATGCTGTACGCCGCCAGGCGTTACGGGGTGCTGGGCGCCCCGTCTCGCCTTCCGGAGGCCGGGACCGAGGCGCATGCGATCCGATCGATTGCCGTTCTTCCCCTCGACAACTACTCGGGCGATCCTAACCAGGACTATTTCGCGGAAGGAATGACCGATGAGCTGACGTCGGATCTCGCGACCATCAGCCAGCTTCGCGTGATCTCACGCGGCTCGGTGATGCAATTCAAAGGGAAGAACCGGCCGCCGACGCCCGAGATCGCCAGCACGCTGAACGTCGATGCGATCGTGGAAGGCTCGGTGCTTCGGGCCGGCGACAAGGTTCGCATCACGGCCCAGTTGATCGACGCGCGGGCAGACCGGCATCTCTGGGCCAAGAGCTTCGAGCGCAGCTCGGGTGACGTTCTCGCGCTGCAGGACGAGCTCGCGTCGGCGATCGCCCGCGAGATCCACGTTCGGCTGACTCCGGCCGAAGCGTCGCGGCTGACCAGTGCTCCGAGAGTGAATCCGGAAGCATACGACGCCTATCTGAAGGGCCGATATTTCTTCAATCGCCCGAGCGATGAAAGTCTGAAGAAAGCCATCGAGCAGTTCGAAGTAGCGACTGGGAAAGACCCGAACTACGCGCCCGCGTTCTCGGGACTGTCCGACGCGTACCTCTGGGCCGGGTACAACGAGGGATTCCTGACTTCCTCGGAAGCGAGGCCCAGGGCGAAAGAGGCGGCCGAGAAGGCCATCAAGCTGGATGACAGTTCCGCGGAAGGTCATGCCTCGCTCGGCACGTTCAAAGTCTTTTACGAATGCGATTGGGCAGGCGCCGAGGCGGAATATCGGCGCGCCTTCGCGGTCAACCCCAACTACGCGTTCGCCCACGACCAGTTCGGGCTCGGTCTTGCCTTTCAGGGAAGGCTCGACGAATCGATCGCCGAAGGAAAGCGAGCGTCGGAGCTGGACCCACTTTCCCCGCAGGTCCCCTTGGACGGCAGCATCGGGCTGGCCTTCCAGGGCCAGTACCAGGCCGCGAAGGACCAGGCGAAGAGAGCCGCGGATCTCGATCCGACCTACTTCTTTTCTCCGTTTGAAGCCGGGTGGATCGACATTCAAGAGGGCAACGTCCGCGACGCGATCCCGAAATTCCTCAAGGCCAAGGCGATGGAATCGCCGGCGTTCGTGTCCGCCTGGCTCGCGTACGCGTACGGGGCTTCGGGCGACCGGGCGGCCGCAATGGCGGAGCTCGAGGATCTGAAGAAGAGGTCGTTGCGCGGTTCTGTGACGCCGTTCAACCTGGCGCTCGTCTATCTCGGCCTGTCCGACCGCGCACGCGCGCTGGACTACCCTGGAAAAGGCGTATGCGGCCGACTCGCAGTGGCTGGGGTGGCTGAAGAACGACCGGACCTTCGATCCTCTCCGCTCGGAACCGCGCTTCGGTGCGCTGTTGAAGAAGCTGAGACTGGGTGACTCCTGAATCGCTAGGTGGGGGAGTTGGTGCCAGGCGTGTAATCGTGTAGCTCGCGCTATTTTCCGGTGCGGATCAGATCGAGCAGGCGCCTCCAGGCGATCTTCGGCACGAGGCGCCGCTGATCGCGCGGCATGCGATCCTGCATCATTCGCCTGGCGAGTGCGTCCGTCAGGTCGATTCCTGAATGGATCATGAGAGGCTGCCCATCCGTCCGCGCCGATAGTCCTCCATCGCCTTCCGGATCTCGGCTTCGCCGTTCATGACGAACTGCCCGCAATCCTGATTCCGATTGAGCCGCGGGTTCCCTGGCCGTTCGGCGGGAAGACTTTCACGGGGTGGTGACGACGAGCGCGTCGCAAGCGCCGCGGCCCACTGCGCGGTAGCTGTGGGGGACGGACGAGTTGAAATAGACCGAGTCGCCGGCCTCGAGCATATGGTCTTCGTCTCGGACGCGGAGCGCGAGGCGGCCGTGGAGGACGTGGAGGAACTCGGCGCCCGGATGGTGGTGCGGCCGGGCGGTCTCCGCGGAGATCGGGCGGAACGTCGCGTAATACGCGCTCATCTTTCGTTCGAGGGCGGCGAAGTCGAGCGACTCGAACTCATACGCCGTATCCCTGGCGCCGGGACGCTCCGGAAATCGCTTCCTCTCGCTCTTGCGAACGATCGCGACCGGGTTGTGCCGCCGCTCGTCGGAGATGAAGTGGTCGAGGCCCACTCCAAAAACGAGCGCGATGCGTAGCAGCGTCGGCAGCGGCGGGTAGAGCTTGCTGCGTTCGATCTTCGACAGCAGAGCGGGAGACAGCCCCGTATGACGGCCGAGTTCCACTAAGCCGAGCTTTTTCCCGAGGCGGAGAGCCCGGAGCTTTTCGCCGATCCGGTACGGCTTCAACCCTTCTTGGATCGTCGGGGAGAGCACTCGGTTACCTTTTTCCTCACGTTCAAATACGGCGGCCCTTTTTTTCGCACCGCTCACATGACTTTGGATCCACGGCTAATTTTACTATGATTCAAATAGTTTTGAGCTACATTCATATCCAGGAGGTTCTGATCATGAAGAAAGTCGATGTCATCGCTGCCGTCCTCGTCGTCGTGGGAGCACTCAACTGGGGGCTCGTCGGAATTGCAAAGTTCGATCTCGTCGCGGCGCTGTTCGGGCTCCGGTTCGGCGAAACCAACGCCGTCACGTCCGCGGTTTACGTGCTCGTCGCGATCTCGGGCATCTACCAGGCGCTGAGCGTCAGGGGAATCCAGCGCCGCTGGATGGATCCCGTCGTCGCCCGCGCGCGCTGAAACCCGTCAAGGAGAGGGTCGCTGATCCGGGTCTGACCCTTCGGGCCGTAATGCCCGGGGGCGGACCCGAGCCGGCGAGGTAGCCGGCGCTCACAAAGGTCTCGCGGGTGAGCGGATTGAGGAGGAGTTCGAGAAGATCCGAGGGGCTGCCCACAAGAACTCGCTGAACTCCTCGTTCAGTCGAATCGACAGCGAGGCGGGCGTGCAGCGATAGACGAGAAAGACCATGTGGAGAAGGGCCTTCGATCCATCGGAGAAGGTCTTCTCGAGGTCGGCGTCTTGGAAGCGCGGCGAGTCTGTCAGAGGCTGCCCATCCGTCCGCTGCGATAGTCCTCCATCGCCTTTCGGATCTCGGCTTCGCTGTTCATGACGAACGGCCCGTAGCCGACGACCGGCTCGTCGATCGGCGCTCCCGAAAGAACGAGGATGGTCGAATCGGCGGCCGCCTCGATCGAGACCGCTTCCCCGTGTCGGTCCAGCACCGCCAGGGCTCCCTCGTCGACCGCGTCGGCGCCGTTGACGAGCCCGCCTCCGCGAAGGAAGAGGAGCGCGGCCGCATGTCCCTCCGGGATGCGGAAGTTCGCCGTCTTCTTCGCCTGGAGCCGCATGTCCCAGAGGTCGATCGGCGTCTGCGTGCGAGCGGGTCCCCTGGCCGCCTCGAACTGGCCCGCGATGACCCGGACGGTCCCGGCGTCCGCGGCCAGCGTGGCCACGGGGATCGCGGGACTCACGATGTCCTGATATCCCGGCGGGGTCATCTTGCGCTTCGCGGGCAGGTTCACCCAGAGCTGGACCATCTCCATCCTGCCGCCCTTCGCGGTGAATTCGCGGCCGTGCATCTCCTCGTGGACGATGCCGGAAGCGGCGGTCATCCACTGGACGTCCCCCGGGCCGATTCGACCCTTGTTTCCGGTCGAGTCGCGATGCTCGACCTCGCCCTGGTAGACGACCGTCACGGTTTCGAAGCCACGGTGCGGGTGCTCGCCCACGCCCCGCGGGGAGAGGGAGGGAAGGAAGTCCGCCGGAGCCGCGTAGTCGAGAAGCAGGAACGGGCTCAAAGACGGAGCGGAGTCGTAAGAGAACATGGAGCTCACGGGAAACCCGTTGCCGACCCAGTGGCGGGGCGGGGCCTTCTCGATGCTCAGGAGGCGCTTGCGGTTGGAGGTCGTGCTGGTCATAGAGGCTTAAGTACGCCTTTCGGGGATAACCGGGTTCACCGCCGCCTCGACCGCGCGAGCGAGTCGGCCACGACCCAAGCTGCGCCCATCACGGCGAGATTCACGGCGTTCTCGGTCCAGTTCATTCGCCTGGTGGGATCGGCCAGGAGCATCGGCGCGTGCACCAGCACGGCGAAGAACGTGAGCGAAGAGCATGAGTGAGATCTGGGGTCAGTCGCAGGAGATCTGGGGTCAGTCGTGCATTTCGGCCTTTTCCGGAGTGAGATCTGGGGTCAGTCGTGCATTTCGACCTTTCGACGGGATAGGAGGGCGTCGGGTTTATCTGCTCGCCTCGCTGTCCGGGACGTCGGCGTCGCGACCCATTCCCGATCGCAGCAGGGTGACCGACACGTACACGACGACGGCGAGAACCAGCACGCGCAGCGCTTCGAGGGGAAGGGACTTGACGAGCCAGACGGCGGCCATCACGCCGGGAATGCCGCCGAGCGTCAGTCCGAGCGCCGACTGCTGGTGGAAGCGCCGCGCGGACAGGAATCGAACACCGGCAACGGTCGCGACGAAGGCGCCGGACCCCATCATGATCGGAAACGCCGCCTTGAGGTCCATGCCGAGCAGACTGAACACCACGAGGCTCGGCGCGTAGTTGCCAATCCCGAGCGGCAGAAGTGCCCCGAGCGCAAAGTTGATCACCAGCGCGAGCACGAAGGCCGCGGGCGTAAAGGTGTGCGCCGTGCCGCCCGCCGGAATCAAGCCGAATATGCCGAGGGCCAGGAAAACGGCCGCCACGATCATCGCAATGCCGATGCCGAGTTGCATGGCGCGCCGCGAAAGCGACGTCACGACTCCGGTTCCGATCCACCCGCCCGCCACGCACACGGCAATGAGCGCCGTCAGCTGCAGCGGATCAACCTCGACCACGCTGATGAACAGCACGGCTTGCGTCAGGACCGACAGCGCGTCGCCGACGATGATCGTGCCCGGAATCAACTCGTCGGGCATGAGGCGGAACAGGCGAAACGCCGCGGTCGTTGTCGCGAACGAACCGATGCCGAGCGTGTCGAAGAAGTTGGTGACGAACCCGATGACGAGGCCGAGCGGCGTCGGCATCGCGGCACCGTGTGCCGAAGAGATGCGCCGCGCTTCGAGGACCCAGCGGACGAGAAAAAACACGCCGCCCGCGACGAGCGCGCCGATGAGACTCCGGACGAGGGTCATGCGATGAGAGCGTTCATGTCGGGGGTCTGGTCGCGGGGCGCGGCTATAGTACTCCGCGAGGGCCGCCATGGACGACCGTGATGACACGTTCGACCTTTTCGATCTGCGCGTGGAAGTCGTCGGGACGGATCGGCCGATGGTTTGCGGGCACCGCGCCGGCGACTGGTTCGAGGTGCGCGGCGAGAACCTCTCGCTGCCGCCTGGCCAGTCGTTCTCCCTTTATGCGCTGGCGGCGTTGCTGCCGCTGCTGCCGGCGAAGCAGCGGGTTACGAATCCGTACGACTGGATGACGACGGACGCCGAGATCGCGTGTCCCGATCCCAACTGCGGCGCGCGGTACCGCATCTCGCGTCTCGGGACCCGGACGTTCCGGCATCGCGACGTCACGGCTGTTCCGCTCGGCTGAAGCCTTCGTGTTTCGATGAGCACGATTCCACGGCTCGAGCTCGCACCCGGCTACACGATCTCCCGCGTGCTGAAGGGCGGCTGGCAGCTGGCCGGCGGGCACGGGCCCGTCGACGACCGTGCCGCACTGGACGACATGGATCGGTTCGTCGAGGCGGGCGTCACGACGTTCGATTGCGCGGACATCTACACCGGCGTCGAAACGTTGATCGGCCGGTGGTTGAAGCGGCGAAAGGGACTCTCAGGCCCCGAGGTGCAGGTTCACACGAAATACGTCCCCGATCTCGATCGATTGCCGACTCACTCGCGAGCCGACGTCGTGCGCGGAGTCGACCGATCGCTCGCGCGCCTCGGTGTGGTACGCCTCGATCTCGTCCAGCTGCACTGGTGGGACTACAGCGTTCCGGGCTACGTCGAAGCGGCGGTGTGGCTGGACGAGCTGCGGGAGGCCGGGAAGATCCGCCACGTCGGACTGACGAACTTCGATCGGCTGCGTCTGTCGGAGATCGTCGCCGGCGGCGCGGCGATTACCTCGGAGCAGGTGCAGTACTCGGTGATCGACCGCAGGCCGGCCGCGGGTCTCGCGGCACAGTGCGCCCAGGACGGCATCGGGCTTCTCTGCTACGGTGCCGTGGCCGGCGGGTTCCTCTCGGATCGTTACCTCGGCGGGTCGGATCCCCTTCCGCCGCTCGAAAACCGATCGCTCGTCAAGTATCGGCTGATCATCGACGAGTTCGGAGGATGGGATCGGTTCCAGCAGATGCTCGGTGCGCTCGGCAAGATCGCCTCGCGTCATCAGACGACGATCGGCGCCGTGGCCATCCGGTGGGTCCTCGATCAGCCGGGCGTCTCGGGCGTGATCGTCGGCGCGCGGCACGCGCGTCACCTCGACCAGATCCGGAAAGCCTGCGTGCTGGCGCTGGACGACGAGGATCGCCTGATGATCGAGCGCGTCCAGTCGGCGTCAGGCGGTCCGGATGGCGACGTCTACGCCCTCGAGCGCGTGAAAGGCGGAAGGCATGCGTCGATCATGCGGTACGGGCTCTCGAGGGTGGAGTCGTGAGTCCGCGTCAGGTCTGAAGAGCCTCGAGCGTCTCCGCGAAGGTCTTCGTCACGCGCGGGACGATACCGTGGAGTGGTGGTCGAGTCTTCCCCCTCTCCCCCGGTGCGCGGGGGAGAGGGGAAAGCTGCGTTCCAAAGAACCTGGAAGAGACTTGGGGTCAGTCGTGCATTTCGATCTTTCGAGGGGCGGGAAGGGTAGGGTCCCCCTCACCCCGGCCCTCTCCCGCAAGGAGAGGAAGACGGAACTTCTCCGGTGGCCTGCCGTAACAGATTTCGATGCCGACTTTCCTCGTGTGGCTGCTGCTCTTCCTCCTCTGCTGGCCGGTGGCGCTGGTGCTCTATCCTGTCGTGTGGCTGCTTCTGCTGCCGTTTCGGCTGGTGGGGATCACGGTCGAAGGGGTCTTTCGGCTCCTGGCCGGGATCGTCTTGCTGCCTGCGCGGCTTCTGCGGGGGCGGCGCGGGGCGCGTCTGGCCTAGCGGGAAGAGACGCCGGTCGCACGTCTGCGAACCTGTGCCTTTCGGCTGGAGGTTCGACGGTGTCCCCCTCACCCTACCCCTCTCCAGCGCGTGCGGGGGAGAGGTATGTAGCTACTTGCCCGGCCGCTGGAGAGGCCCGATCCTCCGCCCGGCCGCGCTGTCCTCGATGAGTCTCTGGAGGCGGCGTTCGCGCGTCTCCTCTCGTTTGGGGCTGATGACCCAGTGGAGCGCGAGCCGCTTGTACCCGGGCGGCTGCCCGTCGAAGAACGTCGCGGCCTGTCGGTTCGCGCGCAGGAACCTTTCCTGGGCCTTCGTCAGCCTGGCGGCCTCCTTCCGCTCGAACGCGTAGACGCCGGTGCGCTCCGGGGTCCGGGCGGCGAAGGCGCGGAGGCCCGCCGGCTTCATCCGGCCGAGCTTCGTCAGCGCCACGACTGGTGCGACGTTGACGGCGCTCCAGATGCTCGTCGGCCTGCGGGGGGTGAAGCGGATCGTGTAGGCGCTCTCATCCACGCGGCGGCGAACGCCGTCGATCCAGCCGACGCACAACGCCTCGTCGACGGATTCGGGCCACGTGATGCTGGGCTTGCCCGTACCCTTTTTGCGAAACCCGACGACGAGCTCCTTCTCCGTTTCGTGGTGCGCTTCGAGCCAGGCCCGAAAGTCCGCCGGTGTCGCGAAGAATCGCGGCTGCGTCGTTCTCGCAGACCCCGGTGCCCGAAGCCTCCGATTCCGCGCGATCAAACGGTCCCCAGCCGCTCGGCGATCAGGCGGTCCGCGCGCGCCAGGTCGACCTCATCGAGGCTCTGCGCCCTGCTCGTCAGCTCGTCGAGCATCTCCTCCTGAATCGCTCCCCGACGCTTTGCCTCGGCGTAGGGAATCGTGTGGAACATCACCATCGAATAGCGGGGGATGAACCGGCCGGGGTGTCTCTCCTCGAGGCGGAAGGAAAGGTCCTTCTTCAGCTGAAACTTCGGCTCCCGGACGGTGGACCGCATCTCGACGTAGTTTTCCAGGGCCATGTCGGCGATCGCGTCGGTATCGGGCCGGCGGCGTTCTTCGAATTCCGCGAAAACCTCGTTCCACGGCCGATCCGGATCATCCAGACATCGATCGAAGGCGCTGCAATCTTCGAACGCCGCGTTCATGCCCTGCCCGTGAAAGGGGACGATCGCATGTGCCGCGTCGCCGAGGACGAGCGCATGATCCTCGAACGACCACGGCTGGCAGCGGATCGTCTCGAGATGACCGGTGGGGTTTCCGAAGAAGTCCTCACCGAGGCGGGGCATGAGCGGAATCGCGTCGGCGAATCGGCGTTCGAAGAGCGCGGAAACGGCCTCGGGAGTCGTCAGGGTCTCGAAGCTCTCTTTCCCCTGATTCGGCAGAAACAGGGTCGCGGTGAAACTGCCGTCGGCGTTGGGGAGCGCGATCAGCATGTATTCGCCTCGCGGCCAGATATGCAAGGCGTTCTTCTCCATCCGAAATTGGCCGCCGCCTCCGCCTCCGCTTCCGTCCGCCGCGGGGATCGTGAGCTCCTTGTACCCGTGGCCGAGCGGCTCCTCGTCGAGCCGTCCGCCTGTCCGTTCCAGGATCGCGGCGCGAACCGCCGAGGCGCTTCCGTCCGTCCCGATGAGGACCTCGTAAGGCGTCTCTTGCGCTTGCTTTAGCCGCTCGGGATCCTCGCCGGAGAGGAAGCGCATCTGACGGTCCGCGAAATCGACGCCGCAGACCGTCTTTTCGAAGCGGATCGAGACTCTGCCGGTCGATTCGGCGGCATTCAAGAGGAGCGTGTTCAAGCCCGCGCGCGAAACCGAGTAGATGACTTCATGCGGCTTGTTGCCGTAGGGAATCAGCCGGAGCCGGCCTTCCTCGTCGTGAAGCATCCTCCCGGCCATCGGAATGAGCTCCGGTCGGACACTGTCCATCACGCCGACCTCTTCGAGCGCCGCGATGCCGCGATTGGCCAGCGCCAGGTTGATGGAGCGCCCGGCGGAGCCAGACGCCGCCGTCTTCCTGGGATCGAGACGGCGCTCGAGGAGTGTCACGCGGTACCCGCGCTTCGCCAGGAAGATCGCCAGGAGCGAGCCGGCGAGGCCGGCGCCGACGAGCGTGATCTCGGAGGTGTCGCGCGTTCTCACAGCCTTCTCACAGCGGTTCGCATCGGCGCACTCTTAGCTTTCTCACAGCGCGCCCCGAAGAATCTCGACGAAGCGATAGACCTCCTCGTACCGGTTGTAGAGGGGGACGGGTGCCACCCGAATCACGTCCGGCTCGCGCCAGTCGCAGGTGACGCCGGATGCTTCGAGCTTTTCGAAGACGGTTCTTCCCGAGCCGCTTGTATGCGTCTTCACGCGAAACGAGAGCTGGCATCCCCTCCGATCCGGGTCCGCCGGGGTGAGGATCTCGACCGAATCGCCGACTTCCTGCTGAAGCAGCCATTCGAGGTAGGCCGTGAGGCGGAGCGATTTCTCCCGCAGCGGCTCCATTCCCCCCGCTTCCATGAAAACGTCGAGCGAAGCGCGACTCGCGGCGAGCGAGAGGATCGGAGGGTTCGAGAGCTGCCATCCCTCCGCGCCGGGGATCGGTCGAAATCCGGGCTCCATCCGGAACCGCGATTCCTTGTCGTGGCCCCACCAGCCGGCCAGACGCGGCAGATCGTGCCGCATGCCGTGCCGCTCGTGGACGAAGCAGCCTCCCACCGAGCCCGGGCCCGAGTTCAGGTACTTGTACGTGCACCACACGGCGAAGTCCACGTTCCACTCGTGGAGGCGCAGGACCAGGTTTCCCGCCGCGTGAGCCAGGTCGAGGCCGACGACGCACCCCTTTCCGTGCGCGAATCGCGTGATCGCCTCGATCTCGAAGGCCTGGCCCGTGTAGTACTGGACTCCCGGAAGCAGGACCAGGGCGATCGACTCGCCCTCGCGTTCGAGGAGCCGGGCGACGTCCGCTGTCTGGATCGTCTCGATCGTGGGCTCTCCCGCATGCGTATCGGGCCGCATCCGCACGAGCGCTTCGGCCGGGTCGAAGCCGTGGACGATGGACTGGGACTCGACCGCATAGTCGTCCGAGGGGAACGCATGATCCTCGAGGAGAATCCGATGCCGCTCGCGGGTCGGCCGGTAGAAGCTCGCCATCATCAG
>JBBQNC010000104.1:0-10727 GCA_038329555.1 Thermoanaerobaculia bacterium
GTGCGCGTGTTCACCAACTACAGCCTCCCCACCCCCATTGGAGCCTTCAACTTCGGAGTACTGTATTTGTTTGACTCCGGTAGGGCCTACAGCCTCTCGCAGGCGAATGTTCCCTACACCTCGACGCAGCTCGCGCGCGATCCCGGATACGCCAATCTTCCCGCCAACGAAAGGATCTTCTTCGGCGATAGAGGCAGCCAGCTTTTCCCAAGCCAGAGCCGCTTCGATCTCGCGCTCAACTACGAGATCCCGGTTTGGAAGACGCTTTCGCCGTTCGTGAAGTTCGAGGTGATCAACGTTTTCAACACGCAGTACCTGAATAGCTTCAATACGACGATCAGGGCGTGCAGGACGGCGGGTCAGTCCGGATGCAACGGAGCGGCCCCGAAGGATGCCAACGGCATTGCGACCACGTTTGCGCCGGGCGGCACGTTCGGACAGGGCACGGCCGTGAGCAACTACCAGCGGCCCCAGCAGTTCGATATCTCGGCGGGAATCCGTTTCTAAACCGGGACACAGGCAACCGCGATCGGGGTGGCTTCGGCCACCCCGTTTTTTTTGCGATACTGGGTCCCGGACGCGCGGATGAGCAGAAGGCCGCCCTGTCTTCTCCTGGTTCTCCTTGCGCTGGCCGGCTGCCGTAAGGGGCCGCCGGGCGAGGCGGGCTTGCCGCTTCTTCCCGCCGGCTCTCCGATCGTCTTGATCTCCATAGACACGCTGCGCGCGGACCATCTTCCGGCCTACGGTTACCGGGGTGTCGAGACGCCGAGCCTCGACCGGCTGCGCAAGGATGCGATTCTCTTCGAGAGCGCCATCAGCCACTGCCCGCTCACGCTCCCCGCTCACGTGTCGATCTTGACGGGCCTGCTCCCGCCCGAGCACCGGGTGCGCGACAACATCGGCTATCACCTCGAGGGCAGGGCGCACCCTTCTCTCCCGCGCTTTCTGAAGGCGCGGGGCTACGCGACCGGCGCCGCCGTTTCGGCTTTTGTCCTGCGTTCCGCGACCGGGCTCGGCGAGTCCTTCGACTTCTACGATGACCGAATCGAAGCGCCGAAGCAGACCGAGGCGGCCAGCCAGGTGCAGCGCGCCGGCGGAGAGACAACGAGCGCGGCTCTCGGCTGGGTGGATCGTGTACGCGCGAGGCCCTTTTTCTTATTTCTCCATCTGTACGAGCCGCATTCTCCCTACACCCCTCCGGAGCCTTTTGCGAGCCGTTACCCACTCGCCTACGACGGAGAGATCGCGGCGGCCGACGCGATCGTCGGCGACCTTCTCAGTCGATTGAAGTCGTGGGGAATCTACGATCGGTCCTTGATTCTCCTCGTGTCGGACCACGGCGAGGGTCTGGGAGACCACGGAGAGGACGAGCACGGCATCCTGCTGTATCGGGAGGCGCTCCGCGTGCCCCTCCTCGTCAAGCTCCCCGGTTCCAGGCGAGGAGGAGAGACCGTGAGGCGCCCCGTTCAGTTGATCGACATCTTTCCGACGATCGTCGGTCTCTTCGGGCAAGACCCGCCGCAACGACTGCCCGGGAGGTCGCTTCTGGAGGCTCCCCGAAGGGGATCTCCGGAAGGCATCTACAGCGAGACCTACTATCCGCGCATTCATCTCGGCTGGAGCGAGCTGCGTTCGCTGTGGGACGGCCGGTACCACTTCATCGACAGCCCGGAGCCCGAGCTGTACGACCTCGGGCGGGACTCCGCCGAAAAGGCCGACATCTTTTCGGGAAGTCCTGACGTCGCCCGTGGGATGAAGCGGGACTTGAATCGTTATCCGACGAACTTCTCCGGGCCGGGCGATGTCAGTGCCGAAGATCTGAAGAAGCTTGCCGCCCTCGGCTATATCTCCGTCACGACGCGCTCGGGAGAGGGAGAGCGTCTATCGAGCCCCGCAAAAAACATCGGGTCCCTCACCGAGATCAAGGAGGCCTTTCGCGTGGAGGCCGCAGGGGACCGCAACCGGGCCATTGCCCTTTTCCGCAAGCTTCTGAAAAAGAACCCCCGCCTCTTCGATGTTCAATACAAGCTGGCGGAGACCCTGGCCGGCGAGAAGCGTTTTCGCGACGCGGCCGAGGCCTACAAGGAGGCGATCCGGATCTCGCCGTCGGCGGCGGGTCCGATCTCGCTGGCACTCGCCCGCGTCAGCCTCGCGCTTGGCGAACTGAAGGAGGCGGAGCTAAATGCCGGGCTCGCGATGCGAGAGTCGCCCGCCGAGGCCCACGAGGTGCTCGCGCGGGTGGCCCTGGCCCGTAACGATCTGGATGCTGTCGAGCGCGAGGTCTCTCTTGGGGCCGGGGCTTCCGGCGTCGGGGCGGACGGAGCCGTCTTGCTCGCGGAGGTTCGCCTGCGGCGCGACCAGCCGCTGCAGGCTCTGGCACTTCTCGATTTGGCGTTGATTCGGCTCCGGGAAAAGGAGCAGCAGCCGCCCGGCAACCTCCAGTTCCTGCGTGGGGACGCTCTCGCGCGTCTCGGGCGCTATGCAGAGGCGCAACAGGCCTTCCAGGAAGAGATTCGATCCTTTCCGGCCAACTCCGAGGCGTACGCTCGGCTTGCCATTCTCTATGCGGTCCAGCACCGCCCGGTCAAGGATGTCTACGGCCTGCTCGAAAAGATGCATGCGGCCAACCCTGGCCGAGACTCAGCGTTGGTCGCGGCGAAGACCCTCGATTCCATCGGTGACCCGCGGGGAGCCGCCGCCTGGCGCGGCCGCAGGGCGCAAGAGCAGTGAGCGGGAAGTGGAATTGAGACATCGAGATGTATTCGGATCCTGGTGGCGAGGCACGCCCCGGGACGGCGCGCCACGAGCCGTCGAGTCCCACTTCTGTGGGACCCCGAGTTTCTGCTCGCGCCCAACGGCTCCCCTGTGGGTCGAGTATCCGGTGTCAGAGTGAGGTCTGCGGAGTGGACTTTCTGGCGGAGATGACCCGCGTCGCCCTGAGCGAACCCCTCTCCTTCGACTCGACTCCGCGCGGTCACACGAACTCATGCCGCATTTCTGCGGAGGAACCCCCGGCGAGGCTTGCCTCCCTCGCCGGGGACGATTACGGCGAAGACGGCGGAGAGGGAGGACGTTCTCAGGGACTCCTCGAGCGGGGCGCGGTCGGGGGATGGCTGTCGGCTCATGCGGACTCAGGTCTCGATTTCGTCTCCGCCTGATTGCCGGCGGGGGTTCCCGAGACTCCATTTTATTGGATTCGAGTCCAAAAATCCTCACATCCTCCCTCAGACGTCCGTGTCCCCATTTTGGCTTGCGCTTTATAACCGAGACACTTAGTCTTCTATGAATCGCGTTGTCACGCTGGCAATGACATTGCTCTACGACCTACTTGAGACACCAGTTCCCTACGAGTTTCTTGTACAGGCTGTTTTCTACCGATTGTAAGGAGGCACGAATGAAGTCCGGATTTCGATTTACTTTGCTTCTGGCAGCGATTCTGCTCATCGCTCCTCTCGCCGCCTTAGCACAGACGACCGGGACGATCGAGGGATCAGTCACCGACCAGAACGGCGGGGCGTTGCCCGGCGTGACGGTGGAGCTTGCGAGCCCCAATCTTCAGGGCACCCGCACCGCGGTCACGGGCAACGACGGTCGGTATCGTTTCGTCGCGCTCCCGCCGGGCCGGTACACGGTCACCGCGAATCTCTCCGGGTTCGGCAACGTGCAGAGAAACGCGAACGTGACTCTGGACGCGACCGCCACCGTGAACCTCCAGCTGTCTCTCACGACCAAGGAATCCGTAACGGTCACCGGTGAGGCGCCGCTCGTGGACGTCACCTCGACGACCACGGGGAGCAACTACTCGGCGAAGGTCATCGAACGGCTTCCGGTCGCTCGGAACTACGCGGACATCGTCCGATCCAACCCGGGCGTCAATACGGACCGCGGTGAAACGCAGGGCCGCGCGCTCGCGCTGACGGTCTACGGAGCGACGTCCGTCGAGAACCAGTACGTCATCGACGGCGTCAACACGACGAACGTCATCAAGGGGTTTCAGGGCAAGTCGATCAACACGGAGTTCATTCAGGAAGTGGAAGTGAAGACGGGCGGCTATCAGGCCGAGTACGGGCGCGCGCTGGGCGGCGTCATCAACGTCATCACGAAATCGGGCGGCAACGAGTTCCACGGGGACGCGTTCGGTTACTACGACTCGTTCAAGACGCAGTCCGACCGCAAGATCACGCCGCAGGACTCCCTGACGGGCATGGTGATCTCCGACTACAAGCGCACGGACTTCGGGGCCGACGTGGGCGGCTACATCTTCAAGGACCACCTCTGGTTTTTCGCCGCGTTCGACCGGGTCAACAACCCCGGGACGGTTTCGCGGGCGGTGGCGAGCTCGAAAGTTCCTACTTCGGCGAAATTCCCGCTCGACGAGACGGACAACCTCTACTCGGGCAAGCTGACCTGGAACATCGCGCAGGGCAGCACGCTCGTCGCGACGGCCTTCGCGGATCCCACGGTCATCAGCGGCGCGGCCAACGCCGACCCCCGGCACGCGCGCGTCGTGAGCATCACGAGTTTCGATCCTTTGACCTGGGAGTCGCGGCGCGACGTCGGAGGCCAGGACGGCGGGCTCCGGTTCAACCAGCTCTTCGGGTCGCTCGGTCTCTTGACCCTGCAGGCGTCTCATCATGAGGACCGCTACCAGCTCACCCCGTCCGGCGCCGGCGCCGGGATCCGCGTGGACGACTTCACGTGCACCGGAGGGACCGCCGCGACTCCTTGCGTCCAGCCCGCTTCGTCGCGGTCCACGACCGGCGGCTTCGGCCAGATCTTCGGACCGACGCGGAACAACCGGTCGAACCGCAACCAGTATCGCGGCGACCTGGCCTTCTACTTCGGCAGCCACGAGGTAAAAGCCGGCGGCGATTATGAGATCGGCAAGACGACCGCCATCACGTACTACACCGGGGGCCAGCAGGTCACGAAGTTCAACGAGTACGGACAGACGTATTTCGAGCACGACTTCTTCTCCTCCGGCGCTACTTCGCAGGATCCCATCAACAACACAGTCACTCCGAAGTCCATCAATTACGGGGCGTATTTCCAGGACTCCTGGAAGGTGACGCCGGGCCTGACCTTCAACGCGGGCATCCGCTGGGACGAGGAGGACGTCCAGGACTATACGGGCACGACGGCCATCAAGACCCAGAACGAGTGGCAGCCGCGCATCGGAGTCATCTGGGATCCGAAGGGCAACGGCGCGGCCAAGATCTACGGGTTCTTCGGCCGCTTCTACTACGCGATCCCGACGGACTTGAACGTCCGGGCCTACGGGGCGCAGACTCAGGTGACGACCTTCAACTTCGACCCGATCAACACGCACCAGGATGCAGCCGTCATCGGCCATTCCAAGCCGTTCGTTCAGGGGGGTGCTTTCACCGAGCCGTCCGAAGCCGGAATCAAGGGGATCTATCAGGATGAGTTCACGATCGGCGGCGAGATGCTGCTCGACCCGACGCTTTCCGTCGGGATCAAGGGGACCTACCGCAACCTGGGTCAAGTCATCGAGGACAGGTGCGACCTGGACGGCGAACGTCCCGAAACCAACTTCAACACCTGCGCTCTCATCAATCCCGGTTCTTCCGGCGCGATCTCACGGGGGGCGATCCCCGGCTGCAACGGTCTCGATGGCAAAGCGGCCGCGTGCGGCGAGAGCATCCCGGCCGCCCCGAGGGCTCGCCGGATCTACCGCGGCATCGAGCTCGTCGGACGCAAATCGTTCTCCCAGACGTTCTGGGCCCAGGCGTCCTACGTCTTCTCGTCGCTGCGCGGCAACTACGACGGCGAGGTCCGCGAGGGCCGAGGCCAGACGGACCCCGGCATTAACGCCGACTTCGACTACGCGGCGTTCAACGTCAACAACTACGGCAAGCTCTTCCTCGACCGGCCGCACAACGTCCGGCTCGACCTTTCCTACACGACGCCGTTCAAGCTGTTCGTCGGCCTGCAGACCTACGTGCAGTCGGGCGCTCCGCTCAACAAGCAGGGGTACTTCAACTCCGGCTACGGCGCCGAGGTGCAGCTTGTCGAGCGCGGCAGCGCAAAGCGTCTTCCCCCGACGTATGACGCGAATCTGACCCTCGGGTATCCCATTTCGCTGGGCCCGGTGACGGTGACGCTGCAGGCGTACGTCTTCAACCTTCTGAACCGGCAAACGGAGACCCTCGAGGACGTCCGGTTCTCGACGAGCCAGCCCGCCAACTATCCGGCGTCCCTCTTCGACCCGAATCAGCAGCAGACCAACTCCAACTACGGGAAGATCACCCAGCGGCAGGATCCGAGGCTCTTCCGGGGATCGCTCAAGGTCGCTTTCTAGAAGACTCCGGCTGTTCTATCCGGGGGGGCGATGGCCCCCCCTTTTTCGCCCGGGCCGGCCGGGTTCGGCCTGGCTCTCCCGGCCTTAAGATTCGGCTTGGAGGCGATATGGCGCGACGTCTACCGCGATGGACTCTGGTGGCCGCGGTCCTGGCCTTCACGACGCTCGCCGCCCTCCCCGACCTGTTCCAGAAGGCGAAGGAGCAGTTCCGCGTCGGCGCCTACGCGCGCTCGCTCGAAACTCTCGATCAGCTGGACGCCGAGAGCCGCCGCGACGCGCGCGAAGCGGAGCGGATGGCGCCCGCGCTTCTCTTCTACCGCGGGGCGAATCTGGCCATGTTGAAGCGCGACTCGGAAGCGAGGTCCGCCTTCGAGGCGTATCTCGCGCATCAGCCCAATGCGCACCTGGATCCCGCGGTGTATCCGAAGCCGGTCGTCGAGGCGCTCGAATCCGCGCGCCGCGCGGCCGCGGCCCCCGTTCCGGCGGTCGCCGAAGAAGGGTCCCTCGCGTCGGCCTATCGTTCTTTCTCGAGCGTCAAGCGGGACCCTCCCGATGACGCGTCCGAGGCGTGGGCGGAGGGGCCGGTGCGGTGGCTTCTCACTCAGGCGGACCGGCGGGACTTCACCGTCCTCTCCGATCCCCTGTCACGCTCGGAGTTCATCACGGCCTTCTGGAAATCCCGGGATCCCCGCTCGGAGACTCCCGAGAACGAGCTTCGCGAAGAGTTCGAGCGCCGCGTTCTATTCGCCGACGAGCGCTTCACGCAGAACGAAGTTCGGGGCAGCCTGACGGACCGGGGCATGGTCTTCGTCCTTCTCGGGCCGCCGACCTACAGCGGACGAAAGCCTCTCAAGACGGGAGAGGACGTGTCGGACGCGTCCGGACTTTCGCGCTACAACCCGTCAGAGATCCGCGCGGCGGGCCAGGGCGGAGGATCCAACACCGACAAGGCGGCACGGGTGAATAAAGTGACCGGTCCCGGGGCGACGATTCACCAGGGCGCCTCCAACTGGTTGGAGATCTGGCACTACCAGCGAGCGAACCTCCCGAAGGAAGTGCCGTATCCCGAAGTGAGCTTTGAGTTCGTCACCAAGCAGGGATACGGACGCAACGTGCTTCAGAGAGATACTCGCGTGCTGACGTCGCTCGATCGCGCGAAGGTGGCTTCCAGGAGAAGTTAAGCGTCAAGCGTTGAGGCGTTGAGCGTCCGGAAGGGATGCCGTCAGAAGCAGCCGCTCAACTATCATCGGATTCGTGCGGAAAATTCTTCTGGCCGGATGTGGTCTCTGTCTTGCCGTGCTCGTTTCGGCGGCGCCCGTGTCGGTCGTCGAGCGGCTGACGGCTTACTTCGGAGATTGGTACGCGGCGGTTCCCGGGACCCATGTGGCGGTGTCGGTGGCCCGCGAGGTGACGGTTCCGGGTTTCTCCGCGTTCCGCGTCGAGCGCGTCGCGGACGCGGGCGGCAGCGCCAGGGTTCGAGAGGAATCGAGCGTAACGCTCTACGACGCGGCGAGTGACCAGGTCTTTCTGGGAGAGGTCCTTCACGACTCCTCGCGCGCGGCCGCGCGCCGGCCTTTTGACGCGTCTTCCGACCTTCCCGCCATCCGCGCGTCGCTTCAGGAGGCTTTCGGAGTGCCCGTGCGGGTCGAGGGGGCTCCGGGATCGGGATCCCTGCTGCCGATGACGCTCCTTCTCCGGCAGGATCAGGACGCGTTCGCCGCCCGCGGGGGATTCGTCTCGGCCGACGGCGCCACCCTGCTTCTCGGCGAGTTCCGTCCCGCGGGAGAAGACGCGGCGCGGTGGAGGCGCGCGCTTCTCTCCGACCGGCCCGGGATCCGGCCCGATCGAGGCTCGTTCTACGTTGCGGAGTTCCTCGACTTCCAGTGCGAGCGCTGCCGGCTCCGCGGCCCGGAGGCCCGCCGTGCCGTCGCCCAGTCCGGCGGCGCGCTCGACGTTCACTTCCTGCCGCTCGTGCAGACCCACGACTGGGCGTTTGCGGCGGCCGAGTCGGCGGCCGCGCTCGCGGCGGTCGACCCGCCGCTGTACACCCGATACGAGGAGATGGTCTTTGCGCGCGCCCAGGGAATGACGGCGGCCTCCGCGCGCCAGCTCGCGTCCGACGTCGCGGAAGGCGCCGGCGCGGTCGAGCCGTTCCGCGCCGAGCTCGCGATCCATCGCGCGCGCGACCGGGTCCTCCGCGACATCGAGCTCGCGCTACGCCTTGGCATCCACGGAACCCCGGCCTTCGTTCTGGACGGTCGGCTCGTGCCGGGGGAGCGCGGGGTGCTCGAGAACGCCGTCTTCCTCGCTCGCGGGAAACCGTCCGCGAAGAGGACCGTCTCTCCAGCGCCGGACGTCCATTGAAGGAGGTCCCGGGACTGGGCGCGGGAAGGGCCGGTCCGCCTCTTCTGGCCCTGCCTCTTCTGGCCATGGCGGTCTGCGGCCTCTCGTTCTGCGGCCGGGCCGAACCCCCGTCGGGGAAAGCGGCCCCCGCGCCGCCGGCCGCGCCCGCCGCCGCCGCTCCGGCCGTCGAGACGTCCGACGTCGCCGCGCGCGCGCGCCGCGCGGAGGCCGGCGCCAGGCCGGTCCTCTGGATCGGCCTGGACGGGCTCGACTGGGAGATCCTCGACCGGCTCTCTCAGGCCGGAAAGATGCCGCACTGGACCCGGCTCGTGGCCACGGGCTGGTCTTCGCGGATTTCGAGCTTCGTGCCGATCCTCTCGCCGATCGTCTGGACAACGGTCGCGACGGGGGTCTCGCCCAAGGAACACGGCGTCCTCGATTTCCAGGAGGTGGACCCGAAGAGCGGCCGGAAGGTCCCGATCTCGGGACGCTCGCGCCGCGTGCCGGCGGTCTGGAACCTCGCCTCGTCGGCGGGGAAAACGGTCGGTGTCGTGGGCTGGTGGGCGACGCATCCGGCGGAAGAGGTGAACGGGTTCTTCCTGACCGATCACGCGAGCCCGATCCTCTACGACAGGCTCCCGCTCTCCGGAGTCGCATGGCCGGCGGCGCTGGAAGGGGGCGTCGCCCGGGTGATTGCGCGCGACGGGCGCGTGTCCGCTGCGGAGCTCGCACGCTTCGTGGACGTGCCGGCCGGCGAGATCGATCAGGCCCTCGCGAGCGGGGCGGGCATGGAGAACTCGATCGTCGCGCTCTCTCGCATTCTGGGCGCGACGCGCGTCTCGCATCGCGCCGCCCGCGACCTCTATGACCGGCACCTGCCCGACCTGACGATGCTCTACCTCGAGGGGACCGATGAGATCGGCCACGTGTTCGGCTCGGACGCGCCCCCGCGTCTGCCGTGCACGCCGGAGGCGGACTTCGCCCGGTATGGCCGCGCCGTCGACGAGTACTACGCGGTGATCGACCGGATGCTCGGCCAGTGGATGCGCCGCGCGGAGGAGGATCACGCGACGCTGATCGTCCAGTCGGATCACGGGTTCAAGTGGGGAGCGGACCGGCCCTGCGAGCGCTCGTCGCTCAACTGGAGCACGGCGGCGTTCTGGCACCGGCTCGACGGCGTCTTCGCCGCCTGGGGGGAGCGCGTGAGGCCGGGTCAGCCCGCGGCGAATCTGTCGATGTTCGATCCGGCGCCCACCGTTCTCGCGCTCCTCGGGCTGACCGCGGATCGCCGCATGCCGGGGCGCGCGGTCTCCGCGGCGTTTTCGGATCTGAAGCCGCCGCCCAAGGCGGACATCGCCTCGAAGGTCCAGGTGCGCCGGGTCCAGGCCCAGGAGATGTCGCCGGCGCAGGCGTCGGAGTACGCGAAGAAGCTTCTTGCCCTCGGGTATCTGTCGGGCTCCGAGACCCGTCCGCTCGCCGCCCCGGGGGGAGAGCTTCCCGGGCGCACCGAAGGTGCCTGGAACAACCTCGGGCTGTACGAGCGGGAGAGCGAACGAGATCTCCCGGCGGCCCGCGCCGCATTTCGCAAGGCGCTCGAGCTACGTCCCGACTATCATTCGCCGATGTTCAACCTGGCGGTACTCGAGCGCTCGGCGGGGAAGGACGCTGAGGCGCAGGAGTGGCTTTTCCGCTCGCTGGCGGCCGGGCATGCGGACCCGCCCGGCACCATCCGCCAGTGGACCGACGACTACGAGCGGCGCGGGAAGATCCGCGAGGCGCGGGCCCTCGCGGAAAGGGCGCTGCGCCAGATTCCGGGGAGCGAACCGGTCGCCCGGGAAGCGGCTCTGGCCCGGTTCCAGTCCCGCGACTGCAAGGGCGCGCTCGAGGCCTTGAATCAGTTTGCGCCCGCCACGCGCGACATAGAGACTCTGAATGCCCTGGGCCTCTTTCACACGTGCCTGGGAGACACCGAGGAAGCGGTTCGCCTCTTCGAGCGTTCTCTCGCCATGAATGCCAACCAGCCCGGAGTGATCGAATCGCTCCGAGTCGTCCGCGGGGGCGC
>JBBQNC010000105.1:0-10719 GCA_038329555.1 Thermoanaerobaculia bacterium
GGGGACGGCGCAGCTGCCGTCGGGCGTGGAGATGGTGATGCCGGGGGACAACGTCGCCCTGGAGATCCAGCTGATCACGCCGATCGCCATGGAGAAGGGCCTGCGCTTCGCCATCCGCGAAGGCGGCCGCACCGTCGGCGCGGGAACCATTACCGAGATCCTCGAATAAGACGGGCAAGCGAAAACGACAAAACGTGAAACGAGAACAGATGAATTGCTTTGAGGCCATGGGCTGGTGGGAAGCGGCCGTTTGCTCCCTTCCGGTCCCGACGAGGGACCGTTCAAAATGAAGAACGACAAGATTAGGATCCGCCTAAAGGCCTTCGACTATCGGATCCTCGATCAGTCGGCGACCGAGATCGTGGACACCGCGAGGCGCACGGGAGCGAAGATCGCGGGGCCCATTCCTCTGCCCACCGCCGTTTCGCGTTACACGGTCAACCGCTCGCCGCACATCGACAAGAAGTCGCGGGAGCAATTCGAGATGCGGACGCACAAGCGCCTTCTCGACATCCTGGAGCCCACGTCCCAGACCGTCGACGCGCTCATGAAGCTCGAGCTTCCGGTCGGAGTCGACGTCGAGATCAAGGCGTTCGGAAAGTAAGCGAGCAAAGCGAGCCACCATGCCTGTACACGGAATCCTCGGACGCAAGATCGGGATGACGCAGATCTTCGGCGCCGACGGGGTCGTCGTCCCCGTCACCGTCGTCTCCGCGGGGCCCTGTCTCGTCGTGCAGAAGAAGTCGGCCGACAAGGACGGCTACGAGGCCGTGCAGATCGGGCTCGTCGAGTCGCGCCCTGACCGCCGCGCGACGAAGGCCTCCCGAGGCCGATTCGAGAAGGCCAATGTCGCCCCGATGCGGCTCCTCGCGGAGTTTCGCCTCGACGCGGGCGACGAGTTGAAGCCCGGAGACAAAGTCCTCTGCGACGCGTTCCAGGAGAAGGACCACGTCGACGTGATCGGCGTCTCGAAGGGGAAGGGGTTCGCAGGCGTCGTACGGCGTCACCACTTCCGCGGAGGCGCGGAGTCGCACGGCTCGATGTTCCACCGGCTTCCGGGATCGATAGGGCCTTCGGCCTTTCCGTCGCGGGTCTATCCCGGGACTCGTTCGTCCGGAAGGCTCGGCGGCCGGCAGGCGACGGCGAAGAACCTCGTCGTCGTCCGCGTCGACCTCGAGAACAACCTGATCTTTCTCAAGGGAGCGGTGCCCGGCGCCCGCAACTCGGTCGTGAAGATCGTGCGCTCGACGTTCGTGCGCGCCGCGGCGAAGTAGAGAGCAAGGGAAGAAGAAGCCATGGCAACAGTCCCGGTCATCAACTGGAAAAAGGAACAGGTCGGCGAAGTCGACCTGCCGGCCGACGTGTTCGAGTACCCGTACCGCCGTCACCTGGTGTGGGAGGTCGTGAAGGCCTACCGCGCGGGGCAGCGCGCCGGCACTCACAAGACGAAGGTGCGGTCGGAGGTCTCGGGCAGCGGCAAGAAGCCCTTCAAGCAGAAGGGGACCGGCCGCGCCCGCCAGGGGGGCGGGCGTCCTCCCATCCACCGTCACGGCGGCATCGCCCACGGGCCGCGTCCCCGCTCCTACGCGCAGGGCCTCTCCGTCGGCGAGAAGAAGAACGCGTTGAAGTCGGTGCTTTCGCGGCGCGTCAAGGAGGAGCGGCTCGTCGTCGTCGACCAGCTCGACCTCGAGACGCACCGCACGCGCGATCTCGTCGCCGCGGTGGGCGGACTGGGCGTCACCGGGAAGACTCTTTTCGTCGACTCGCGCGAGAACGGGAACTTCGCGCTCGCCTCGCGCAACGTCCGGGACTTCAAGGTCGTCGACGCTCTCGGGATCAACGTGTACGACGTGATGAGTCACGCGACGCTGATCGTCTCGAAGAGCGCGCTGTCGCGGGTCGTCCAGACCCTGGGAGGGGAATGATGGAGCCGCAGCAGCTGATTCGCCGGCCTCTCATCACGGAGAAGTCGACGCGCCTGAAGGAAGGCGCAAACACTATCTGTTTCGAGGTGGACCGGGACGCGAACAAGATCGAGATCGCGAAGGCGGTCACCGCGCTCTTCGGCGTCAAGGTCGCGGACGTCCGCGTCGCGAACCGGAGGGGGAAGTTGAAGCGCATGGGCCGCTTCATCGGCCGCCGCAAGGACTGGAAGAAGGCGTACGTGCGCCTCGCGGCGGGCGAAAAGTCGATCGAGTTCTTCGAAGGCGTCTGACCCCGCGAAAATTGGTAATCGAAAACGGAATACGAGGAGGCATAGCGAAAAGAGAAACGGACGGACGGGCAGGGAACTTCGGTTCCCGATTCCCGGATTCCCGTTTCCCTCGTCGCGACCCACGCCATGCCAGTCAAAAAGTACAAGCCCACGTCGGCCGGCCGCCGGTTTCAGACGACCCTCGACTTCCAGGAGATCACGGCCTCCCGGCCGGAGAAGGGTCTCACCGTCGGGATGCGTTCGACCGGAGGCCGCAACAACCAGGGGCGGATCACCTCGCGGTTCATGGGCGTAGGCCACAAGCGCCTCTACCGGATCATCGACTTCCGCCGCGACAAGGTCGGCATCCCGGCGAAGGTCGCGACGATCGAATACGACCCGAACCGCACGGCCCGGATCGCTCTCCTGCATTACGCGGACGGCGAGAAGCGCTACATCCTGGCGCCGAACGGCCTGCAGGTCGGCGCGCAGGTGGTCTCCGGTCCGGCGGCGGACATCCTGCCCGGGAACGCGCTGCCGCTCCGGGGCATCCCCCTCGGCACGACGATCCACAACATCGAGCTGAAGCGGGGCAACGGTGGCCAGATGGTCCGCTCGGCCGGCGCCGCGGCGCAGTTGATGGCCAAGGAGGGCGAGTACGCCCAGGTGCGCCTTCCCTCCGGGGAAGTCCGCGAGGTTCACATCGAGTGCTACGCGACGATCGGACAGGTCGGGAATCTCGAGCACGAGAACGTTTCGATCGGGAAGGCAGGTCGTAACCGGTGGCTCGGCTGGAAGCCCCATAACCGCGGCGTGGCGATGAATCCCGTGGACCATCCGATGGGCGGCGGCGAAGGAAAGACCTCTGGCGGTCGTCACCCGACGTCCCCGTGGGGCTGGAAGACCAAGGGCATGAAGACGCGGAACAACAAGCGGACGGACGGGTTCATCGTCCGCCGGCGCAAGTCGAAGGGCTAGGGCAGGAACATGTCGCGTTCAGTCAAGAAGGGCGCCTTCGTGGACGATCACCTGATGAAGAAGGTGGCCGCCATGAACGACACCCGCGAGAAGAAGGTCGTCAAGACGTGGTCCCGTCGCTCGACGGTCGTTCCCGACATGGTCGGGCACACGCTCGCCGTGCACAACGGGCGGAAGTTCATCCCCGTCTACATCGCCGAGAACATGGTCGGCCACAAGCTCGGCGAGTTCTCGCCCACGCGGATCTTCAAGGGCCACAGCGGCAAGAAGGCCGAAGCCGGAGCTCCCGCGCCGGGCAAGCCGGTGTCCGCGCCGGGCGCGGCGCCCGCGCCCGCGCCGGCCAAGGGCTGAGCCAGGGGATAGACGATGATGAAAGCCACAGCGAAGCTTCGGTACATGAAGGGCTCCGCGCAGAAGGTCCGGCTCGTGGCCGACCTCGTGCGGGGTAAGAAGGTCAACGACGCGGTCGCGATCCTGACGCACACGCGAAAGGTCGCAGCCCGCGACATCCTGAAGACCCTGCGGTCCGCGGTCGCCAACGCCGAGCAGAAGGAAGCGCGCGTGGACGTCGACGAGCTCTTCGTGACGCGGATCTTCGTCGACAAGGGACCGCAGGAGAAGCGCGTCCGCCCGGCCCCGATGGGCCGCGCCTATCGCGTGCTCCATCGGAAGAGTCACCTGACGATCGAACTCTCGGACGCCGTTTCCGAGGCGAGGGGTTAAGCATGGGCCAGAAAGTCCACCCGTACGGATTCCGGCTCGGATTCAACCGGACCTGGCACTCGCGCTGGTTCTCCGTGAAGGAGTACCAGACCTATCTCCACGAGGACCTGAGCCTCCGCAAGGAGCTGAAGTCGCGGCTGTCTCACGCGGGAGTCTCCGAGATCGACGTCGAGCGGTTCGCGAACAAGCTGAAGGTCAACATCCAGACCTCGCGCCCGGGAATCATCATCGGCAAGCTCGGCGCGGAGGTCGACAAGCTTCGCGACGAGCTCCAGAAGCGGACCAAGTCCGAGGTCCACATCAACATCATAGAGATCCAGCGCCCCGAGACCGACGCGCAGCTCGTCGCCGAATCGATCGCCCTGCAGCTCGAGCGCCGCGTGGCGTTCCGGCGGGCGATGAAGAAGGGGATCGAGTCCGCCTTCCGCTTCGGCGCCCAGGGCATCAAGATCCGCTGCGCCGGCCGCCTGAACGGCGCCGAGATCGCGCGCTCCGAGTGGTATCAGGAGGGCCGGCTGCCGCTCCACACGCTCAAGGCGGACATCGACTACGGCTTTGCCGAGGCCAACACGACCTACGGCAAGATCGGCGTGAAGACCTGGATCTATCGCGGCGAGCAGCACAAGGCGAAGAACAGGAGAAAGACGGCGTAGGAGCTTTCAGCTGTCAGCTTTCAGCTGTCAGCCGGAAGGGAACCGAAGCCAATTGAAAGCTGAAAGCTGATAGCCGACAGCTGAGAGCCAAATATGTTGATGCCCTCGAAGGTCAAATACCGCAAGCAGCAGCGGGGACGGATGCGCGGCAAGGCGTACCGCGGCGGCACGCTCGCGTTCGGCGACATGGGTCTGCAGGTCCTCGAGCCCGGCTGGATCACCGCGAGGCAGATCGAAGCGGCCCGCATCGCGATGACCCGCGCGGTCAAGCGCGGCGGCAAGATATGGATCCGGATCTTCCCGGACAAGCCGTACACCAAGAAGCCCGCCGAGACGCGCATGGGCAAGGGCAAGGGCGCGCCGGAAGGCTGGGTCGCGGTCGTCAAACCCGGCCGCGTCCTGTACGAGATGGAAGGCGTCGACCTGGCGACAGCGAAGGAAGCGCTCTCCCTGGCCGCCGACAAGATCGGTTTGAAAACGCGATTCGTCACCCGCGACACCGAGACGGAGATCCTATGAAGAAGAAGGAGCGGGAGACGCTCGCGAACCAGGGCGCGCCGGAGCTCGCCGAGAAGGCGAAGCAGCTCACGGAGGCGTCCTGGAAGCTTCGCCTCCAGAAGGCCACCGGCCAGCTCGAGAACCCGAGCCGATTGAAAATGATCCGGCGCGACATCGCGCGGGTCCGGACCTATCAGCGGGCGCTCGAGCTCGCGGAGAAGAAGTGATGGAACAGACGGCGCAGCCGGAGTCGATCCGGCCGAGGCAGACGAAGGTCGGGCGGGTAGTTTCCGACAAGATGCAGAAGACGATCATCGTCGAGGTCGAACGGCGCGTGCAGGAGGCTCGCTACCAGCGGACCATCAAGCGGACGAGCCGGTTTCACGCTCACGACGAGGCGGGCGCCGCGAAGGTGGGCGACCGGGTCCGCATCGAAGAGACGCGGCCCCTCTCGAAGCTGAAGCGGTGGCGCCTGCGAGAGATCCTGACGAAGGCCGAGGCGTGATGCACACCAGGGTGATTCACCGCGGGGGTGATCGATGATTCAAATGGGCACGATCCTCGAGGTCGCCGACAATTCCGGCGCCCGGCGCATCGCCTGTATCCGCATGCGAGGCGGGTCGGCGGGTCGCTACGCCGGCCTGGGCGACATCATCACCGCGTCCGTCAAGGAGGCGGCCCCCGACTCGCCGTTCGTCGAGAAGCACGGCAAGCGAGTCGTGCGGGCCGTGATCGTCCGCACGCGGCGCAACCATCGCCGGCGCGACGGTTCGTACATTCGATTCGACGACAACGCGGCCGTCCTGATCTCCAACGAAGGCGAGCCGGTCGGCACGCGCGTGTTCGGGCCGGTCGCCCGTGAGCTCCGCGAAAAGAAGTTCATGAAGATCATCTCCCTCGCCCCGGAAGTGCTGTGATGAAGAAGAAGTCGAAGCTGAGGAAGAACGACATGGTGGTCGTGATCGCCGGCAAAGACCGCGGCCGCCAGGGGCGGATCCTGCGGCTCTTCCCCGCGACCGACCGCGTCATCGTCGAGCGGGTCAACATGATCAAGCGGCACACCCGCCCGAACCCCTCCAAGAACATCGCCGGGGGGATCTCGGAGAAGGAAGCGCCGCTGCATCTCTCGAACGTGATGCTCGTCGATCCGGACCGGAACGTCCCCACGCGAATCGGGCGCCGCCGCGACGCGGACGGAACGCCGGAGCGGTTCGCGAAGAAGAGCGGCGCCGCGCTGGCATAGGCCGAAACCGACAAGAGAACTGAGAACTTCAATGGCAACGAGACTGAGAGAACGGTACATGAAAGAGGTCGCTCCGGCGCTCAAGAAGGAGCTCGGAATCGACAACGCGATGGCCGTGCCCCGCGTCGAGAAGATCGTGCTCAACATGGGACTCGGGGAGGCGGTCGCCAACCCGAAGATGCTCGACGGCGCGGTGGACGAGCTGTCCGCCATCGCCGGACAGCGCGCGGTCGTGACGAAGGCCAAGAAGTCGATCGCGACCTACAAGTTGCGCGAGGGAATGCCGATCGGCGCGCGGGTCACCCTGCGCGGCGACCGGATGTACGAGTTCCTCGACCGCCTGATCAACATCGCTTTGCCGCGCGTGCGCGACTTCCGGGGCGTTGCCACGAAGGCCTTCGACGGGCGGGGCAACTACACGCTGGGGATTCGAGACCACTTCATCTTTCCGGAGATCGATTACGCGAGGACGGACAAGTCGAAGGGGTTGAACGTGACGATCGTGACGACGGCAGGCCGCGATGACCAGGCACGCACGCTCCTGAAGGAGCTGGGCATGCCGTTCGGGAAGTAGGGCTGACGGGAAGCAGGGGACCTTGCGGTCCCCCGCACCCCCAAGGAGACACATGGCAAGACGGGCAATGAGAGTCAAGGCGGCGCGCAAGCCAAAGTTCTCGACGCGGCTGGTGCGGCGCTGCCGGATCTGCGGGCGCGCGCGAAGCGTGTACCGCAAATTCCAGCTCTGCCGCATCTGCTTCCGCCAGAATGCGAACCTCGGGTACCTGCCCGGGGTGAAGAAGGCGTCATGGTGAAGAAGAAGAAGACGGCTTCGACGACGATCGGCGATCCGATCAGCGACCTCCTGAACCGCCTGCGCAACGGGATGCGGGCGGGCCACGAGCGCGTCGAGATCCCGGCGTCGCGATTGCGGGAAGACCTGCTGAAGGTCCTGGCGGAGGAAGGCTACATCGCGACGTACCGCCGGGTGGACGAGAAGGGCCGGCCGTTTCTGCGAGTCGGCTTGAAGTACGACCCGGAGGGCGAGCCCATCGTGACGGGTCTCGAGCGCGTCTCGCGGCCCGGCCGCCGGGTGTACTCCGCGGCGAAGGAGATCCCCGAGGTCCTCGGAGGCCTCGGAATCTCGATCGTGTCCACGTCGAAGGGGATCGTGACGGGCCGTGCGGCGCGCGAGGCGCGGCTCGGCGGCGAGATCCTCTGCAACATCTGGTAGGAGATAAACCCTTGTCACGCGTAGGAAAAATGCCGGTTGTGATCCCCACGGGGGTCGACGTCAAGCAGGACGGGGACGCCGTGCGCGTCAAGGGTCCCAAGGGCGAGCTCTCGACCAAAGTGCCCGTGGGCCTGACCGTCGTCATCGAGAACGGAGAGGTCCGGATCGCGCGCGCGAGCGAGGAGCCGCAGCAGCGGGCGTTCCACGGGCTCCTGCGCAGCCTCGTCGCGAACAGCGTCGAGGGCGTGACCAAGGGCTTCAGCAAGGACCTCGAGATCGTGGGAGTCGGATACAAGGCCGAGGTCAAGGGGAAAACGATCCTCTTCTCGCTCGGGTACTCGCATCCGATCAATTTCCCGATCCCGGAGGGGATCAGCGTGAACCTCGACGCGAAGGCGGGCAAGCTCACGGTGTCGGGCGCCGACCGGCAGAAGGTGGGACAGACCGCCGCCGAGATCCGGAAGCTGCGCGTCCCCGATCCCTACAAGGCGAAGGGCATCAAGTACGCCGAGGAAGTGATCCGGCGCAAGGTCGGAAAGGCCGGCGGGAAGTAAGACATGAAGAAAGCCGAAGACAGAACCGAATCGAGGCGCCGGGTTCGCGTGCGCATCCGCGAGAAGGTCCGGGGCTCGGGTGAGCGCCCGCGTCTGGCGGTCTTCAAGAGCGGCCGCCACATCTACGCTCAGGTGATCGACGACGCGACGGGTCACACCGTCGCGCACGCGTCGTCCCTCGACGCCGATCTGAAGAAGCAGGGGAAGGCGGGCGCCAACGTGGCGACCGCGGAGCGCGTCGGCGAGCTCGTCGCGACGCGCGCCCGAGAGAAGGGTGTCGCGCGGGTCGTCTTCGACCGCGGCGGCTACATTTACCACGGCAAGGTCCGCGCACTGGCCGATGCCGCCCGCAAGGGCGGTCTGGAGTTCTAGACATGAAGGAAATCCGATGAGCAGCAACCGGGGGGGCGGGCCGCGTCCGCCGCGCGAGCGCGAGAAGGAGCGGGACGCCCAGGGACGCGAGTTGATCGACCGCGTGGTCCACATCAACCGCGTCACCAAGGTCGTCAAGGGCGGAAAGAACTTCTCGTTCTCCGCACTCGTCGTCGTCGGGGACGGACAGGGCCGGGTGGGCTACGGCTCCGGCAAGGCGAAGGAAGTTCCGATGGCCATCAAGAAGGGGATCGAGATGGCCAAGAAGAACATGCAGGCGATCAGCCTCCGAGGCTCGACGATTCCTCACGCGGTGATCGGGCGCTTCGGGGCCGGACGCGTGCTGCTGAAGCCGGCCGCCGCCGGGACGGGCGTCATCGCGGGCGGGCCCGTGCGCGCCGTGCTCGAGTCGGTCGGGATCGCGGACATCCTGACCAAGTCGCTGCGGACGACCAACCCGCACAACGTCATCAAGGCGACGATGGACGGGCTCACGCGGCTCCGCAACGCCGACGAGATGAAGAAGCGTCGGGGCGGGGCGGGCGAGAAGCTCGAGGCGGAGGCGTCGTGAGCACCGACCCGAAGAGCCGGCCCTCGGCCCGGAAGGCGTCCGCGCCCCGGAAGACGGGCTCGGAGAAGACGCTCACGCTCCGGCTGGTCCGAAGCGGGATCTGCACGCCGAAGGATCAGAAGGCGACGCTGCGCGGCCTCGGCCTGCGCCGCATGCGCCAGGAGGTCGTCCGGCCGGACGATCCCGCGATCCGCGGGATGGTGCTGAAGGTCCGTCACCTGGTAGAAATCGTAAAGGGTTAGGAACATGGTCGAGAAAAAGGGAACGAAGAAGCCGGCGCCCCGCAAGGCGGCGGCCAAAAAGCCGGCGGGCAAGCCCGCCCGGCGCGGGGCGTCTCCGAAGGCGGCCGCCGAGAAGCCCGTCGCCGCGGCTCCGCGTCCGAAGCGCGAGCGCGCGCGCCGCCCGGCCGCCGCGGCTCAGGACAACCGTCCGCCGGCGCTCGGAATCCACGATCTGCGTCCGGCTTCAGGATCGACGCACTACCGCAAGAGGCTCGGCCGCGGGCCGGGCAGCGGCCACGGGAAGACCGCCGGTCGCGGCAACAAGGGGCAGAAGTCCCGGTCGGGCTACCGCCACCAGCGCGGCTTCGAGGGCGGGCAGATGCCGCTCCACCGGCGCGTCCCGAAACGGGGCTTCACGAACATCTTCCGTGTCGAGTACGACATCGTGAATCTCTCCGATCTCGACCGGTTCGAGGCGGGGCAGGAGGTCAATCCGGAGACCCTCCACGTCCGGCGGCTCGCCCGAAAGAACCGCCCCGTCAAGATCCTCGGCGACGGGCAGATCGGGAAGGCTCTGACGGTCTCCGCACACAAGTTCTCCGCGAGCGCCCAGGCCAAGATCGAGGCCGCGGGCGGCCGGTGCGAGGTGATCGAGCGTTGAGCGCCCTTCAGAGTTTCGCGAACATCTTCAACGTTCCCGATCTGCGAAAGCGGATCGCATTTACGTTCCTGCTCCTCGCGGTCTACCGGCTCGGGGCCCACATCCCCACGCCCGGCGTGGACCCGACGGCGATCAACGAGTTCTTCCGCGCCTCAGCGGGTTCGCTGTTCGGCTACCTGGACATCTTCTCGGGCGGCGCTTTGCGGCGCCTCTCCGTGTTCGCGCTCGGGATCATGCCGTACATCTCGGCTTCGATCATCCTGCAGCTCCTGACGGTCGTCTGGCCCTACCTCGAGAAGCTCTCGAAGGAAGGGGAGATGGGGCGCAAGAAGATCACCCAGTACACGCGTTACGGCACCGTGCTGCTCTCCTTCATCCAGGCGAGCGGAATCGCGCTCTGGCTCGAGAACCAGGCAGCGCCGGGGGGCGCGCGTCTCGTTCCCCATCCCGGATGGGCTTTCCGCCTGATGACGGTCCTGACCTTGACCACCGGAACGATCTTCATCATGTGGCTCGGCGAGCAGATCACCGAACGCGGGATCGGCAACGGGATCTCGCTCATCATCTTCGCCGGGATCGTCGTCGGCCTGCCGCGGGCGATTTTCACGCTCTTCGAGTCGATCCGGACTGGAAACCTCTCGATCCTGACGCTTCTCTTCGTCCTGCTCTTCATGTCCGGGATCGTCGCGCTCATCGTCTTCGTGGAGCGGGCTCAACGCCGGATTCCTGTCCAGTACGCAAAGCGCGTCGTCGGTCGAAAGGTCTACGGCGGGCAGAACACGTATCTGCCGCTGCGCGTGAACACGGGCGGTGTCATCCC
>JBBQNC010000106.1:0-10695 GCA_038329555.1 Thermoanaerobaculia bacterium
AGAAGGGCCAACGCGAGAGAGATCCACCAGATCCACAGAACGGTCGAGCTCATGCGGCACTCGAGCGGAAACGCTTGACGATGCGACCGAGACTGCCGTCGGCGAGAACGAGCCACTGCAGGACGGAGCCGAGCCCCCCGCCGAGCTGCGAGAGCGCGCCGTTGACCTGCTCGAGCGATGCGCCGAGCGGCCGGGTGTCGGCCTCGACTTTCGCGAGCGCGTCGCGAATCTCCCGGATCGCCTTCGCGGTCGCGGTGAGATACCAGGCGATCAGAATCAATCCCACGGCGAGGACCGCCACGAGGATCCCCAGATAGATCAGAGTCGCCAGTAGGACGGCAGGCACCTCAGCGGCCTCCGCCGGCGAGGCTGGACAGCTTCGCGTCGATCGCACCCGCGCCGCCGGCGATGCCTTTCGCCGTCGTCAGGATGTCGCCGGCGACGGCGTTGGTCTTCTGGAGCATCCAGATCGAAACCGTGTTCGCGGCAATCTGCTTGCCGGCGATCCAGATCTCGTTGGCGCGGCGGTCGATGCTGCGGGCGGCGGCGATGATGAGCAGGAGGAGCACCGCCACGATGACGACGACCAGGGCGCCGATGGCCCACGAGATCTTCCAGAGAGTCATCGGATCCATGGCGCCCCCCTCCGAAAACCTTCCGACCGCCGGCAGTATCGATGCTCTCGCGAGACCGGTCAACAGCGCTTCGGATTTTCGAAGCGAGGCGGCTAAGAGAGGCGGCGGGGCGGTTCAGCCGGCGTAAGGCTCCTTCAGCCATCGGGACGGCGCTTGCAAGAAGGTAGCCCGCGTTTTCGCGGACTCGAAGAAGAAGCGGCGGGGCCAGCTTTCGACGGTCCCGTTCTTCTTTCGGACCGCGACCATGCGGTCGGCGATGAATCGGGTATGGATCTTGTTCACGCGCGCTCCACTGACGGGGTCCTGCGCCCAGACGTACTTGTCCGGGTTATCGCGGATCCAGTCGAGCTCGCGAAGGTTGCAGAGGGAGATCTTTTCGCCCTCGTAGGTCGCGGCGACCGCGTCCTTGCGCTCGAAAGTGTAATCGCCGCACACGACGCAAATGACCGGGTCGGACGGAGGCTGCCCGGCGATCGCGAAGGTCGGGAAGAGGGAGACGAGGGCCAGAGTGCCGAGAGCCGCCCGGAGGAACCGGAAGCCCACGGTCAGCCTTCGGCCGGCTCGGATGCTCGGATCGGGGTCGAACCCTCGTCCTCGCGGCGGCGGCGCGGCGAGACGATGCGAACCAGACCGAACGCCAGCAGCCCGAGCCCGCCCTCGGTGATCGCCGCGGGGTAAAGCTGGGACCCGAACAGCGGCAGCATCCTGGGCGGGACGCGCACGGCGACGTACTTGGCGGGCGCACAACTCGGCCCGCACTTCCACGTGTCGCAGTCCTTGGGTTTGGGCTTCGAGGCGAGGGCGAAGGAAAGAGCCGTTCCGAGGAACAATCCCGTGAACGCCAGACCTCTTTTCGTCGATCGCTTCATGGCCGCCTCCGTTCCGAAGTCTACCGCAACCATGCTAATGATGGGCCGTGAAGAGTCCGTCCGGTCGGGTTCTGGTTGCCGGAGTCCTGCTTCTCGGCCTGGTTGGGGTGGCCACGGTTCGGTCTCCCAGCCGCCTCCCCCGCTTCCTGCTGGGATTCGCCTATCGGGGGCCTCTCGTCGATGATAAGCGCTGGCAAGCCTGGGTGAATCGGAATCCCGATCTCTTCGGTCCGCTCGGGGAGACCGCCCGTTTTGCGGTCGTCGAAAGCCCGTCCGATTCGACGGGACTCGTGTTCACCCGGACGGCGAAAGGAGTGTCCGTACGGAAATCCCATTTCCTGCTTTTCGACGACGTCCCGGTGGCGCTGGCGATGAAGCCGGCCAACGCCGAGGAGCTTCTTCGGCTCGACCAGCGAGACGGGAACACCTTCTGGGACGCGGTCAAGTATTTCCTTCAGTCTCGCAGTGTCGTCGTCTATGTGTTCGCGCCGCGGCGAGAGCTCGACCGGGTGGGCCTGACCGGGTTCCTCCAGGTCATTGACGCGATTCCGCCCAAGGACTAGCCGCGGCCCTCCTTCGCGCGCTATGCGCGTGGTTTGGGTGAGAGGAAGAGACGTCGCAGCGATTCGCGAAGCGTACGGCCCTTCTCGGTCAAGCGGTAGTCGGCGCGGGGCGGGTCCGAGCTCTCGATCTCGCGGCGGATGAGCCCGACACGCTCGAGCTCGTGAAGGCGCTCGGTCAATGTCGAGGAGGACAACCCTCGCAACCGCTCCTGGATCTCGTTGAAATGCGTTTCCTCCCCATCCGCGACCACGTTCAACACCTGCAGCGCGTGCCGCCGTCCGACGGCCTGCACGAGCGGCTCGAGAGCGCAATAGCAGGATCCGATCTCTTTGTCCTCGACGGAGCAGCCGCAGTCTTCGGAAGTCACGGTCGCATCTGCATGCCCGATGTTAGCGAACTTCGCGGGGACCCGTATCGCGCCGGACAGAACAACCGGAACTGGAAAAGCAGCTTTTTGACACGGTTTCGTCGGGAAGCCGGCGCGCGCCGCCTTCCAGATCCAGCGGTCACCTGAGCGAGTCGGTCGTATCCCGTTTCCCGGCCGGAGGACTGACGTCGCCAATTCTCGCGATTGGGTTTTTCGTTAGAAAGAGTCGCCGACGTAACCGAGGGTCAATCTTTCGCGAGGGCTGCTCCGAGAATTGCGCCGACGACCAGGCCGAGTCCGAGAGACGCCAGGGCAGCGGTTATGGGTTCACGCTTTACGAATTCACCGACGCGAGTGGGGAGATCCGACCAAAACTCCTCACCCTTCTGAGCGAGCTCCTCCCCCGCGTCTTGCGCAGCGTCGAGACCACTCTGCAGCTCGTCTCGTTGTGCAGCTTCGCCGTCGGGTCCAAGAACCTTCCCCCTCGAGGCACCCCGGGAATCAACTTCCGACTCCGGGGTTACGAGCGGTCTCTTCTGCGGGTCCGGAGAATCTTTCGCATTTTCTGAGGCCTTTCGGCGCGGCATTCCGTCAGGCGTTTTGTCGATCGTGGTTTCCATTTTGGTCCCTTTCAAGGAAGCCAATCTCGTTGCATTGGCATTTCCGGAATTGGTGCAACGAATACGCCAATCTCTTGCGAGGGCGTTAAAATGCCACGGCGGAACATCGACGGAATCGAGAGGGAGACCGGCCGTCAAAGCCGAGAGCGCCAACCGAGCGGCTGCCGATTACGGTCTCGAGGCCGGGACCCCGTTCGCTTCACTCCGCGCGGTCGGCGGGACCCTCCCACTGGCGCTTGGTTTCGCCGTGGCCGTCGCGCTCGCGGCGGCGGCCGACTGCCGAAAAGCCGATCCTCCCGCGGCCCGCCTGACGCCGTCGACGTCGGTCGTCCGGCTCCCTTATCCCGAGAGCGTTCCGGTGACGCTCGAGTGGACTCCGCTCGAGCCGCTCCGGCGCGCGGGCATGCACCCCACCGTCTTCGTTCACCTGATCGACCGCCCGAACCACGTCCTCCGAACGTTCGACCACGAATTGCCGGGGCCCTGGACCGTCGGTGTGACGCGGCGGGTCGAGTTCGATCTCCTTCAGTCGGCGCTCGGACCGCCGCTCGCCCCGGGCTCCTACACGTTGACGGCGGGTCTATACGATCCCGCGCTCGGGTATCGCTGGGCGCTCGAAACCGCTGGCCCGGATGTGACGGGCAAACGCGAATACAAGGTCGCCTCCGTGCGGGCGGCGCCGGGGCGTTCCGAAGACTCCCGGTTCCGGTTCACCGGCGGCTGGTCGGCGGTCGAGCCCGGCACCGACAAGCAGGTCCTCCAGCGGCGCTGGCTGTCCGGCTCCGGAAGCCTCGTCATCGAGCCGTCGCCCCGCGCCCGGACGATCCGGATCGGGATGCGGGTTCCCCTCGAGACCGGCGCCCGAGCCGGGATCTCGGCGACGTGCGCGCTCTGGGGCCGCGAGCTGACCGCCGGCGCCCGGTCGTTAGACGCCCTCCCAGTACCCGGCCAGCCGTGCGAGATCCGGCTGGAGAATCTCCAGGCGCCGCCGTCGCCGCAGGCCGCCCCGCCGAGGTGGCTCGCCCTCGAATCCGTCGCCTGGCGTCCGCGCCCGGGCTAGAGCGTCCGGGCCGAAGGCCGGGAGCCCGCCCTTCCCTTCGCTATCTCGAGGCGAACGAGACGGAGACGTGGACGATCGTCCAGTACGCGAAGCTCTTCGAGTCGAGGAAGATCTTGAACCCGAGGAGACGCGGATCCTGCCGGAATCCGTAGGCCCAGACTCCGGCGGCGACCACCATGAGGACCGCGAGGCCGGCATGCAGGAACGTGAATCCTCCGGGCGTCCCCCGGATCCAGGCCCAGCTCCCGCGTGTGGGAATCGGCGCCGGCGCGGGCCGCTTCCTGAGCTGGCGGACGCTGAAGACGTACCAGGCCGACACGTGCAGGAGGATGATCGTGTGCGACCGCAACCCGAGCAGAAGTCCCACCGCGATGATCGCAAAGCTCGCCGCGAACACGCGCACGATCGGAGCGTGGGCGCGAAGGAACGCGACGGGGGCGCCGAGGCCCCCCGCCCGCCAGCGCCGGCGCAGGACGAGCAGAGCGGAGATCACCGCCAGCGCCGGGACGATTCCCATCGCCGCCCGGAGAAGGTCCGGCACCGCGGCGGCCTCGGCTTGCACCCATTCGCCTCCCAGCCCCATCAGTCCGATTCCCATGGCGAGAGCCGCCACGACCGCGGAGACCAGAAGAAGGGGGAGGCGCACGAGGACCCACTCCACCGCGGTCCCGCGCTCCGACGCGACTCCGTCTCCATTCGCGTAATAGAAGAAGACTTCGTCCCGGCACTCGTGGATGAAGAAGTAGCCGAAGAGGAGCAGCTCGGCCAGGGCCGGAGTGGCGACGTCGATGCGCCGGAAGCCCAGACAGAGGATGCCGCCGGCTGCGGCGAGGAGGGCGAAGCGCGCCCACGCCCGCCCGGAGCGCATGCGGCGGGAGTACGCCGTGAAGAGAAACGCGATCAGGAAATGCGGGATACCGACGAAGCTCATCGCGGACCGGCCCGGGTCCGCGATGGCGCGGGCCTCCGGGCTCCATCGGCCGGCACGGATCTCCGCCATGTTGATGGCCGCGCACACGATCACGCTGGCCGCCACCAGCAAAGCCGAGAAGAGCCAGTTCCGCTCGGTTTCGGTGAGCCGACGCGCCACGCCGAGCCTGGTCCCACGGGACGCCTCGATCGTCAACGACATGATGTCCTTCCGCGAAATTTCAGGGAGCCTATCGAAAGACGCTCCCCGCTGGAAGGACTGATTCAGCCGCGACCCGGGGACGGCGTGGTTTCCCACGACGGTTGGGAGCGGCTCCGGAGGTTAAAGAAAGGAGCTGTTCCGGTCACTCGAAGCCCGGCGCGTCCTGGCCGCGCACTCTCAGGCGGAAGGCTTTGGACGGATCGCCGCGAGCAGCCCGATCCGGCGCTTGAGCGCATCGCGCAGCACGCTGACTTCCCATTCGACCGGCAGCTCCTGGCCCGAGTGGAGGATGTGGGTGTTTTCACCGGTGACGACCCCTCGCGCGGTGAGACGGGCCAGCGCCGCGGCCTCGTCTTCGGGTCGATTCCATCGAATTCCGTAGCAATCCCGGAGAGGTCTCCCGACCGCTTCCCGGGGCTGCAGGCCGTACAGCCGGACGGCGCCCGTCCCCCAGTAGGTGACGAGCGAGCGGTCGTCGATCACGACGACCGCGTCTGCGGTTCCGGGACTCGCCAGAGAATCTCGAGCACGTCCTTTCCGCGGGCCTGACGGCGAGGGTGTCGGCGAATCCAGAGGGGATCTCGGAGTGCGCCGCCGATCGGGAGCGGTCGCGGCCGGCGCGACCACCATCCTGGATCGGGCTCCGCAAATCCGGCACTCGCAGTTGAGAAGCTCCCCGCCCTTCGTCCCGCCGGGCAGCTCCCGGACGTTGGCGGCGCCGCACTCGGAGCGGCACCTCCAGAACCAGATCCGCATTGTTCGACCGAGCGGAATCTCCATCGCCTGCTCTGGGAATTCGGGGGGATTCTCGGCGATTCGAAGCCCCGGCGCGGTACGGATCCGTACGCGCGTTCGGTCCGGCCAGCTCGAATTCCCCTTCCACCGCTCGGGTCGCTTCGACCAGGCCTCGACCCTCATGCGGAAGTTCTACGGCGCAAGGTCCGCCGCAGGTATTCCTGCGGCGGGCCGCTCATGTCGGGACGCTCCGTCGGGACACACCCAATCATCGCGCTGGCGGCGAAAAGGCATCGCCAGGATTGTGGGCAGGGTCATATCTTCCGGGCGCCGGTATGCAGGCACACCGATCTCGACGTCCGCCTGGGGAACCGAGAGTACGACCGTGCCGTGCAGCCGGTCCCATATCGACAAAAGGCTCGACCAGTTGCTATCGGTCTCGTTCTTCCAGTCGGAGTGATGGATCCCATGCATCCGCGGCGTGACCACGAAGCGGACGAGGACCCGCTCGACCCCGAGCGGCAGACGCGTGTTCGAGTGGTGGAAAAGAACGGAGACGAAGAGAAGAGACTGGTAGATCCAGACCGCCTGCGCCGTCGGGCCGATCACGAGAATCTGAACGGCGCGGTACGCCACCGAAAGGGCCATCTCGCCGAAATGGAACCGGAGGCCGGTCGTCGCATCCAGATCCCGGTCCACGTGATGCACGAGGTGGAACCGCCAGAAAAAGGGGACGCGGTGATTGATCCGATGCCAATGCCACAGCGAGTAATCCAGGAGCACGATTGCGAGAATGGTCGATGCGGCGGGAGGCAGCGAAAACAGATTCAGCAGGCCGAAGCCTTGCCGGGATACCCAGTTTGCGACGGGAGCAACCAGCGGGGCCTGCAGAAGCTCCACGACGCCGAGGGAGAGGCCGCCCGCGGCGACGTTCCGAACGGCGCGTCGCAGACGCGGCTCGACGCGGCGCCGCAGAGGACGGATCGTCTCGGCCAGAGTTACCGCCAGGAACGCTGCCCCGACCAGAGAACCGAGAACTATTTTCGAGGTGGGCGGCACGACACCCGTTTTTAAACGGCCGCGGCCCTCAGATCAACCAGGATCTTCTCCACGGTCTTCGAGATATTCCCGAGGCAGCACGAGCCTTGCGGATTCTTCACCTCGCAGGCACAGTGCCCCGCCTTCACCTCGGATGCGATCATCTCGAGGATCGGCGTCGCTCCGAAGGTGGCCAGGTCGCTCCTGAGATCGGCGATAGTGACGTCGAAGCAGTAGCAGATTGGGATCGGATCAGCCGATTGCTTCTGGCCGACCCGGACGGCGAGGTCGGAGCGCTGGAAGATGGATTCCGCTTCACGGTCGAAGTAAACGACCTCGCAATCGGGGTCCTGGCAGAAGCGATACGCCTTTCCGTCCAAACGCCGGAGCGCTCTCCCCCGAAGGAGGGCCTTCACCGTGATCAGGTCGACCCTCGACCCGATCGAGTGAGAGGAGGGGCAGAGAGCGGCGTCGGACGGTGAAAGAGTCGCCGGGCAGGATCCATCGCGGCACGAACCGGGGTGTGCCTTTTCTCGCGCCTCGCTCACTTCTCCTCGCCGGTCAGGGCCTGGATTCCCTGCTTGCCCGCCTTTCGAAGCTCCGCCAGCTGCTGCGGGTTCAAGTGCCTGCTTGCGGCCTTCGTCAACTCGCGCTCGATGACCTCTCGCCTCGGGTCGCACTCCTCGTCGGCCAGCGTCAGGTGCCGGGCGAAGACGAGGGCCAGATCCTCGGTCAGGGCGGTCAGCCGGGTCGTCGACAGATTCGGAATCCGGGCCCGGTTCACCAGCCTCGCGGCGATCACCCTCGCTTCGTGCTCACTCAGCCGATCGACGTCCGCCGCCGAATACCACCGTTCTGCCTCGAAGTCCCGGAGTGCCTTCGCTCGATCGGAACCTCGGAGCGTCGCCGCCGCCAGGTGGTGCTTTTCGAAGAGACCCTCCACCGTCCCATCGGCATGGACGGCCGGGCTCTTCCACACGACGGCGAGGACGGTGCCCGGATGATTGATGCGGGCTTCGGCGACCCGTGCGTCTGCGCCGAGATCCTTCAAGATCGGCTTGGCCGCCGAGCCGCACCCCAGGCCTTCCGCCGCGCCGCACTCGAGGGGAACCTCGAAGAAGCTCACGAGCTCGGCCGAAGGGCGCGCTTCACGCGCGGCAACGGAATCCGCCCGGCTCGGATGAGAGTGCGCGGCGACGGCCGCCGCGGTTCCTCCCTTTACGCTCGCCCGATAGCCCAGCCCGGCGATCGCCTTCATCATCTGGTCGGTCGTGACCCTGGAGTCGTCGTAGGTGACGAGAGCTTCTTTCTTCTCGCTATCGGTCTTCACGTCCGAAATGCCATCGAGCTTCTTCAGAGCGATCCGTGTGGCGCCGGCGCAGGATCCGCACGTCCAACCGTTCACTTCGAAAGTCACCGTCTTCGTCGCCGCCTGAATGGGGAACGCGACTCCCAACGCCACGAACAGAATCCCGAGCTTCTTCACGTGGACCTCCTGAGCGTCATTCGAAAAACCATCTGGAGAGATACGGGAACGCGGCCGCCAGGACGACGACGGCGGAAACGATCCACAACACGACCCTCTGGCTCTTTCGAGTCGGCTGGGCGCATGCCGAGCCGGGCGCGCAGTCCTGTGGCTGGCGGCGATAGGCGACAAAGAACGCACCGCCGAGGAAGAGGGCAGCCATCGCGAGCGCGTACGGCCGATAGGGGTCGAGCTTCAGGAGCAAGGCCCCGCCTCCGACCCCGAGAACGGCCAGGACGAGAGGACCGAAGCAACAGATCGAAGCCACGAGCGCCGATGTGACGGCACCCGCGCTGAGTACCCTTGCGCTGCCGGTGGTGTCCACGAGTTATGACCGCTTCAGAACGGTCTCGAGCGCCCGGCGGAAGCGCCCGATCGCTTCTTCGCTCTTCCCGCTTCGGGCACAGGGCACCACGCAGGACTCCAGGTGAGCCTCCATGAGGCCGACGAGCACGCCGTTGAGCGCGGACCGTACGGCGGACGCCTGGACGAGAAGTGAGTCGCAGTCGTCGCCCGCCGAAAGCATCCGCCGGATCGCGGAGACGTGACCTTCGATCCGAGCCAGACGCGTGTCGAGGTCGGCACGCACGGCGGCGGGCAAATTCGCAGCGCTCGACTCGGGACGCCCCGTGCTTCGCGGCTTCCTGGCGGATGCTTTCATTCGGCCCCCCATCCCCGTCCCGGGGAGGGGGATTATATCGCAAGTTCTCCCCCTCGGCCCTGAAGTCAGACCGGTCTTGATACAACGTCGGGGGGTCCCTCTGCTCCCCACCGCAAGGCCGACGCACGGGTTCGAATCCCGTTGAGGCTGACAACTCTCCTTCCAACGAACAAGGTCGTTCTGCGTAGCGGCGTTGTCTCCGACGCGCCGCCCGCGAGCGAACCGTTTCATTTCCGACGATCCGCCCGCTCCACGGATGCAAGGCGAGAGATACGAGTAGCGACAGCATCCGAATTTCCGCCTGGAGCGAGGAGCTGTTTGATCGGCGCAGCTCTCTCGCATGGAGCCTCAGATCCGGTGCCGGCCCAGGGAAACAATCGACGATTCCCCTATCCGAGCGGATAGACGCCAATCCGATCGGATAGCCGAGCACGCCTGCGGGACGAAGCCCGTCTCTCGCCGGCGAACGAGACGCGCGGCGATTCGCTAGCCCCATCAAGCCTTTCGGTCCAAGGGGCGCAGGAATGCCGACTCGCGTGGCCTGTGGCACCGCCGATGCTCTCGATCCCACAGAGCGAGGACTAAACAGCTCCAGGAGGAACCCATGACGCTTCGACGACTCGCACTGGTCGTACTCGCAACCGCCCTCGCGACCGGATGCAGCAAGACTTTCACGGGCGTCGACCTGAACGGAAAGGTCAAACTGATCGAGATCTCTGGGACGCTCGAAAACGCGCAGGGCGCTCAGACGATCCTCCGAGTCCGGCTGTCGTTAGACGGCAACGAAATCTCAAACATCCCTCTCTCTCAGGCCGCGAGTCACATCGGAATGTCCGGCAGCCACGCGGGAGATCGCGGCCACCACACTCTCGTCGTCGTCGTCGCCGACCAGACGAGCTCGCCGAGCAATTACCGCGTCTCAAGCCTCCAGGTCACGCTCGTGGAATCCAACCTACTCGGTGGAGGGCGCACGCTTGCTCACACGACTCTGCCCGACAGGGCCGCGCTCCTCTCGTCCGGGGAAGGGATCTCTTACCAATTCGACCTCTGATCGGGCGTAACCTCGAAACCAAAAAACCAGAAACAGAAGAACCCGGAAGAAGCGCGACCGTTACACACAAGGAGTCACGTGATGCTCAAACGAACCTCGGTCTTTCTCGGAATCCTTTTGACCGCCACCTTCTTCGATTTGGCAAGAGCCGAACAGCCCGACGATGTCGGAAGCGCGAAGAGACTCACCGTCATGAAGCAGAATCTCTACCTGGGCGCCGACCTGACTCCCGCGGTTGCTGCGATTATGAGCGGCGACCCCAATCAGATTCCTCCGGCGATCTCGCAGGTGTGGGCCAACGTCCAGGCGACGGACTTCCCCACGCGGGCTCGGGCGCTGGCCCGTGAAATCGAACGAAGCCGACCCGATCTCATCGGATTACAGGAAGCCGCCTACTGGCGCTCGGAGTTCCCGTTTGACGGATTCGACCTCGACGCG
>JBBQNC010000107.1:0-10625 GCA_038329555.1 Thermoanaerobaculia bacterium
TCCGGCCGGAGCCGTGGTCGTGAACCCCCACCAGCCCGGCTGCGCATATCCGGAAAAGGAGCTCGCGGCGTGCGGGATCGCCTTGAAGATCTCCGAAGCCGTCGCCCGCCGCGCCGGCGTGAGCCTCTCGCGGCAGTCCCTCCTGCGCGCGGCCGCCCTCGGGACCATCGCCGACCTCGTCCCGCTGCTGGGAGAGAACCGGGTCATCGCCTCGGCCGGGCTCGCCGCGCTCGCGACCTCCCGGGCTCCCGGGCTTCGGGCCCTCCTCGCGGAAGCGGGCGTCGCCGCCGGACGCGCGCCGACGGCCGAGGAAGTCGCGTTCCGCATCGCGCCCCGGTTGAACGCCGCGGGGCGCATCGACGGGGCGGAGCTCGCGCTGGCGCTGTTCGAAGAGCGCGACGCCGCCCGGGCGGAGTCGATCGCACGCGAGCTCTCCACGCGAAACGCCGAGCGCCAGGCGCTCGAGCGGCGGGTGACGGCCGCCGCTCGCGAGCTCGCCGCCGCCGAATGCGATCTCGAAAACGACGCGGTCATCCTTCTCGCCGCGCCCGGCTGGCATCGGGGAGTGCTCGGCATCGCCGCCTCGCGACTCGCCCGGGAGTGGCATCGCCCCGTGGTCCTCTTCGCGATCGAAGGCGACCGCGCACGCGGATCGGGAAGGAGCGTGCCCGGTGTGTCGTTGCACGGGACGTTGAAGGACATCGAGGGCGTGTTCGACGAGTTCGGCGGCCACGACCAGGCCGTGGGCGGGTCGCTGCAGGCGGCGCGCTTTCCCGAGCTCCGCGCGGCCGCGCTCGCCCTCTTCGCGGCGCGGACGGACGCGGCGACGCGGCGGCCGGTCGCCCGGGCGAACGCGCGGCTCGACCTCGAGGACGTTTCGCCCGAGCTCCTCGCGTCGCTCGGTCTCCTCGAGCCGCACGGCATGGGGAACCCGCGGCCCGTCTTTGCGGCACGCGTGCGCGCGGCCGGGTCGTTCCGCGCCATCGGAACCTCGGGCGTCCGCGGCCGGCTGCGGCGGGCGGGAGAGGATCTCGACTGCATCGCGTGGCGGCCCGATGCCGCCCTGGCGGGCGCCGCGGCCGGCGACGAGGTGGACGTGCACTTCTGTCTCCGAACCGGCTGGAGGGGCGAGCCGGAAGTCGAGATCCTGGCCGCCCGATCCCCCGTGGGGGCGATGGCCGAGGTCGAGGCCTGCGCGTGAGCCGGCGGCGCACAGAGTGGATCGTGGTCCTGTTCGCGGCGCTCTTTGCGGCGCTGCTCGTCTTCTCCTTCCGACCCGGGCGGCGGCCTTCGTCGGCGCGCGGCGGACGGGAGAGCCTCCCGAAGGCGCCGGCCGGCTCCGAAGCGGGGGAGGCGACCACCGTCCTGAAGGGATTCGACTACAAGGAAAACGTGGGCGGAAAACCGCTCTTCCACATCCAGTCGGAGCGCACCGTCGGCTTCGGTCCCGCGGCCGGGCTGATGCCGAATCTCTACGCGCTCGAGAAGGTGACGCTGACCGTCTACCCTGAGACGGGCGAGCCGGTGACCGTCCACGCCGACCGCGCCACCTACGACCACCGGACCAACGAGGCGCACTTGAGCGGCAACGTCCGCTGGATCGACGGACGTGGGGCCCTCGGGGAGACGGAGAAGATCGATTTTCAGCCGTCGGCGCGCCGGCTGATCGCGCCCGCGAAGATCCGGCTCACGCGCGGGACCTTCTCGCTCGAGGCGACTTCGGGGGAATACGACGTTGCCAAACGCGAAGCGCGCCTCGGGGGGCCGGTCCGGGGCACGGGAAGCGGCGAGGAGACGGGCGGCCTCTCCGCCCTGTCCGCGGACGGCGCCCTCTATCGCCGGGAGGAGTCTCTGGTCGAGCTCGCGGGCTCCGTCTCGGGCGAGTCGAAGTCGGGGAGCCGCATCCAGGCCGACCGCCTGCTGCTCAAGATGGAGGGAGAAGGGGGGAGCCGCCTGGAGTGGGCGCGGGCCGAGGGCCACGTCCGCGGGCGGATCGCCGCCGACGCGCTGCCGGGGAAATCCGCGCCGGGCGCGTCGCGGCCTTCCCAGCGGTACGCCGGCGACCACGCCGGCCTGACGTTCGCCCCGGACGGCTCCGTCCGGACGCTGTCCCTGTCCGGCTCCCCGGCGACCGTGGACGAGCCCGCGCGGCGGCTCCGGGCGAACGCGATCGAGGTCGCCTTCGAAGCGGGGCGCGCCCGCTCGGCAAAGGCGCAGGGTGCGGTCGACATCGAGTCGGAGGGAAGCCAGGGCGAGGCCGAAACGGCCACCATGTCGCTCTCGCCGGCGGGCGCGGTCGAGACCCTCGACCTGTCCGGCTCGGTGAAGATGATCTCGGAAGGACGCTCCGCGACCGCCGATCGCGCGGTCCAGGTCGTCGATCAGGGCGTCTGGATCCTGACCGGAGCGCCCGGGCATTCCGCGTCCGCCGACGGCGACGGCGCGAAGGTCTCCGCCGCGCGAATCGAGATCGACCAGAAACGCAAGAATCTCCGCGCCGAGGGGAGCGCGCGCGCCGTGCTGACCTCCAAACAGAGCGGCGGCCCTCTCGCGACACCGGTGGGAGACCGTTCGAAACCGGTGTTCGCGAAAGCGGACCGGATGACCTTCGACGACGCGAGCCGCGTCGCGACGCTGTCCGGCAACGCCACGCTCTGGCAGGAGGCGTCCTCGGTCTTCGGCAACGACATCACGTTGAACGACGCGGAGCGAAGCCTCGCGGCCGTCGGGAACACCCGCACGGTCTTCGCGGGCGCCACGGGCCCCGCGGGCGCTCCGGGCAACGTCCGGCCCGCGGCCGCCGCTCCCGGCGCTGCTCGCCGCGCGACCCCGGATCGCGACCGCCACCCGACCGTCGTCACCGCGCGGCAGCTAATCTATCGGGAAGCGGCGCCCCCCGCCGTTGCGACTCCGCCGCCCGCGGTCCCGACCCGGGCGCCGGGCGCGGCAGGCGTCGGCGCGCCGGCGACCGCGGTCTTCGAGGGATCCGTCGTCCTCACGAGCGCGGAATGGCGAGCCTCGGCGACCCAGGCGGTGGCGGAGATCGGCCCCGAACGCCGGCTGGAAAAGGTGACTTTGACCGGCGGCGTCGTTCTGGTCGACGCGAAGGAGGGGCGGAGCGGCCGCGCCGAGCGCGCGATCGACTGGCCCGCGGAGGGAAAGACGGTTCTGGAAGGGTCTCCCGCGTCCGTCGTGGACCGCGAGGGCAACCGCGTCACCGGTGCGACCTTGACGATCACCAAGCGCGGCGGTAGCGTCGAGGTCACCGCGCCGGAAGGGGGCCGTACGGAAACGATCCACAAGACCCGCAGCTCGTGAGCGCCTCGGAGGAGCCGGTCTCCGAGCGCATGACGCTCTCCGCGACCGGTCTCATCAAGACGTATGGCGGCCGTGCCGTCGTCCGGGGCGTTTCGCTCGAGGTCGGCGGCGGCGAGATCGTGGGGCTCCTCGGACCGAACGGGGCGGGCAAGACTACGACGTTCTCGATCGTCGTAGGCCTGGTGCGTCCCGACGCGGGCGAGGTCCGGCTGGGTGGTCGAGACATCACGGACCTTCCAATGTACAAGAGAGCCCGTGCGGGGATCTCCTACCTCCCCCAGGAGCCTTCCGTCTTCCGGAAGATGACCGTCGTCGAAAACCTTCTCGCCATCCTGGAGACCCTCGACCTGACCCATTCGGAGCGGCAGGAGCGCGCGGATCGCCTCCTGGCCGAATTCGGCCTGGAAAGACTCCGCGACCACCGCGCCTACAGCCTGTCGGGCGGGGAGCGGCGCCGGGTCGAGATCGCTCGAAGCCTCGTCGTTTCCCCCTATTTCCTGCTCCTGGACGAGCCGTTCGCCGGGATCGATCCGATCGCCGTGCTGGACATCCAGGCCATCGCCCGGCGCCTCGCCTCTTCGGGGATCGGGGTACTCGTCACGGACCACAACGTCCGCGAGACTTTGTCCATCGTCGACCGGGCTTATATAATTCACGGCGGCGAGATCCTCAGGGCAGGCACGCCCCTTGCGTTGTCGAGCGACGCCGTCGTAAAAAAGATCTATCTCGGGGAGGCCTTTCAGCTGAACTGACCTCATGAACGTCCAACAGTTTCCAACACCCCGGGCGCAGCGGCCGACCGGCCAACCGCTCTGACCAACCGAAGAAGCGAACTCCCACATGGCCCTCGAACAGAAACTCAACCTGAGACTCTCTCAGCGACTGGTGATGACGCCGTCGCTGCAGCAGGCGATCAAGCTCCTGCAGATGTCGAAGCTCGAGCTCGAGGAGGTCTTGAACCAGGAGATGGTCGAGAACCCCATCCTCGAGGAGGAGCAGGAAGACGCCGCTCAGACGGAAGCCGCGGAAGCGGCGGAGCGCGCCGAGCCGAAGAAGGAGGGGGAGGCCGCCGCAGCCGCGGAAGCCCCCGGCGAGGCGCCGGAGAAGGAGCGGGACTCGTTCGACGAGATCGACTTCGATTCCTATTTCGAGGAGTACCTCGACAGCTCCTACAACCCGCGGCAGTACGAGGAGACCGAGCAGGTCCCGCTCGAGAACATCCTGTCGCGGCCCCCGGGGCTCCAGGAGTACCTGACCTGGCAGATCTCGATGTCCGACGCGCCCCCCGAGATTCGGGAGATCGCGACCTACCTGATCGGCAACATCGACGAGGACGGCTACCTGCGCGTGACGCGCCAGGAGATCCGCGAGGGCGGGTACGGGAACGACGCCGACGTCGAGAAGGCGCTCGCCCTCGTCCGCTCCTTCGACCCGCCGGGTATCTGCGCTTTCGACCTGCCCGACTGCCTGAGGCTCCAGATCCACGCTCTGGGCGTCGAGAACCCCCTGATCGAAAAGGTCATCACCGAGCACTGGCCGGAATTCCTGAACCGCCAGTTCCCGCAGCTCTCCCGGGCTCTCGGAGTCGGCATGTCCGAGATGCAGGCCGTCGTCGAGGTCATCAAGCACCTCGAGCCGAAGCCGGGCCGGAAGTATTCGAACGAGCGGACGATCTATGTCGAGCCGGACGTCGCCGTCCGAAAGATCGGCGACGAGTACGTGATCCAGCTGAACGAGGACGGCCTCCCGAAGCTGCGGATCTCCTCCTCCTACCGGAAGATGCTCCGTGGCGGTAACGGCGCGATCGGAGAAGAGGCCGCCACGTACCTGAAGGACAAGATGCGCTCGGCGGTCTGGCTCATCAAGAGCCTCGATCAGCGGCAGCGGACGATCTACAAGGTAGCCGACTCCATCGTGCGGCACCAGCGCGGTTTCCTCGACCACGGGATCGAGCACCTGCGCCCGCTCGTGCTCCGCGACGTCGCGAACGACATCGGCATGCACGAGTCCACGGTCTCGCGCGTCGTGTCGAACAAGTACATCCACACGCCGCGGGGTCTCTTCCCGATGAAGTATTTCTTCCACAGCGGAATCGACTCGACCACCGGAAACGACGTCTCTTCCGTTTCGATCAAGAACAAGATTTCCCGACTCATTGCCGACGAGGACGCCAAGCGTCCCCATTCCGACGCCCGGATCATGCAGCGGTTGCGTGCCGAGGGTATTCAAATTGCGCGGCGAACCGTCGCGAAATATCGGGAGGAGCTGCGGATCCCTTCCTCGTCGCAGAGAAAACAGTCGTTCTAGACTTCGTTTCGAAGACCGGAGGGATCATGGCAGTCGAATGCACGGGCCGGAACGTCGAGGTCACGGCGCGGCTCCGGGCTCTCGCGGAGGAGCGGGCGGCGCGCCTCGAGCGCCATCTCGGTGAGCCCGCGGACGTCCGGGTCGTGCTGGCGCGGGAGAAGCACCGCTTCGTCGCCGAGGTGATCGCGGGCCATCGCAATCAGCACTGGACCGCCAAGGAAGAGAGGGCGGACCTGCGCGCGGCCCTGGTCGTGGCCTTCGAGAAAATCGACGCCCAGGCGGTGAAGGACTCGTCCCGGCGCCGCGACCGCAAGCACCGGGGCGCCGCCGTCTCGATCCCGCTTCGCGCGGGCGGAGGAAACGGGGGAGCGCCCGCTCGCCGAACGGCAGCGCCCTCGGACCGGAGGGTCGTGCGCGTCGGCCGCCGCACCTTCACGAAACCGATGAGCGTCGAAGAGGCGGTGATGCGCATCGAAGCATCGCCCGAGGACGTGCTGGTCTTTCGAGACTCGGGCTCGGAGAAGATCTCCGTGCTGTACAAGCGACGCGACGGGGACTTCGGGCTCATCGTGCCCGAATGCTGAGTCCGGAGACGTGCGCATGGTGACGGCGGACGCCCCCGGATTTCTTCAGGGGCTCCTCGACCCGAAGCTCGTCTTTAACGGTCTCGCGCCGGCGTCGCTCGAGGATGCCCTCGTTCAGCTCGCCGAGCGTGTCGCCGCCGCGGGGGAGGTCTCGGATGCGGCGGACCTGACGCGGAGGCTCCTGGAGCGCGAGAAGCTCGGATGCACCGGTCTCGGCGGCGGCGTCGCGATCCCACACTGCAAGCTGAACGGGGTCGACGACATCGTCCTCGCGATCGCCACCGTCCCGGCCGGAGTGGACTTCCACGCCCCGGACGGCGTTCCCGTGACGCTCATCTTCCTGATCCTCTCCCCGGCGCAGTCGCCGGCGCTGCACCTCCAGGCCCTAGCGAGGATCTCGCGCCTCCTGAAGACCGCGGGGGTCGCGGACGCGCTGCGGCGGGCCCCGACGCCGGAGGCCCTCGTCGCTTCGCTGCGCGAGGCGGAGGACGGCGTCGCCGTCGAAGGCCGGGCATGAGCATCGAAGCGCCGCGCCGGCCCCTGACCGCGGACGTGCTGCGGTCGGCGCCCCTCGCGGACCTCGGCCTGCGCACGGTGGCGGGCGAGGAAGGCTTCTCCCGAGTGATCTCCTGGGGGCGCATCCAGCGGCCCGGGCTCGCGCTTGCCGGCTACGAGGCTTTCATCAAGCCGGGCCGGATCCAGATCCTCGGTGAAAGCGAGTTGAACTACCTCGACACGATGCCGCCTCTCCTCCGCGCGGACCGGATCGCCGCCATCTGCGCGCTCCCCGTCGCCGCGTTCGTCGTCACGAAGGGCCAGGACGTCCCCGAGGACCTGATCCGGGAGTGCCGGCGTCGGGGCGTCCCGCTGCTCGTCTCGGATCAGACGACGTCCGTCGTCATCCAGTCGATCACCCGGATCCTCGAGGACGAGCTGGCGCCGTCAACGACGGTGCACGGGGTCCTCGTGGACGTCTACGGGATGGGTGTCCTCCTGATGGGCGAGTCGGGCATCGGAAAGAGCGAGTGCGCCCTCGATCTGATCCAGCGCGGTCATCGGCTCGTCGCCGACGACGTCGTCGAGATCCGGAAATATCCCAGCGGCTCTCTCGTGGGGCGTGCGGCCGAGATGATCCGCTACCACATGGAGCTGCGGGGGATCGGCATCATCAACATCAAGCATCTCTTCGGCGTCTCGGCCGTGCGGGCATCCAAGTCGATCGAGATGGTGATCGAGCTCGAGCGGTGGGACCCCGCCAAGAAGTACGACCGGCTCGGCCTGGACGGCGAGACCTACGCGATCCTGGAAAGGCCCCGCCCCTTTCTCCGGCTACCGGTCGCCTCGGGGCGAAACATCGCGCTCTTGATCGAGATCGCCGCCCGCAACGAGCTCCTGAAGACGCAGGGCTACGACGCCGCCAAGGAGTTCGCGCTCAAGGTGGACGAACAGATCGCGAAGAACATGCACGCGTCCCGGCAGCCGACATGAGCCAGCCGACGCCCGTCCTTGCGCCGGCCACGAGCGTTCCCGAGAGCCTCGTCATCGTCACCGGTCTCTCGGGCTCGGGAAAGAGTTACGTCAACAATTGCCTCCAGGACATCGGCTACTTCTGCGTGGACAACCTCCCTCTGGAGCTCGTCGAGCCGCTTCTGTCGCAGGTCTCCGCGCCTCGCGTGGGGATCATCCTCGACGTGCGCAATCCGGAATTCGCGTCCCGGTTCCCGGGGATTCTCGAGCGGGTGAAGAAACGGGCGCCGGGCACGCGCCTTCTGTTCCTCGACGCGTCGGAGGAGTCCCTCATCCGCCGTTTCTCGGAGACGCGGCGCCCGCACCCGCTTTCGGGAAACCGGTCGCTGCTCCAGTCGCTGCGCCGCGAGAGGCAGATGCTCGAGGAAGTGCGCTCGGTCGCGGACGTCGTCGTCGACACGTCGGACATGACGGTTCACGAGCTGCGCTCCTTCATCCAGAAGACTTTCGCCGTCAATCCCGACGAGGCGCGGATGGTCGTCTCGGCAACGTCGTTCGGCTTCAAGTTCGGGGTGCCCCACGACGTAGACCTGATGTTCGACGTGCGCTTCCTCGCCAACCCGCACTTCGTCCCGGAGCTGAAGGGCAAGACGGGATCGGATCCCGCGGTCGCGGCCTACATCGAACAGGATCCCGAGACCAGCGCCTTCCTGGGCAAGCTGACGGAGTTCTTCGACTACCTTCTGCCCCTGTACGAGCGCGAGCACAAGAGCTATCTCTCGATCGGAATCGGATGCACGGGAGGCAAGCATCGATCGGTCTACATCGCCGAACGGCTCGCCGATCTGTTGAAAGAGCGGGGGTATCCCGTCCGGGTGTCGCACCGCGACGCCACGCGTTGATCTTGCACACGTCGCGGGCGTTCCCCGGGCGAGCCGTCCATGCCGTCGGGAAGGGCGGCGGGTGAGACAATTCTCGCAAGCTCCATGATCGGCGTTCTACTCGTCACCCACGGAAAGCTCGCGGAAGAGCTGCGCGCGGCGGCCCTGACGATCCAGCCCGAGATCACGCGCATCGTCGCGGTCGCTCTCGAGTGGAATCAAACGGGAGAGGACGCCCGCGAACGGATTTCGCGGGGCCTGGCCGAGGCCGACGAGGGCGACGGCGCGGTCATTCTGACGGACATGTTCGGCGGAACCCCCACAAATCTGACTCTGTCCTTCCTCGACAAGAACCGCGTCGAGATCGTGACCGGGGTCAACCTCCCGATGGTCTTGAAATGCGCGGCGTTGCAGGGGAGCGGGAAATCGGTGGTGGAGGTCGCCCACATCGCCAAGGATCGGGGGCAGCGATCGATCTGCGTCGCGTCCGACCTTCTCGCCGACGAAGAGGGAAGCTCCGCGGTGACGCTCGGAGACGGGGTGGACCGATGATCGAGCGCGAGCTCGCGATCCGCAACCGCCTCGGCCTGCACGCCCGGGCGGCGGCGAAGTTCGTCCAGACGGCGAGCCGCTTTCGCTCGGCGGTGAAGATCCGCAAGAACGGCGAAGAGGTGGACGGCAAGAGCATCCTCGGCATCCTGCTTCTCGCGGCGTCCCAGGGAACCCGGATCACCCTGGCCGTCGCCGGCGAGGACGAGGCCGAGGCGTTCGCCGCCGTCGAAGACCTGGTCGCCCGCAGCTTCGACGAGGAAGAATGACGAAAATCCGGTAATCGGCGATGAGGCGCGGCCGCGAGACCGCGCTCCTCCGCCGGCTCCGGGACGACCCCGATGCCCATCCTCCAAGGACTTCCGGTCTCGCCCGGTCTCGCCGTCGGCCGCGCCGTGATCGTGCGCTTCGGCGGCCTCCCCGCGTATCGCCGATCCATCGTTCCGGAGGAGTTCGAGGCGGAGGAGCGGCGGCTGCGTCGAGCGGCGCGAAAGGCGTCGGAAGACTTCCTGCACCACTCGAGCGAGACGAGCGGCGAGATGGGAAGCGAGCTCGCGGCGATCCTCGAGGCCCACGGCCTGATCGCGACCGACGAGACCTTTCTCGGCGCGATCGTCGAACGCATGCGTCGCGACCGCGTCAACGTCGAGTGGGCTCTCGCCTCGATCGCGGGCGAGCTCGGGCAGCGGCTCGAACGCGCCGATGCCGCCGCGATGCGCGAGCGGGCCGCGGACATCGCCGACGTCGCGAGGGAAGTGGCGCGCCATCTGTCCGGGGCGGGCGCCGACCTGCCCGGGGAGCTCCCGCGGGGATCGATCCTCGTCGCCGACGAGCTCTCTCCCGTCAATGCCGCGCGGCTCGATCCCCGGCGCGTCCGGGCGCTGGCGCTCGAGCGCGGCGGCCCCACCTCCCACGCGAGCATCATCGCGCGCTCCTTCGGTCTGCCCGCGGTCGTCGGCATCGCCGGCCTCTGCGACCTCGTGTCGCCGGACCGGCCGATCGTCGTCGACGGCGACCGCGGGACCGTCGAGCCCGATCCCTCGAAAGACCGCCTCCGGCGGACGCTGCTTCGGGTCCGCGAAGGGCGGGAGCGTTCGCGCCGTCTCCGCACGAAAACAGCGCGGCCCGCCGAGACGAGCGACGGCGTCCGGATCATCGTGCGCGCGAACCTGGAGCTTCCGGAGGAGGTGTCCGCCCTCGACCGGTTTCATGCGGAGGGCGTCGGCCTCTTCCGTTCGGAATTCATCTATCTCAAGACGGCGCCCCGAATGCCGGGCGTTGACGAGCAGCGCGCCGCCTACGAAGAGCTCCTCGACGCGGCCGGCGAGCATCCGGTGGTCGTGCGGACCTACGATCTCGGGGGCGAAAAAGGGATCGCACCGGCCACCGGGGAGAATCCGGCCCTGGGCCTTCGGGGGCTCCGTTATTGCCTCGCGAATCCGAAGCTGTTCGAGGAGCAGCTCGCCGCCCTCTGCCTCGCCGCTCCCCGCGGGGAGCTCCGGATCCTCCTGCCGATGGT
>JBBQNC010000108.1:0-10607 GCA_038329555.1 Thermoanaerobaculia bacterium
GCGCCAGCTTCTTCTGCATGGCCTGGAAGGACGTGCTCTGGTCCGCCTGGATGGACCCGTTCAGCCGGCCGGTGTCCTGCTGGGGAAAGAAGCCCTTCGGCACCTTGGCATAGAGGAAGACCGTGGCCGCCATCGTCGCGAGCGTGACGGCCAGGGTGACCGGCTGGTGGCGCAGCACCCATCGCAGCGCATTCTCGTAGCGCTTCAGGATCCAGTCGAAGGCGCGCTCGCTGACGCGATAGAGGCGTCCGTGCTTCTCCTCTTTGTGGGGCTTGAGCAGCTTCGCGCACATCATCGGCGTCGTGGTCAGAGACACGACGAGGGAAACGGCGATGGCGACCGAAAGCGTCACCGCGAATTCGCGGAAGAGCCGGCCGACGATTCCGCCCATGAGGAGGATCGGGATGAAGACGGCGACGAGGGAGATGCTGATCGACACCACGGTGAATCCGATCTCCTTCGCGCCGACGAGCGCCGCCTCGCGGGGCGGCATGCCCTCCTCGAGGTGGCGCGTGATGTTCTCGACGACCACGATCGCGTCGTCCACGACGAATCCGGTCGCGACGGTGAGCGCCATCAGTGACAGGTTGTCGAGGCTGTAGTCCAGGAGGTACATGACCCCGAACGTGCCGATGAGCGAGATCGGCACGGCGACGCTCGGGATCAACGTCGAGCGGACGCTTCGCAGGAAGAGGAAGACGACCAGGATCACGAGCGCGATCGAGATGACGAGCGTGAGCTGTACGTCGCGCACGGAGGCGCGGATCGTCCGCGTCGCGTCGATGACGACGTTCAGCCGGATCATCGGCGGGATCGACGCCTGGAGCTGCGGCAGGAGGGCGCGGATTCCGTCGACGGTCTGGATGATGTTCGCCCCCGGCTCTCGGAAAACGATGATGATGACGGCGGGCTTGCCGTTCGAGAGCCCGCCCGTCCGGATGTCTTCGACGGAATCGGTGACGTGCGCGACGTCGCCCAGGCGCACCGCCGCGCCGCCCGCGTAACGAAGGATGAGCGGCTCGTAGTCGGCCGCCTTGAGGAGCTGGTCGGTCGTCGAGAGAGACCAGGTCCGCTCATCTCCCGAGATGCTTCCCTTTGGGCGATTCGTGTTGGCGGCGGCGAGCGCCAGCCGGACGTCTTCCAGGCCGATCCCCCGGTCGTTCAGGGCGGTCGGGTTCAGATCCACGCGCACGGCCGGGAGCGCGCCGCCCCCGACGACGACCTGGCCAACCCCGCGGACCTGCGAGAGCGTCTGCTGGAGGATCGACGACGCGACGTCGTACATCTTCGCCCGTCCCGCGACGTCCGACGTCAGGGAGAGAAGGATGATCGGCGCGTCGGCCGGATTCACCTTCCGGTAGCTCGGGTTGTTCGGGAGGTTCGCCGGCAGCTGGCCGCGCGCGGCGTTGATGGCGGCCTGCACGTCGCGGCCGGCCGCGTCGATGTTGCGGCTCAAGTCGAACTGGAGCGTGATGTTCGTCGAGCCCTGCGAGCTCGCGGAGGTCATCTCGGTGACGCCCGCGATGCGGCCGAACTGCCGCTCGAGAGGCGTCGCGACGGACGACGCCATGGTCTCGGGGCTCGCTCCCGGCAGACCCGCATTGACGTTGATGGTGGGGAACTCGACCTGAGGAAGGGGCGAGACGGGGAGGAACTTGTAAGCGATCCCGCCCGCGAGCGCGATCGCGACCGTCAGGAGGCTCGTCGCGATCGGGCGCCGGATGAACGGCGCCGAAAGGCTCACGCGCCTTCCACGGGCTGGAGCGCGGCCGCCTTCCGCGACTTTCTGTTCGTCACGCGCCGGGCCAGTCGGTCGAAGGCGAGGTAGATGACGGGCGTCGTGTAGAGAGTCAGGAGCTGGCTGAAGATGAGCCCTCCCACGATCGCGATGCCGAGCGGGCGACGCAGCTCGGAGCCGATCCCGGAACCGACCGCCAGGGGCACGCCGGCGAGAAGCGCCGCCATCGTGGTCATGAGGATCGGCCGGAACCGGAGCTTAGCCGCCGAAAAAATGGCGTCCTCGGGCTCCCTCTTCTCGTTGCGCTCGGCGTCGAGCGCGAAGTCGATCATCATGATCGCGTTCTTCTCGACGATGCCGATGAGAAGGAGGATCCCGATCAGAGCGCTCACGGAAAAATCCGTCCCGAAGAGCATCAGCGAGAGGAGCGCGCCGACTCCCGCTGACGGGAGCGTCGAGAGGATCGTCAGCGGGTGGATGTAGCTCTCGTACAGGATCCCGAGCAGGATGTAGACGATGATGATCGCCGCGAGGATCAGGAAGGGCTGGTTCGCGAGCGAGGCCCGGAACGCCGCCGCCGTCCCCTGGAAGCTCGTCTGGATGCTGGCCGGCAATTGAAGCTCGGCGCGCGCCTTCTCGATGGCGCGCACGGCGGCGCCGAGGGATGCGTTCTCGGCGAGGTTGAAGGAGACCGTGGCGACCGGGAACTGCCCCTGATGGTTCACGGAGAGCGGCACACTGGAGGTTCGAAGCTCGGTGAACGCGCCGAGAGGGACGGTGCCTCCGGGTGAAACGATGCCGGTCGAGCCGGTGGCGGCGCCCGAGCGCAGGTAGACGCTCTTCAGATCGTCCGGCTGCCGCTGGAACGAGGGGTGAGCTTCGAGCACGACGCGGTACTGGTTCAGCTGCGTGAACATCGTCGAGATCTGGCGCTGCCCGAAGGCGTCGTAGAGGGCGTCGTCGAGCATCTGCGGCGTGATCCCCAGCCTCGAGGCCGTCGACCGGTCGAGCAGGAGCCGGGCCTCGAGGCCGCCGTTCTGCTGGTCGCTCGCCACGTCGCGGAGCTCCGGGATGGCCTGGAGACGCTGGACGAACCGGGGGACCCACTCGCCGAGCTCCCGCGCGTCCGCGTCCTCGAGGCTGTACTGGTACTGCGTGCGGCTCACCCGGTCCTCGACGGTCAGGTCCTGGACGGGTTGCATGAAGAGCGTGATCCCTTCGACCTTCTCGAGCTCGGGCTGCAGCCGGCGGATGACCGCGCTCGCGTTCAGCCCCCGGTCGCCGAGAGGCTTGAGGTTGATCTGAATGCGGCCGCTGTTCATCGTCGTGTTGGTGCCGTCGATGCCGATGAACGAGGAGAGGCTCTCGACGGCCGGATCGCGGAGGATGACGCGGGCGATCGCCCGCTGCCGCTCCGCCATCGCGGGGAACGACACGGTCTGGGACGCCTCCGAGATGCCGAGGATGACGCCCGTGTCCTGGATGGGGAAGAAACCCTTCGGGATCACGATGTACAGAAGGATGGTCGCGACGAGCGTCGCCCCCGCCACGACGAGCGTCGCCCGCTGGTGCCCGAGCACCCACGACAGCGTGCGGCCGTAGAACTCGATCACGCGCTCGAACATCCGCTCCGAGATCCGGTAGAAGCGGCTCTGCTGCGAGGGTTTCTTGTGGCGCAGCAGCTTGGCGCACATCATCGGCGTCAGCGTCAGGGAAACGAACGCGGAGACGAGGATCGTCACCGAGAGGGTGACGGCGAACTCTCGGAACAGCCGCCCGACGACGTCTCCCATGAAGAGGAGCGGGATCAGCACCGCGATGAGCGACACCGTCAGCGAGAGGATCGTGAAGCCGATCTGCTCCGAGCCCTTGAGCGCGGCCTCGAGCGGCGGCATCCCCTCCTCGATGTATCGGGAGATGTTCTCGATCATGACGATCGCGTCGTCCACGACGAACCCCGTCGATATGGTCAGCGCCATCAGGGTCAGGTTGTTCAGGCTGTAGCCGAGCAGGTACATGACTCCGAACGTCCCGACGAGGGACAGAGGAACGGCCACGCTCGGGATCACCGTCGCCGCGAGCGTCCGCAGGAAGAGGAAGATGACCATGACGACGAGCGCGATCGTCAACAGGAGCTCGAACTCGACGTCCCGAACAGAGGCGCGGATCGTCGTGGTTCGATCCGTCAGGATCGCGACGGAGATCGCCGGGGGAAGCGATGCCCGCAGCTGCGGGAGAAGCGCTTTGACCCGATCGACGACCGAAATGATGTTCGCTCCCGGCTGCCGCTGGATGTTGAGAATCACGGCGGGGACGTCGTTCATCCACGCGGCCTGCTTGACGTTCTCCGCGTCGTCGATGACGTTCGCGATGTCCGAGAGGTGGACGGGCGCCCCGTCCCGGTAGGCGATGATCAGCGGCTTGTACTCCTCGCTCGAGAGGAGCTGGTCGTTGGCGGCGATCGAGTAGGACTGCCGCGGCCCGTCGAACGTGCCCTTCGCCTGGTTGACGTTCGACTGCGCGACCGCGGTTCGCACGTCCTCCATCGTCAGGCCGTAGCCCGACATGGCCGTCGGGTTCACCTGGATCCGCACCGCGGGCTTCTGGCCTCCGCTGATGCTCACGAGACCCACGCCGGGAAGCTGCGAGATCTTCTGGGCGAGGCGCGTGTCGGCGAAGTCCTCGACCTTGGAGAGGGCCAGGGTCTTCGAAGTCAGAGCCAGCGTCAGGATCGGCGTGTCCGCCGGGTTGGTCTTGCTGTAGATCGGCGGGTTGGGAAGGTCGCGCGGGAGGTACGTCCCGGACGCGTTGATGGCGGCCTGGACCTCCTGCTCCGCGACGTCGATGTTCAGGTCGAGCACGAACTGAAGCGTGATCACGGAGCTCCCGTCCGAGCTGCTGGACGTCATCTGATTCAGACCGGGGAGCTGGCCGAACTGCCGCTCCAGGGGGGCCGTGACCGCGGAGGCCATGACGTCCGGGCTCGCTCCCGGATAGAACGTGACGATCTGGATCGTGGGGTAGTCGACCTGGGGGAGGGCGGAAACGGGCAGCTGCTTGTAACCGATCAGGCCGGCCAGGAGGAGCCCGACCATCACGAGAGACGTCGCGACGGGCCGGTGGATGAAGGGCCGCGAAGGGCTCAAGCCCCGGCCTTCCCGGGACGGCCGCTCTGCCCCTGTCCGCGTCCGGCCGGGGCGCCGGTCCCCCCTGGAGCCGCTGCGCCGCCCGGCGCGACCTTGCTGCCGGGAGCGAGCCGGTCGACTCCGTCGACGACAACCCGGTCTCCGGCGGCGACGCCGGTGCGGACCGCCGTGACGTCGCCGGAGGTCAGCTGGACGGCCACGTTTCGCATCTCGACGGTGGAATCGGGCTTCACGGCCCAGACGAACGTCGACTGAGGGCTGCGCTGGATCGCGGCGGTCGGAATGACGATCGCGCCGTGCAGCGTGTCCACGAGCAGCCGAGCGTTGACGAACTGATTGGAATAGAGCTCGCCGCTCTCGTTATCGAAGATCGCCTTGATCCGCACGGTGCCGGTCGCGGGATCGATCTGATTGTCGACGGCGAGCAGCATCCCGGAGGCGATCCGGCTCTTGAGGTCGCGGTCCCAGGCTTCGACCGGAAGCTTCAGCCCCTTCTTCAGCTGCTGCTGGACCGGGGGAAGGTGGTCCGCCGGAATCGTGAACACGACGGCGATCGGCGCGAGCTGCGTGATGACGACGAGGCCGTTCGCGTCGCTCGCGTGGACGATGTTCCCGGGATCGACGAGCCGAAGGCCCACGGAGCCCGTGAGGGGAGCGGTGATGCGCGTGTAGGCGAGATTGAGCCTCGCGCTGTCGATCAGTCCCTGGTCGCTCTTCAGGGTCGCTTCCAGCTGGCGCACGGTCGCCGCCTGCGTGTCGAGCTGCTGCTGCGGAACGATCGACTGCTCGAACAGCGTCCGGAAGCGCTGGAGATCGAGCCGCGCGTTCGCGAGCGCGGCCTCGTCCTTCCCGCGCTGTCCGTCGGCCTGGGTCAGCTGGACTTCGAACGGGCGCGGATCGATCTGGGCGAGGGGGTCGCCGCGATGCACGAGCTGCCCCTCCTGGAAGTCGACGCGGAGCAGCTGGCCGTCGACGCGGCTTCGGACGGTGACGGTGTTGGTGGCCGAGACCGTTCCGAGCCCGGTGAGATAGACGGGGAGGTCGGCGACCGTCGCGGGGACGGCGACGACCGGGACGGCCCGGCCGGACCGCTGCGCGTCGGCCGCCGCAGCTGCCTTCTGTGCGTTCCCGGAGCGCGAACGGACGAGGAGGAACACGAGGACCGCCAGCACGAGGACACCGGCGACCCACGGCCAGCGGCGTCCGGCCCTTCCGGCGGGCTCGTCCTCCGGCGGGGAGGGAGGCCGCGCCTCCGGCCGCTTCTCGGGCGGCTTCTCCTTCGCCGGAGCCTCCGCCACTTCGACCGCTCGCGGTCCGCCCGAATCGGGGCTCACGACCCGACGCTTCGGGAGGGGCGCGGACCCTCGTATTTGCGCGGCTGTTTCATCGAAGACACCTCTCCCGTAGGTGTATTAAAACCCCTTTCTCTCTTACGGGAGAGCCGCCCGCGAGATTACGTGGAATCGCGAACGAATCGGGGTGCCGCGAGGGAAAAGCGTTTCGAGCAAGAGTCGCGCCGAGCAGACGGCGGCGCTGCGAAGCGCTACTGCTCTACGGCTCTACGGCTCGACTGATCCACAGCAGCGAGAACGTACTCGGTCAGAATTCGTTCCGTCAGCGTGTGCATCCCGAGGGTGTTGTAGTTGGCCGCGGTGACGACGGCGACCAGATCGAGATCGGGGAAGACGGCGACCTTGTTTCCGCCGTTTCCGCTCATGAAATAGGCGGCGAACTTCCGGTCCGGCCTGTCCCGAGCCGGGAAGGATTTGAGCCACCAGAGATATCCGTACTCCGTGTCGTCGTCGATCCGCACCTGGGGGGTAATGGATTTCTTGACCCAGTCCGCCGAGACCAGTCGGCGCCCGTCCCGAACGCCGCCGTCCCCGTAGAGCTGCGCGAGCCGCGCGAGGCTGCGGGCCGTCAACCCGAGGCCGCCGCCCGTCTGGGCGAGGCCCAGGGGGGAGAGTGGCCACTCCGCCTTGTCGATCCCGAGCGGGCCGAAGAGGTGAGTCCGCGCGTAGTCCTCGACGCGGGTCTTCGTCGCCCGCTCGAGGACGCGTCCGAGCGTGAAGACCCCGGCAGTGCAGTAGCTGAAGCTCCGGCCGTGCGGCGAGTCCTTGGGTTTGGTGGCCCACGGCGGAAACCCCTTGATCGGGAGGTCGAGTGTGAACCGGGTCCAGTCCTCGATCAGGTACATCCGCTCTTCGTTTCCGCGGGAAAAGGAGTTCCAGTCGTCGCACTCGAGAAGCGAGCTCATCGTCAGGAAGTCTTCGATGGTGATCTTCGCCTTGCGGGGGTCGGGATTCGCGACCGGCTGGAGTTCGGGAAAGAAGCGCAGAACGGGCGCATCGACGCCGGAGAGGGAGCCGCGGTCGATCGCGATGCCTATGAGCATCCCGGTCACCGTCTTCGTCGCCGACCGCGTGTTCAGGGCGGTCGTCGCGTCGGCGCCCCCGAAGTACCCCTCGTAGACCAGCCGGCCGTGGCGGGCGACGAGGACGCTCGTGACCTTCTTGAACTCTCCCGCGCGAATCGCGGTCTCCATGGCGGCGAGCCGCGCCGCGGAGAGCCCGGCGGACGCGGGCGTCGCGGTCTTCCAGCCCCCCGGGGTTTCGGGCGGCGCGCCCCCGGCCCCGGACTGTGCGCCGGGCGGAGAGGCGAGCGCCGAGCCCAGAAAGAAGGCGAAGCCGAGCCCTGCGCGGAGGTAGGTCGATCGCCGGAGATGCCTCGCGTTCGTCATCCCCGAAACTATAGCCGATATGGCTATAGCGTCAACGGGTATATTGGCCGCGGTGTCGGAGATCGGGGTCAGTGGATGAAGTAACCCGACACCTTCCACGTCCCATCCTTCTCGCGCATCGGCGTGACGGTCTCGACGGCCGACGCCTTGTTCTCGAACGAGGTGTCGTAGGTGAGGACCACATAGTCGCCGTCGGGAGCGCCGGGCAGCGAATGGGTCTCCTCCGCCGTTCGCAGCTTGCGCGATTTCGCGGCGCCGAGGGGCGCCCGGGCCGCGCGAACGGCCTTTTCCCAGTCCGCCTTCGTCACGGCGCGCTGGAAGAGCGACGAGGCGCTGTCCCACGACGCGCCGTACTGGCCCGCGTCGGTCTGGGCCAGCCAGGCGTTCGCCGCCGCGACGGCGTGGCGCTGAGCTTCCGATTCCTCCGCCCGAGCGAGTCCTCCCAGAAGCGAGACCGCGAGGAAGGCGAGGGCGAGACGCTTCGTCATTTCGGCTCCTTTTTCTGTTCGAGGGAATTCTAAGCCGCCCGGCGCCCGTCCTGGCGAGCGAAGCGGGCCGTTCTCACCGGGATGGCGGTTGATTAGAATGCGGGCCGGTGCGGCCGCCTCGAGCGTCGGGCGCGCCCCCGTGACGTGCCCGGAGGACTTCGTGGCCTTTACCCGGATGGATCGCGCGACCGAACAGGACTGGGCCGAGATCGGCCGCGTCACCGGAGCCTGGCAGGCCGGGATGCCCGGCCGGGTCAGGGCGATGCTCCTCCAGTCCAGCGAGCTGTTCGAGGACGCAGAGGTCGACCAGCTCCAGCACGGTCTCCAGACGGCGACCCGGGCTCTCCGCTGGGGCGCGACGGAAGAGCTCGTCGTCGCGGCGCTCTGCCACGACATGGCCAACGTGATCTCCGTCGAGAACCACGGACCCATCGTCGCCGAGATCCTGAAGCCCTACGTGTCGCCGGACGTGTACGGCATTCTCCGCACGCACCAGGACTTTCAGGGGCGCTACTCCAACGCCCTCTTCGGAAAGGATCCGGAGGAGCGCCGCCGCCATCGCCGAGAGCGCTGGTACGAGATGGCCTGCCGGTTCTCGGACGAGTGGGACCAGGCGTCGTTCGACCCCGCCTACGACACGCTCCCCCTGGAGAATTTCGAGTCGATGATCGAGCGGGTCTTCCGGGAGCCGCGGCGCGATCGCCGTCGGGAGTATCGCGAGGCGGCGGCGCGGCGGTGGCGAGGCGTCCGGGACATGGTTTTCGGGGGCCGCGCTGGAAGTTAGGACCTCTTCGCGCGGCCGCGAGCACGCCCCGGTCGTCGTTCTCGGGGCCGGCCCCGCCGGCATCACGGCGGCGCTCGCGCTGGGCCCGGCCGCGATCGTTCTCGACGAGCGGGAGAGCGTCGGAGGACTCTCGGGGACGATCGAACGGTCGGGCGCCGTCTTCGACCTCGGCGGCCACTCGTTCCACACACCGCATCCCGGAGTTCGCGATCTCGTCTTCGGATCTCTCGAGATGTTCGAGCAGAAGCGAGAGGCCCGCTGCCGCGTCGGAGATTTTTTGATCCCGTATCCGTTCCAGAAACACTTCCGGAGCTGCGCGATCCCGTCGTCGTCGCCGAGTGCGAACGGGGGCTCGCCGAGGCGGACGGAGGCGAGAGTGCCCGCGACTACGAGTCGTATCTCACGCGCCGATTCGGAACGGGCATCGCCCGCCACTTCCTGCTGCCTTACAACCGGAAGCTCTGGGGCGGCGACATCTCTCGCCTCTCCGCCGACTGGGCGGGCGAACGGGTCGCCGCGCCGGAGGGGATCCCGGAGTCGTTTCGGGAGCGGGGCGGACGCCGCTCGCCGCTGCAGGAAGACACGGCGGTCGCATACCCGGCGCGAGGAGGCTTCGGCGAGATCGCGAGGTCGCTCGCGGGCGGAGTGCACGATCTCAGGCTCGGCGCGCGCGTCGCGGGCCTCGATCTCCGCCGGCGCGAAGTGGCCATGGAGCTGGGAAGCGCGATCCGCTGGGACCGGCTCGTCTCGACGCTGCCGCTGCCGGAGCTTCTTCGCCTCCTTCCCGATGTCCCGGCGAACCTCCGGGAGGACGCCGCATCGCTCGAGCGTCTGCCGCTCCGCCTCTGCTTCGTCGTGGTCGACCGTCCGGTCGGCACCCCGATCCAGAGGATCTACTCGGCCGATCCGGATTCGCCGGCACACAAGATCGTCATCAACCACAACTCCTCGGACTCGCTGCGAGCACGGCCGCAACACGGGATCTCGGGGGAGATGGCGTGGCCCGATGCGCCGCGGCCCCGCGAGGCCGGGCTCGAGCGGCGCTTCGTGAACGATCTCCGGCGGCTTCGCCTGATCCGGCCCGACGATCGGATCCTCGACGTCTCGACGGTGGACGTCCCTTACGGATACCCGGTGCCGACGCGCGGTCGCGCCGCCGTCGTCGGCCGCCTGAAGGACTGGCTCGAAGGCGCCGGGATCACGACCGTGGGACGGTTCGCCGAGTGGGCCTACATCAATTCGGACGAGGCGATGCACCGCGGCTGGCTCGCGGGAAGCTCTCTGCGCGAAGCCGTCGCGTAAGCTCGACCCGTGGGCGCCGATCCGCCGACTTCCGCCGCGCTGGTCTCCGTCGTGATCCCGATCTACAACCAGGCTCGGTTTCTGGGCGAGGCGATCGAGAGCGTCCTGGTGCAGACCCACCCGGACCGCGAGATCGTCGTGGTCGACGACGGGTCGACCGACGATCCGGCCTCGGTCGTCTCGCGTCATGCCGGGGTTCGTCTGATTCGCCAGGAGAACGCCGGATCGGCCGCCGCGCGCAACCACGGCGTTCGGGAGAGCCGCGGCGCCTATCTCGTCTCTCTCGACGCCGACGACCGACTCCTGCCCGACGCAGTGGAGCGCGGGCTCGCCGCGCTTTCGTCGCGTCCCGAGTGCGCCTTCGTGTACGGTCGCGCGCGGATGATCGGCGCCGACGGGGCGCCCCTTC
>JBBQNC010000109.1:0-10602 GCA_038329555.1 Thermoanaerobaculia bacterium
ACACGTCGCGCAGGATGGGCATGTTGCCGTAACCGGACGAGAGATCCGACACCTCGAGGAGCGCGGTACACCCGGGCCGGGGGGCGGGGGCCGCCCGCGCGGGGGGGGGCGAGGCGGGGCCACCCCCCCCGGGCCCCCCCCCCCCCCGCCCCCCCCCCCCCCCCGCGGGCGGCCCCGCCCCCCCCGCCCGGGTGTACCGCGCTCCTCGAGGTGTCGGATCTCTCGTCCGGTTACGGCAACATGCCCATCCTGCGCGACGTGTCCCTGGAGGTTCGCGAGGGGGAAGTCGTCGCCCTGATCGGGGCCAACGGCGCGGGCAAGACGACGCTCCTCTCGACGATCTCCCGGCTCCTGACCGCGACGTCCGGCTCCGTGCGGTTCGCCGGGAAGGACCTGACGCGCGCCCGGACGGACGAGGTCGTCCGCGCGGGGATCATCCACGTGCCCCAGGGACGGCGCCTCTTCGCCGGGCTCACCGTGAGAGAGAATCTCCTCCAGGGCGCCTACCTGCGCCGCGACGGACCGGAAATCGCGGAGGACCTCGAGCGGATCTACGCGCTGCTGCCGAGACTCGAAGAACGAGCGGGGCAGCTCGCCGGACGTCTCTCGGGCGGAGAGCAGCAGATGTGCGCGATCGGCCGCGGGCTCATGGCGCGGCCCCGGCTTCTCCTCATCGACGAGCTTTCGCTCGGCCTGGCGCCGCTCGTCGTCGAGAGGCTCCTCGACCTGATCTCGCGGATCAATCGGGAGGGAACCGCGGTGCTCCTGGTCGAGCAGGACGTGCAGGTCGCGCTGGAGCACGCGCACCGCGGTTACGTCCTCGAGACCGGCCGGGTGGTGCAGTCGAGCGGCGCCGCGGAGCTGCAGGACGACCCGCGGATCCGGCAGGCGTACCTCGGGCTGTAGCGCGAGGCGGTCAGATGTGATGGCTGACGGAACGACGGGATCCTCCGTCCGTCGCTTCCTCGAGAGACTCGAAGCCGCTCCGGAGCGCGCGGCTCTCGTCTTTCGAGATCGAACGCTCTCCTTCGGAGATCTCGACCGGCTCTCCCGGCGGTACGCCTCCGGGATCTCGGCGCTCGGGGTCGTGCGGGGAGACCGGGTCGCCGTGTTCGCCGAGACCGCGCCCGAAACGATCGTCGCGATGCTCGGGCACTACCGGCTGGGCGTGATCCACGTCCCCGTGAACCCGCGCTCGCCCGCCGCCGAAGCGAAGCACGTCCTCGACGACTCGGGGGCGAAAGCGGTCGTCTTCCGGGCGGCCAGTGCCGCGGCGGCGGCCGTCGAGGAGCTCGCGGGACGAGTCGCCATCGAGCGCGAGATCGTCATCGGCGGCGACGGCGCCGGGGCAGGCGCCGGCGGGCAGACCTCCTTCGAGCGTCTCCTCGAGGGTGGGGGCGAGGGGGTCGGACGGGAGGACCTCCCGCCGCGGGACGAGGACACGGCCCTGATCGTCTACACCTCGGGGACGACCGGTCCGGGCAAGGGCGTCTGCCTCTCGTACCGTGCGGTCCTCGAGAACACCGAGGCGGTGATGTCTCTCTGGCGCGTCACCGCGGCCGACCGGGTCGTGCTCGCGCTGCCGCTCTTCCACGTCCACGGTCTGTGCCTGGGCGTGCACGGGGCGCTCGTCGCGGGGTCGACGCTGCTCCTTCAGGAGCGATTCGACGAAGCCGAAGTCGTGCGCGCTTTCGAAGAGTTGGGGGCCACGCTCTTCCTGGGGGTTCCCACGATGTACGCGCGGCTCGTCGAGCTCCTCGCGAACCGGCCCCGAGCGGCCGCGTCTCTGGCGCGAGCGCGGCTCTTCACGTCGGGGAGCGCGGCGCTTCCGGGCCCGCTCTTCGAGGAATTCCGGCGGCTGACGGGCCATCCGATCCTGGAGCGCTACGGGATGACGGAGACGCTCTTCACGCTCTCGAACCCCTGCGACGGGGAGCGGCGCGCCGGCACGGTCGGCGTTCCCGTTCCCGGATGCGCGGTCCGGATCGTGGACGACGCGGGCGAGGACACCCCGTTCGGAGAGACCGGGGAGATCTTCGCGAGGAGCAGCGGAATGATGTCGGAGTACTGGGGGCGTCCGCGGGAGACGGAGGCGGCGTTTCGGGACGGCTGGTTTGCGACGGGGGACGTCGCCATCCGCGACGCGGGAGGCCCCGTGCGGATCGTCGGGCGCAAGTCGGTCGACGTGATCCAGAGCGGAGGCTTCAAGATCTCGGCGCGGGAGGTCGAAGACGTCCTGCGGACGCACCCTCTCGTTGCGGACGTCTCCGTCGTGGGAGCGCCCGACCCGACCCGGGGGGAGAGGATCGTGGCGGCCGTCGTTCTCCGGCCGGGCGGAACGGCTCCCGACGCCACCGCGCTCACGGCGGATCTCGCGGCGTTCGCGGCGCGATTCCTCGCCCGTTACAAGTGCCCGCGCGAGGTCCGGGTCCTCGCAGAGCTGCCGTGCAACGCGATGGGCAAGGTGCAGAAGCACCGCATTCTCGAGCTGTTGTAGGCTCGAAAAAAGGCGCGTGGAGGCGGCATGGAGCCTGCGGTCCGGGTCCTCGGAAAATCGCTCGACGCGGGGCGGCGGGTGCTTTCGCCGGAGGCGCTCGAGTTCCTGGGACGGCTCGCCCGCCGCTTCGAGCCGACGCGCCGGCGGCTGCTCACGCGCAGGGCCGAGCGCCAGGCCCGGTTCGACGCCGGGGAAAGTCCGGGTTTTTTGCCCGAAACGGCTTCCGTTCGAGACGCCGCGTGGCAGGTGGCCCCGGCTCCGCGCGATCTCGAAAAGCGCTGGGTGGAGATCACCGGCCCGGTCGAGCGGAAGATGATGATCAACGCCCTGAACTCGGGCGCGAACGTCTTTATGGCGGACTTCGAAGACTCGCTCTCTCCGACGTGGGAGAACGTCGTGCAGGGCCAAGCCAATCTGATCGATACCGTTCGGGGAGAGATCGCGTTCGAGGGCCCCGACGGCCGGAGCTATCGCTTGAACGACGCGATCGCGACGCTCCTCGTGCGTCCCCGGGGCTGGCACCTCTCCGAGAAGCACGTCGTGGTCGACCAGGAGCCGATCTCGGCCAGCCTGTTCGACTTCGGGCTGTACGTCTTCCACAACGCGCGCGAGCGGGTCTCGCGCGGGACGGCTCCCTATTTCTACCTCCCCAAGATGGAGAGCCATCTCGAGGCCCGGCTCTGGAACGACGTCTTCCTGTTCGCGCAGGAGGAGCTCGGGATTCCGTCCGGGACATTCCGCGCGACCGCGCTGATCGAGACCCTGCCGGCCGCCTTCGAGATGGAGGAGATCCTCTACGAGCTTCGCGAACACGCGAGCGGCTTGAACGCCGGGCGTTGGGACTATCTGTTCTCGACGATCAAGACGATGCGCAACCGGCCCGGTCCCGTCCTTCCGGATCGCGCGCAGCTGACGATGACCGTTCCCTTCATGCGAGCGTACACGGACCTCCTCGTCGCCACGTGCCACCGTCGCGGGGCCCACGCCATGGGAGGCATGGCGCCGTTCATCCCCACGCGAAAGGATCCGGCGGTCAACGAGGCCGCCCTCGCGAAGGTCCGCCAGGACAAGCAGCGCGAGGCGGGAGACGGTTTCGACGGGACCTGGGTGGCCCATCCCGGTCTCGTCTCCGTCGCGACGGAGGTGTTCGAGACGGCCCTCGGGAACCGCTCGAGCCAGAGGGACCGCCGGCGCGACGACGTGGCGGTAACGGCCGAGATGCTTCTCGACACGCGGGTGCCCGGCGGAAGCGTCACCGAGCACGGCGTCCGCAACAACGTCAACGTCGCCCTTCAGTACCTGAGCTCCTGGCTCCTCGGAGTCGGCGCGGCGGCGATCGACAACCTGATGGAGGACGTCGCCACCGCCGAGATCTCGCGCTCTCAGCTGTGGCAGTGGGTCCACGCCGCCGCCGCCCTTCCCGACGGCCGGACCGTGACTCGGGAGCTCTACCGGGCGATTCGGGAAGAGGAGCTGGACCGGCTGGGCGGTCCCGCCACCGGCGGGCTGCGCGAAGCGGCGGAGATCCTGGACGAGCTCGTCGAGAGCCCGGCGTTCGCCGAATTCCTGACGACGCCCGCGTACGGGCGTCTCGAATAGCGGCCTCCGGCCGCGGCCCGCGTACGGCCGTCTGGAAAAGCGGGCTCCGGCCGCGCGTGAGCCCGGCCCCGCTCAGGAATCCCAGCCGAAACGTTTCGCTGCCATCTCCGCGAGCTCCCGACCGATCGCCAGGGAGGCCGTCGCGGCGGGGGAGGGGGCGTTGCGGACGTGAAGGACGTGGGAGCTCTCTCCGATCGAGAAGTCGTCGACGAGCCTTCCGTCGGCGGACAGGGATTGCGCGCGCACTCCGGAGGGGCCGAAGACGAGATCGTCGCGGCGGATCTCCGGAACGAATCGCGCGAGGCTCGCCGTGAAGGCCCGTTTCGAGAAGTCCCGCCACGTCTCGGCGAGCCCGGTCGCGAAGTGTCGGCGCGCGAGCCTCCGAAAACCCGGGAATGCGAGCGTCTCGACGAGATCCCGCGGCGAGAAGTCCCGCCTCCGGTAACCCTCGCGCGCGAACGCGAGGACCGCATTGGGCCCGGCGAGGACCTCGCCGTCGATCCGTTTCGTGAAGTGGATTCCGAGGAACGGAAGCCGCGGGTCCGGCACCGGGTAGATCAGGCCCCGCACGAGGCGCCGCGCCGCGGGCTTCAGCGTGTAGTAATCCCCTCGAAACGGAACGATACGCTCTCCCCCCGCGTCTCCCGTCATTTGCGCGACGCGATCCGAGTGCAGCCCCGCGCACGCGATCAGATCGCGCGCGATCACGTCTCCCCGTGAAGTCGAGATCACCCGCTCGGCCCCGGCGTCTCGAATCGCCGTGACGGCGACGCCCGTCTCCACCACGCCTCCCCGCGCCGCGACTTCCGCGGCACAGGCGAGCGCGACCCGCCGGAAATCGATGATTCCGCTGGAGGGCGACCAGAGCCCGCGGGCTCCCGCGGCGTGCGGCTCGATCTCCCGCATCCGCTCCGGACCCACCTCCTCGACCCCTTCGATCCCGTTGGCGCGGGCGCTCTCGCGGATCGCCGCGAGCCGATCGAGCTCGCCGGCGTCGACCGCGATGACCAGCTTGCCGCAGCGTTCGAACGGGATGCCCTTCTCCCGGGCGAACCGCTCGAGTTCCTCCTTGCCCTCGCGGCAGAGACGCGCCTTTCGAGATCCCGGCGGGTAGTACAGCCCCGCGTGCAGGACGCCGCTGTTGTGGCCCGTCTGGTGCATCGCGAGGTCGCTCTCCTTCTCGAGGACGAGAACCCTCAAGGCGGGGCGTTTCCGGAGGATCTGGTAGGCGGTCGCGAGTCCGACGATCCCGCCGCCGATCACGGCGAGATCCCAGCGATCCCCGGAACGGCCCCGTACGGCCACCGAGGTCACCGGTCCCCGGCAGCGTTCGGAAAAAGCGGCCAGCCGTCGGGAAACGGGACGCCCAGGCGCAGACCCAGCTCGCGGAGCGACCCGTAATGCCCGCGGTCGATCGCGACGCCGTTCGCGGCCTGGGCGAGCGCTCTCTCCGCCTCCGGCTGTCCCGGGAAGAGGACGGGGCCGGGGGCGCCGGCGGCCGTCGGCGCCGAAATCAACTGCTCGACGAGGCGCTCCAGGCGGGATTCGAAGGCCGCGGCCCCGCCGACGGCCGCCGGATCGATCGCCAGGAAGAACTGGCCGAGATTCGACGGCCCATCCGTCGAGAAAAGACCGATGACGTTGGGGCCGAACGCGGCATCCGCGAGGATCCCGCAGAGAAGCTCGACGACGAGCGCGAGGCCGTAGCCCTTGTGGCCGCCCGTCTCCTCCGCGCCGCCGAGCGGCTGGAGAGCGCCGGCGAGCGCCGCCTCGGGGCTCGTGGCGGGAGAGCCGTCCGAACCGATCGCCCAGCCGACGGGCAGCGTCTCCCCGCGGCGGGCCGCGACCTCGATCCGGCCGCGGGGAACGGCGCTCGTCGCCATGTCGAGGACCACCATTCCGAAGCGTCCGGAGGGCGCCGCGACGGCGATCGGATTCGTCCCGAGCAGGGAGACCCGCGCGCGAGTGGGCGCGACCAGGGGCGAGGTGTTCGTCAGGCTCATCCCGATCATCCCGCGCCGGGCCACGCGCATCGCGTACCAGCCCGCGATCCCGTAGTGGTTCGTGTTGCGGACGGACGAGATCGCCGAGCCGGAGAGCGCCGCGCGCTCGATCGCGTCGTCGGTGGCGACGCGGGCCGCGTGGTGTCCCCAGCCATTGCGCGCGTCGAAGCGCACCAACGCGGCCTTGCCGCTCTCGCGAACGGGCCGGGCCGCGGGGTCCATCACGCCCGCTTCGACGAGCTTGACGTATTGCGGCATCCGCGCGGTTCCGTGGGACGCGATACCCCGCAGATCGGAGGCCAGGAGAACCTCCGCCACGTCGGCGGCGATGTCCCCCGGCGTGCCGACGCGTTCGAGGGTGGTCTCGGTCCAGCGGCGAAGCGCCTCCGCCTCGATCCGAACGCCGTCTGGGGGATCCTCGTAGACGGGGATGGCTCCGCCTTTCTCGATGGCCGGCGACGCCGCGCCGGTCTCGCGCCGGGTTGCCGCCAGAGACTACGGGCGCCGCGCCGGGGCGTCAAGAAACGAAGACCGGCCGCGAGAGCCCCGGCGGATCGCCGTGCCGCTGACGTTAAGATGCGAGCCTTGGAAAGCGCGAAGACCGGCGAGGGACGATTTCGGATCGGCCTGGTCCAGATGGCCTGCGGGCCGGATCCCGACGAGAACCTCGAGCGAGGCGCCGCTAAGGTCGAGGAAGCGGCGCGGGCTGGCGCCGCGGTGGTCTGCCTTCCCGAGCTCTTCCGCTCGCAGTACTTCTGCCAGAAGGAGGACGCGGCGACGTTCGACCTCGCGGAGGCGCTGCCGGGTCCAACGACGGAGCGTCTCGGGGACGCCGCGCGCAAGTCGGGCGTCGCGGTCATCGCTCCCGTGTTCGAGCGCCGGGCCGCGGGGCTGTACCACAACAGCGCCGCTGTGATCGACGCGGACGGCACGATTGCGGGCGTGTACCGGAAGATGCACATCCCGGACGATCCGGCCTACTACGAGAAGTTCTACTTCGCTCCCGGAGACCTCGGCTTTCCCGCCTTCGACGTGAGGCCGGGGCGGATCTCGACCCTGATCTGCTGGGATCAGTGGTACCCGGAGGGGGCCCGGATGGCGGCCCTCCAGGGGGCGAGCGTTCTCTTCTATCCCACCGCGATCGGCTGGCATCCCCACGAGAAGGCGGAGCAGGGCGCGGCCCAGCTCGACGCCTGGCGGACGGTCCAGAGAGGCCACGCCATCGCCAACGGCCTCTACGTAGCGGCGGTGAACCGGGTCGGGCGCGAGACACCGGAGGGCGGCGGGGCGGGGATTGAGTTCTGGGGAAACTCCTTCGTGGCGGACCCGCAGGGCGTGATCGTGGCCCAGGCGTCCGCGGACCGCGAGGAGATCCTGATCGCGGAAGTGGACCCGGCCCGGATCGAGGACGTCCGCCGCAACTGGCCCTTTCTCCGCGATCGGCGCATCGACGCCTACGGGGGGATCACGTCGCGGTTCCTCGCCGGCGAGCCGTGGAGCGAGGGCCGCTGACGGCTTCGTTCGCCATGCCCGCCGAATGGGAGCCTCACGAGGCGACCTGGATCGGCTGGCCCCACAACACCACCGACTGGCCCGGCCGCTTCGGGCCGATCCCCTGGGCCTACGGCGAGATGACGCGCTGGATCTCGCGCGGCGAGATCGTGCGGATCCTGGTCGAGTCCACCGACCACGAGAGGCGGGCCCGCCGGGTCCTCTCGAGGAGCGGCGCGGACTTCGCGGCGATCGAGTTCTTCCGGATTCCGACCGACCGGGGTTGGACGCGCGACTCCGGGCCCGCCTTCGTGCGCCGCGGCGGGTCGCGGCCGGAGGTGGCGATCCGACGGTTCCGCTTCAACGGCTGGGCCCGATACCCCGACTGGCGGCGGGACGTCCGCGTGCCGGAGCGCGTGGCCCGGGCGCTCGGCCTGCGAGTTCTCTCGTCCGCGAGCGGCCGCGAGCCGGTGCTCGAGGGAGGAGCGATCGACGTGAACGGGCGAGGCACGCTGATCACGACCGAGGAATGCCTGCTCGACCCGGAAGTCCAGGTGCGAAACCCGGGCTTCCGCAGAGAGGACTACGAGCGGATCTTCCACGAGGACCTGGGGGCCGGGAACGTGCTCTGGCTCGGGCGCGGCATCGCCGGCGACGACACCCATGGACACACTGACGACCTCTGCCGGTTCACGGGACCGCGGACCGTCGTCCTGTGCCGCGAGACCGATTCTTCCGACGCGAACTACGCCGTCCTCGAAGAGAACCGCGAACGGCTCGAAGGCATGCGGCTCGAAGACGGCTCCCGGCTCGAGGTCGTGCCGCTCCCGATGCCCTCTCCCGTCCACTTCGACGGCCGGCGGCTTCCGGCCTCCTACGCCAATTTCTACGTGGCGAACGCCGCCGTCCTCGTGCCCACGTTCAACGACGTCCGCGACCGCGAGGCCCTCGGAATTCTGGGTGAGCTCTTCCCCGATCGGCCCGTCGTCGGGATCCACGCGGTGGACCTCGTCTGGGGGCTCGGCACGATCCACTGTCTGACGAGACAGCAGCCCGCCCGGCGCGCGTCGACCCGCGCGCCGGGATCGGGAAAAGAAGGCGCGAGCTAGAAATTATAGAGGGCCGAGAGCGCGATCTGGTTCCCCTTCGTCTTGATCTTGCCGGCTCCCGAGACGGTCGTGAGATTCGCGTGGAACCACTCGAGCCCGAGCGAGTAGGGGCCCGTGCGCCACCGGAGCATCCCGTTGTAGATCTCGTTCTTCAGCCTCCCGGCGTTGCCCGCGATCGCGGTCCGCACGTCGGAGTCCTTCGGATCGTCGATCGCGTAGAACGTGAAAACGCCCCAGTTCTTGGTGAAGTCGTAGCCGACCTGGAGCCAGCCTCCGGAGCTCTTGATCTTTCCGAACTGCGTCAGCGCGGCGAACTGCTGGCCGGCGTTCTTGCCCGAATACACGTTGCCGTGGATCAGGAGCCCGCCGAGCTGGAAGCGCGCGCCGAGCTCGCCCAACGACCCCGTCAACTTGTCGTTTGCGGTGCTCGCGTTCGGTCCGGAGAGATCCTTCTGGTCGTAGTGACCGACCACGTACATGCCCCACGTCCCCGCGCCCGCCTTGCCGCCCAGGTTGAAACGTGCCTCGTACTGCGGCGTCCCCGCGTTGCCCTGCGACACCGAGTTGACGTTCGAGCCCGGCGAGTTGTCCCAGTTTCCGCGCATCACGGCGAGCTGCACCTCGGCGCTGACGGGCGAGGACTTGGGAGTCAGGACCTGGTACAGGAAGATGCCGGGGTAGCGCCACCCGAGCATGCCGCTTCCGTAGCCCAGCGGAAACGCGATGTGGGTGTTCGAAACGGGGACGTTGCCGAAGAGGGGAGCCCAGAACTGTCCGATTCGGATCGTCGTCCGCCCGTTCGTGATGTCGGCGTAGCCGAATCGCAGCCGGGGGACCTGCTGCTGGTCGGCGAAGGCGCCGGTGCCGTTGTTGCCGCCGAAGAAATCGGTCTCGAGAACGGCGGCGAGGCGCCAGTCTCCGCTGATCTTCGGACCGTTGAACGCGAGCGTCAGCCGCGTGTTTCTCAGGTCGCCGCTCTGGGTCCACCGGTCGCGCGAGAACTCCGGCGGCACCGGCCACTCCGCGTTCTGGCCGTTGCCGAAGGCGAAGGTCTGGTCCTGGGCGAAGAGGCTCGCGCTGATGAAGCCGCGGATGACGAGGCCTTCCTTGCCCCCCGTCTCGACGATCGGCGCGGGTGGAGCGGCCGGGGGAGCGCCGGGAACCGGCGTGACCGGGGGAGCCGTCGTCTGGGCTTGCAGGGAAACGGCGAAAAGCAGTGCGGCCGCCGCCGGGCCCGCGAGACGCTTTGGAGACTTCATCGAACCCTCCTTTTCAATTGAATCGCCCGTGCCTCCGGGGAGGGACCCAACGCCGTTTCCGGCGGACAACATCGCGCTCGGGGAGGGGGAGAGTGAATCGGCGCCGGCGTCCTCCGTCGGGGCGGCGGACAGTGACGGGAGGGATGGGAACCGTCGTCGGCCTGCATGACGTCCCTTTCGCGACTTCCCGTCATCCTAACACCCGCGTGAAGCCCGCCGGTCACTTGACCGATCCCACCGTGAAGCCCGCGATGAAGCGGTCGAGGAAGAGGTTGTAGAGGATCCCGATCGGCAGCGCCGCGATGAGACACGCCGCCATGAGCGACCCCCAGTAGTAGACGTCTCCCCGGACCAGATAGATCGGGACGCCGACGCCGACGGTCTGGTGCGACGCCGACGAGATGAACGTCAGCGCGTAGACGAACTCCTGGGTCACGAGGGTGAACGTGAAAATCACGACCGTCAGGATCCCCGACACCGAGATGGGGATCACGAGCTTCAGAAACGCCTGGAAGCGGGTCAGTCCGTCGACCATCGCCGCGTCCTCGAGCTCTCGCGGGATGGACTTGAAAAATCCCATCAGCCGCCAGATCGAGAACGGGATCGTGAAGCTAGGGTACACGACGATGATCGACCATAGGGAG
>JBBQNC010000110.1:0-10601 GCA_038329555.1 Thermoanaerobaculia bacterium
GACGCCGTCCGGCAATTCGCGCGGGGCGTCGACGTCGTCACCTTCGAGTTCGAGAACGTCTCTTCGGCGGCCGCGGCCGCCGCCGCCGAGCATGCGCCCGTCCGCCCCGATGGCCAGGTGCTCTTCGTCTGCCAGAACCGCCTGAGAGAGAAGACCTTCCTCCAATCGCACGGCTTTCCGGTGGCGCCGTGGGCTCCCGTGCGAACCCCCGCGGAGCTATCGGCGGCGATCGCGTCCGTGAGTGTCCCGGCCGTGTTGAAGCGCGTGGCGTTCAGCTACGACGGAAAAGGGCAGACGAAAATCGGCTCGGCGGAAGAATCGCTGGCGGCCTGGGACGCGATCGGCAGGCAGGAAGCGGTTCTCGAAAAGTTCGTCGACTTCGATCACGAGGCGTCGGTGATCGTCGCTCGGGGGATGGACGGCGCGCTGGCCGACTTCGGCGTTCTGCGCAACGCGCACGTGAATCACATCCTCGACTACACCGTCGTCGACGACGCCCATCCCGCCCGCGAAAGGGCCGTGGGAATCGCGAGAGCCATCGCCGAGGCTCTCGACTTGGTCGGCGTGCTCTGCGTCGAGCTTTTCGTCCTGCGCAACGGGTCGCTCGTGGTCAACGAGCTCGCGCCCCGGCCTCACAACTCCGGGCATCTGACCATCGACGCCTGCGTCACGAGCCAGTTCGAACAGCAGTTGCGAGCGGTCTGCGGCCTGCCGCTCGGCTCGACACGGGCGCTCGCGACCGCCGCGATGGCCAACCTCCTCGGCGATCTGTGGGCGGACGGAGAGCCCGACTGGGCCGCCGCGTGCGCTTTCGAGGAGGCGAAGCTTCACCTCTACGGAAAGAGCGAGCCGCGGCCCGGAAGAAAGATGGGCCACCTGACCGCGATCGCGGGAAGCGCGAGCGACGCGCTGCGGGTCGCGCTCGCCGCTCGCAGGGCGCTGACTGGAAAGCCGCCCTCCTAGCGTCCGTCACGATTCCAGTCTCACATCCGCCGCGCGATTTCCGGGAGCACGTCTTCCGCCGGACCGGCGATCACGAGGTCGACCCGCGAAATCGCCGGCGTCGCTTCGGGATTCACCTCGACCGTGAAGGCGCCTTTCCGGCGCGCCCGGTCCGCGAGACCCGCCGCGGGCATCACGAGAGAGGAGGTTCCGACGACGGCGAAGACGTCGCAGTCGAGGGCCAGCTCCGCGGCCGCGAGAGCCGTCGCCGGGATGGGCTCCCCGAACCAGACGACGCCCGGGCGCGCGAGCGCGCCGCAGTCGGGGCAGAGGGGCGGAACCTCCGGAAGCGGCGCGCGCCGGTCCTCCCATCCCTCGGGCCTCGCCCCGCAGGGAGCGGTGCACGCGAGGATCCAGATCGAGCCGTGGAATCGGACGACCCCGACGGTGCCGGCGAGCTCGTGGAGCCCGTCGACGTTCTGCGTGACGAGGACGAAACGATCGAATCGCCGGCTCCAGGCGGCGATCGTCTCGTGCGCCGCGTTGGGACGCGCCGCGGCGATCTTCTGGCGCCGCCAGTCGTACCACTCCCAGACCATCGCGGGATCGCGCTCGAACGCGCCCGGGGTGGCGAGGTCCTCCGGCCGGAAGCTTTTCCACAGACCGGCCGCTCCGCGGAAGGTCGGGACGCCGCTCGCCGCCGACACGCCCGCGCCGGTGACGACCGTCACTCGGCGAGCGCTTCGGAGTCGGCGAGCCGCCTGATCGATCGGAGTCAATCTTTTCCCCTTCGAGACAATAAGAATCGGGTGATCGGGTGATCCGGTAATCGGGTGATCAATCTGGGGATCGGGTGATCGGCGGCGATCGGGTCATCGGACCATCGGGTCATCGGGTCATCGGGTCATCTGGGAATGCGGCGCGCGAGGACGGCCGCGGTTAGGCACGGGCGGGAGGAGCCATTCCGCTGGAGTCCCCTCTCCCCCGCAGCCGCGGGAGAGGGACAGGGTGAGGGGGACCCCCGCAGGAGCCAGAGCCCACCGAAACGATTCCCGCCCCACTCGCCCATCCGCTCGCGACGTGAGGAGTCTCCCGAGAGCGTCGCGAAGGGAGGAGCCTCACGTCGCGGGAGCCGAAGCGCAGCGCAGGCGACGTGTCCCGAGCGTCGCGAAGGGAGGAGCCTCACGTCGCGGGAGCCGGAGCCAAGCGCAGGCGACGTGCGAGGAGCCTCACGCTGCGGGAGCCGCAGCGAAGCGGAGGCGATTGCCTGGGCACACTTCTCGCAAACCAGCCCCTCCGGAGGGACCCCATGCTGAAGCTCGCCGTCACATTCCTCGTGATCGGATTGATCGCCGCCCTGCTGGGATTCACCAGTATCGCGGGAGCGTCCTTTGCGGTCGCCAAGTTCTTCGCCCTGCTCTTCGGGATCCTGTTTCTCGTGTTTCTCGTCCTGGGCCTGACGATGGCGCGCAAGATCGCCTGACGGCTGACGTCTCCCGCCCGCCGACTACGTCGATTCCCCGCGAGGGAGAGGCTTCCGGCAGAAACGATTCACCATCTCGAGGAGCGTGCTCAGCGAAAGCGGCTTGGAGACGTAGGCGTCGGCCTCCAGCCAGGCCGCGTGCTGCGCGCTGTCCGTGATCGCCGACACGACGATGACGGGAATCTTCGCAAGCTCCGAGTCCTGGCGTTGCTCGTGGCGGAATTGCCAGCCGTTCATGATTGGCATCATCAAATCGAGAAGGATGACCCGGGGACGGTGACCCGCCCGCAGCAGACCGAGCGCTTCGAGGCCGTGGCGCGCGCGACCGACGCCGAACCCTTCGGACTCGAGCGCGCCGCTCATCGCCTCCAGGAGCTCCGGGTCATCCTCGACGATGAGAATCTCGGGCCCCATTCTCCGGGTCTCGATCGGCCGGGTTCAGCGGAAGCGCTCGAGCACGCCGTGCAGCTCGTCGGAGCGAACGGGCTTCTGGAGATGACCGTCCGCTTTCAAGCAGGCGAGCGACGCGTCGTACTCGCCGTAGCCGGTCATCAATACGACGGGGATTCGAGAAAGGGAGGGCTCCGAGAGCTGCTCACGGCGGAATTCCCAGCCGCTCATTCCGGGCATCTGAAGATCGAGCAGGATCAGCGTGGGAGGCGAAGCCTGCCGCAGCAGGGCCAGCGCTTCCGCGCCGTCGGACGCGAGTTCCACGCCAAACCCTTCTTCCGCAAGTAGTTGCTGGACACCTTGCCGGGTCTCGGGGTCGTCCTCGATGACGAGCACCCGGGGCGGCGGGGCGGCGAGCGCATTTTGACTCGTCGGGGCCTCCTGTCGTTCCGGACGAACTCATGCAAACGAAGCGCCCGCTCGAACCCTACGCGGAGCCCGATCGGGCCGTCCGCAAGGTAGGGAAGACCGGGGAGGGACAAAAAAAGGGGCGGGCCTGCGCCCGCCCTCTTCCCTCGAAGCCGTTCGGCACCTACTTCTTGCGCGTGTACTCGATCTCCATCATCTTGTACACCTTGCCGTCCGGGCCGGGTGCCCACATCTCGAAGGTGTGGTGGTCGGTGTCGGTGACCGTCATCACTTCCTTGAGGGTCGACATCTTGCCCGTCATGGGGTCGGCCATCTGGCCGGACATGGTCATCTTGTTCCCGTCGGCCCTGCCGGTCGAGTTCATGATCCCGGTGCTCATGGAATCCGCCCACGTGGCGACGTACTTCTTCTGGACGTTGTCGTACCCCGTGATGCCCTGGCCGGTGAACGGCTGACCCATCATCATTCCGGTGAACTTCTCCTCGAGGTAGCGGCCGCCCATGATGGATGTGGCCTCGGAGACGCCGGCCGACTCCTCGGGGGGCGCGCCCGGCTTCATCCACATCCGCACTTTCGCGTCCCAGGTGCCGGCCATGTCGGTGAGCTTCTTGTGCTCGGCTCCGGGCGTTCCGGCCTTCACCATCGCGTCCATCATCGCCTTCTCCTTGTCGCTCCCCGCGGGCGCCGCCGCCTTTTTCGTGCTGTCCTGCGCCCCGGCGAACCCCGCCGTCGCGAGCACGGCGGCCGCAGCCAATCCCACGATCCGGTGATAGACCTTCATGACTCCTCCTCAAAAAAAAGTTGGGGAACGCATCTTATGGGGAAACGGGGGCGAAAATCCGTCGCAAATCAGGAAGCCGCGGGCCGGGCGAACCGGCGGGCCGCGTCCAGCACCATGCGGAGCCGGCGGGACGCCGCCTGGCGAAACCGGCCCCGGCGCCGGGCGCGCTCCAGGGCCTCGCCGAGCCTCGCGTAGAACGCCTCGTCGCCTCGAAAGTACATGTTCTTCAGCCAGCAGGCGCCGTCCGTGACGCACTGCGGGCGAATCACCCGGTGGCGCTCCGGATCGAATTCGGCGGCGTCGCCCGCGAGCAGGACGTCCCGCATCTCGGTGCGCAGCCGGGTGAACTCCGGCCCGTTCCAGTGGTCGACAAAACGGCCGTTCAACGCGTTTCTGAGCGGCTTGTAGTCGGGGCTCATGAGCAGGCAGCAGGGATACAGGTCGCCGTTGCCGCGGATCGTCGCCGTGTACCAGCCGAAGAAGCAGTGGCCGTTCCCGCTCCGAAAAGCGGGAGCCGTGGGAAAGAGCGGAGGGTCCGCGGGATACGAGAGCTCCCGCCGCATCTCGTCCATCATCGCGTTCCACTCGGGGACCGGAAAGAAAATCTGGAGACGGCGCTCCTCGCGGTCGCGCTCGAGGAGATCTCGAAGGAGGGGACGCATCCTCTCGATCTCAGAGGGGTGAAGAAGCCGATTCGGGTCGATGCGGGCGAGCGGGATGTTCAGGACGAGGCTCACGGGAATCCGGTCGGCGCCGAGAGAGCGTCCGAGCTCGTACATCTCCGGCAGCCGCTCGACGTTCAAGCGGTCGATCAGGAACTGGACGGAGATCGCCGGCATGCCGCGAGTGCCTCGCCGAGCGACGAGCCCCCGCACGTTCTCGACGACGCGGTCGAAAACCACGGGCTTGACCTGCATCATCCTCGCGTAATCGGCCGCGTCCGCGGCATTGAGGGAGACCAGCACTTCGCGCGCGCGCCCGTCGACGAGCCTTCCGGCAATCTCGGGACCGAGAAGGGCGGCGTTCGTGGTCAGGTTGTCCACGACGACGCCCCGAGCGGCGGCGTGATCGAGAACGCGGGCGAAATCCCGGTGGGCGAGGGGATCCCCTCCCCCGGAAAAGCGGACGGACTTCAGGCCCGTGGCGACGAGCTCGTCGATCAGCGCACAGACGTGCTCGAAGGAGATCTGCTGGGTGGTTCGGACATCCTGCTGGTTGCAGAAGTAGCAGGCCACGTTGCAGCGGTCCGTCAGGTCCAGCTCGACGTGCGACGGGCCCCGCGTCGCGCCCCCCGATTCGATGGCCGCGATGATCTCGTTTTTGCGCGCCGAATCGATCTCCGCCCAACCGTGAGAACCGCGCATGGGCAGAGGATACAGGGGGAAAGGCCCGCGGCGGGCCTTCAGGCCGGGCGTCGGCCTCCGAAGAGGCGGGAGAAGAGCCCGCGCTTCACGGGAGGCGCCATCTCCCCGCGGGGAGGCTTGCGCGTCACGGGACGGTGAACGAGGCGCCCGTTGATCGGACACCGGACCTCCACCGAATTCCCCTCGAGCAGCTCGACCGGAAGCCGCGTCTGGTGCCAGAGGCGGCAATTGGGACAGGGCCACCAGAGGAGCTTCGTGGCGCCCTCGGAGCCGCCGCTGGATTCGAGGGTCATGAAGGATCCCGTAACCGCCGGCCTCGCGGCGCACAGCCGCGGGGCCGCCGGGGAGTTTCACCTTGGTCCGAAAAGAGTCTCGCGTCGCGGCGAAGGGGGCACCCGCGGGTCTCCGCTGCATCGGGAGAGTAACCCGCGAACGGACCGAGGGGAAGGGTCCTTCCGATCCCGGCGACGCGGTCTCTGCGGCGAACGCGTGCGCGTCGGAGCACTCGGTTCTTCTGGCGGTGCGTTGCCCGAGGACGTCCTCGGGTATAGGTTAGCGCCCCGGCCGGGAGCTCAACGGCCGGCGAGAGCTGAGAAATGAACCGTCGCGACGTCCTGCTACGAACTCCGCCGCAGCAAGTCCGTTGAACCGCCACGCCTACCGAGTTGCTCTGGCAGCGAATCGAGTGACGGATCCCGATCGGTTGGCCGTCCGCTCCCTCGAATTGGACCGACACCCCCCGTAAAGCAGGTCTTCTCCACTCCTATCCTGTCGCGGGGCAGTCCCGACTTCTTGCATACGACGAGACCGACCGTTGAACCACCCACCTGAGTCTCGTCGTTCGACCCCTCAGCGCCCTGCGACGAGCGACGGTTCCGGGAGCTCATGACGCGGGAGATCGATCGTGAAAATGCAACCGGAACCGGGGATGTCGCGGACGCTGAGAGTTCCCTGGTTGGCCTGGACACCGTTTCGAGAGATGGACAGGCCGAGTCCGAGACCCGTGTCGTTCTCGCGGCCTCGCTTGAACGCCTGAAACATGTCTTGCGGATCGCCCCGTGGAAGGCCGCCGCAGTTGTCTGCGACATCAATGCGAATTCGGTCGGCGGCCGCGTAGGCGCGCAATCTGACCTCGGTGCCCTGGCGGGTGTACTTGAAACCGTTCTGCAATAAATTTCCGACCGCCGCGAGGAGAAGGTCCCGGTCGGCATCGATCGCAAGTTGCGGTTCCACGCCGGAGACGACCAGGACGCACCCCTTCACCTGGGCTTCCAGCGACGCGGACACCTTCACTTCAGCCATGAAGTCGGCGGCGGAGAATAGCATCCGGTGCGTGGGCTCTCCGGCCGCCAGCCGAACTTCACTGAGGGTGCGGTCGATGAGATTAGATAGCGCCACGAGGCTGCGGTCCAGAACGGCGCCCGTCGCACCCTCCAACCCCACTTTCCCGGCCTTGATGGCGGCAAGCGCGAGTGTGGCGGTCGAGAGGCGATTTCGCAGCTCGTGCGCGAAAAATCCCAACCGTTCATTAAACGAGCTCGTCTGTCGGTCGGCAAAACCGGCGTCGCGTTTGAAATTGAACTCCGTGACGGCGACAGCGATGCCGTTGTCGAGGCATCGATTCAGAGTTCGAAACTCGTCAATCGAGATCGGCGCGTCTCTCTCGAACGCGAGATCCGTTATCGACTGGCACAGATCACCGTAGTCGTGGACAACCTGCTCGACCGTAAACCCGTGTTGCTGCAACTCCCGACCGTGCTGCGCCGCGGTCCTGCCGATCTCGGACGAGTCCGACTCCACCTTGTCGCCTCCTGAGGGGCCGGAGACTTCCCGGCTTCGCATCGGGTCGGCCGTCAGTTCGACCTGAAGGGTCTTGATGAGCTGGTCGAGAAACAGAGGAATTCCATGTCGCAGCTCGCCTTCAGTCACCTTCGGCTGTGGGCGTTGAGCGACCTTGAATCTGCAGCGATCGATCAGCTCCGCTCGGTTGAACGTAAGGAACTCGTAGAGCATCGGTCCTACTTCCTTCCTGTCCAGGGCCTCCTGAGGGCCCGAATGGGGGACGGCGCGCCGTTCCAATTCTACTTTCGATGAATCGAGCATCCGTTTCAACCGGTCACGTTCCGAGCCTTTGACGCGGGAAAGCGCCCGAGGAATGACTCGCGTGAACAGCCGAAGCACGCGGTCCGAGATTTCGCCGACCGCAATGGGCGCCCCGTCAGGCATGGACCACGGTCCTGGGTTGGGCTGGCCGGTGCCCGACCACGAATGGGGCCGCGTTCGTGAGCGCGGGCATGGGCCCCCATTCGTGTGCCTGAAGAACGAGATCTCCATCGAAGCGCGAAAGGGGGTGCATCGTTACTTCTTGGTGGACGTGTTGTCGCGTTTTTCGAGCCACTCCAGCACTGGCGGGATTCCGCTCAGCATGTTGCGTCGAAGCTCGTCGCAGGCGCGGGCGAGGTTGCCTGCTCGAAGCGCCGTGAGAATCTTCCGGTGGTGCCCGGTCGCGGCGCTGACGTTTCGACGCTCCCGCATGTACGCAATCTCGTAGCGTCGTGTACGGCGCATGAATTGCTCGATCAAGTCGATCAAGACCTGGTTCGGGCATTCCGACAGGAGCTCGAAATGCCATGCGTCGTCGCGCGCGATCACGCTTTCGGGGTCGTCTCGCTCGCTGAGCTTCCTGTTCATCGCGTCGAGTCGAGCGATCCGCTTCGCGGACGGAATCCCGGCGAGTCGTAAGGCCTCGGGATCCAGGATCGCCCGGATCGGGTAGATCTGCTGAAATTCCAGGGCGGTCAGCTGCCGGACGAAGAAACCGATGCGCGGTGAACTCGTCAGCGCGCCTTCAACGGTGAGCCGGCCGAGCGCCTCCCTGAGAGGAGTGCGGCTGACACCGAGTCCGGCCGCAAGGTGGACTTCGTTCAACCGCCCGCCCGGCGCCAGCCGGCCGTCGACGATCATTTCCCGCAGGGTCGCAGCGATTTCCTCGCTCAGATTCGGGCGATCGGCCACGAGGTGCATACTGAATATTGTATTCTCTTCTTGGTACGCCGGTGTACAACCCGCGGCGCCGGGGAAATCCGTCCTCGATCATGAGCGCCAGACGATCGACGGGATATTCGGGATCGAGCGGGAGGTAGGCCCACCCGGCCTTGAGGATCGCGAGAAATGCGACGACCAGCTCGATCGACCTGTGGAGGCAGACTCCGACGAGGACCTCCGGCCCGACGCCCAGGCCGCGCAGATGCCGGGCCAGCCGATTAGCGCGCCGGCCGAGCTCGGCATAGGAGACGCGGGTCCCTTCGAATTCCACGGCGACCGCGTCGGGAAGGCGTCGTGCCTGACGCTCGACGGCCTCATGGATCGGCTCGTCACCGTCGAACGCGCGGCGGCTCGCGCTCCACTGGAGCAGCTGCGTCCGTTCGTGGGGCGTCAGGATGGGCAGAAAGCCGATCGTCGTCTCGACGTTTTCGGCGATCGCTTCGAAAATCGTGGTGAGGTGGCCGAGCATGCGAACGACCGCTTCACAGCCGAATCGCGCCCTGTCGTACGAGATCCGCAACAGCAGCTCCCGCTCGCCGTACGCGAGGAGATTCAGCGGAGTGTCCGGCTGCGATATCGCGCGGAGCGTTCGATGAAGCCACGGGCCTCCCAGAGCGCGCAGTCTGGTGCTCCAGAGCTCGGGTTCGGACACGACGATGCTCTCGAAGAGGGAGGTTCTCCGCGGAATCTCGCTCCATCCCTGGATCTCCACGAGCGACGTGTATTTGTGAGGCCGCATCGCCAGCCACTGCGCGCGCAGCTCCTGAAGCATTGCGAGAAACGACCGGTCGGGCGGGACACGCGCGCGGATCGGCAGCGTGTTGATGAAGAGACCGACCATCGATTCCGTCCCCGCGAGCCCGGTCGGACGGCATTGCCTCGTCGCGCCGAACACGACGTCTTCCTCTCCGCTGTAGCGTCCCATCAGACAGGCCCACGCCCCCTGCACGAGGGTGTTCAGGGTGAGGCCGTGCTTCGTCGCCAGCGCGCGTAAGTTGAGGTGAGCGGCTCGGAGAGCCGCGCCAGCTCCGACCCATGGAAGAGCGGCCGGTCTTCTTTCTGATCGACGCGGTCCACCGCAAGCGGCGCGGGGCTTCGGAATCCCTTCAGGAGGTCGCGCCAGAACGCTTCGGACCCGGAGCGGTCGAGACCTTCGAGCCAATCGACGTAGTCGCGATAGGGGCGCGCCATTTCAAGAGCGACCTGGCGACGCTCCCGCACGGCGTCGTAAGCCGCGAAGACCTCCCGCCAGACGATCGGGACGCACCACCCGTCCATCAGGGCGTGATGAAAGGTCCACAGCACCCGGTAAGCGGCCGGCGCGAGCCGGAAGATCACGAGGCGCATCAATGGCGCTCGATCCATCTCGAAGTCCCGGCCTCGATCGGACCGCAGGAAGGCTTCGAACTCGTCCTCCTGGTCTTTCGCGGAGAGGCTCCGCCAGTCGCGTCGCTCCAGGCGGGGAACCGTGTCGTGCGCTCTCTGAACCGGGCGGTCGAGTTTTTTCCACTCGAAGCTCGTCCGCATCATGGAATGTCGGATCGCGACGTGGTGCCAGGATCGCTCGAAGGCGTCGACGTCGAGGTCTTCGTCGAGATCCGCGATCTCCTGCACGATGTCGACGCCGGACCCTTGCGCCGTCAGGCTGTGGAGGAGCATCCCCTGCTGCAGGGTAGACAGCGGATAGGAGTCTCCGACCTGTCGGCCCCCGTCCGGGGAGGGGTCGGGGAGAGACTCCGTGCCGGGACTCCCGCCAGGCGTAATGAACCGGTGATTCTACGGGGGCGCGGACTGGAGGCACGGGCGTCCGGCTCGGAACCCCGTTGGCGGGGACGGAACTAGAGGGGCACGAACCCCTGAAGCCACTCCAACGCTTCAGGTTCGTCGGAGAAGACCTGGAAGTCGAGGCCCCGCAGTTCGATGTACGCAGAGATCTGGCGCGCGACGCCGTACCCGACGCCCGGGTTCATCAGGTGGTCGATCCGATGCCCCGGGAGTCGACGGCCTGATGCTGCGCGAACTCCCTCAGCCTGTGATCCGGGCGTCCCAGACTCCGAATTGCGGCGGCCAGCGGCGGCGCCTTGAAGACGTGGGAGGTCAATACGCTCCCCTCCCGTAGGTCCGGTTCTCCACGAGCGGAAACTGGAGAAGCGACGAATTCGCGACG
>JBBQNC010000111.1:0-10482 GCA_038329555.1 Thermoanaerobaculia bacterium
CTCAGGCGCCGCCCTTCAGCTTCTTCGCGAGAAACCCGTCCGCGCGCGCATCCGCATCCCTGGCATCGTAGGGTCGGAAGACCTTGGGGTCGTTCGACGACGCGAAGCCGTGCCCGGCGTCTGGATACATCTTGAAATCGACCTCCTTGCCGAGGCTCTTCGCCTTGCGCTCGAACTCCTTCACCGTGGCCGGAGGAATCCCCTGATCCTGACCGCCGAAGTTTCCGAGGAGGGGAACCTTCAAAGAGGCGATCGCCGCGTCATCGGTGACGAGCCGTCCGTAGTAGATGACCGTTCCGGCGAGAGTCGGCTCGGCGAGCGCGAGCCCGAGCGAATAGCCGCCCCCCATGCACCATCCAATCGAGCCGATCTTCTTTCCGTCGACGTCGGAACGCGTGCGCAGGTAAGCCACCGCGGCCTTGAGGTCGCGGATCGCGCGGTCCTCGGGAAGCCCGCGCATCAACTGGTGGGCGGTATCCGAATCGGTCGCCACCTTGCCGCGGTACAGGTCGACGGCGAGGGCCACGTAACCCGCCTTCGCGAAGGAGTCGGCCTTCGCCTTGATGAAGTCGTTCAAGCCCCACCACTCCTGGATCACGACGATCGCCGGCTTCTTTCCGGCGGCCGCCGGCGCCGAGAGGTATCCCGAGACCTTTTCCGATCCGCTCGAATAGTCGACGGTCTTCCCGGCGGTCTGCGCCCCGAGGGACGCAGCGAGAGCGAGTGAAGCGACGAAGCTCGAGACGATCTTTCGAAACATTCCGTCCTCCCGTTCCTCCGTTATCTCTGTTCTAACGATCTTCGCGTTAATCTTATCCGCGTGAGCCTTCTCTTCCAGATCGGAACCCTGGATGACGAAGCGCGCCTCCAACTCCTCTACGACCGCCTCGCGGCGCGTTTCGCCCTGGGCGCGGCGACCGTGCGGCTCTCGTCGCGCAAGTTGACGGGCGGCGAGATCGTCTACGGGAACCCGCATCGAATCACGATCTCGGCGCACCTCTCCGAGACGGAGCGAGCCGACACGCTGAGGCACGAGGCCGCCCATGCCTGGGCGTTCCGCCTGCGAGGTCCGCGCGTCGGGCACGGGGCGCTATTCTGGCGGCTCGCGCGCCAGCTCGGCGCGAAACGGGCGCCCGCCCCGGAGACTCCGGCGCTGCGACGGTACCGCGAACGCAAAACGGTCGTTTACCGCTGCGACGGATGCTCGGAGATCTTCCGGCGGTTCCGAAGCTTTCGATCGGCCCGCTTCTGCCTCGCCTGCCATCGCGCCGGCCGGCCCTCGCGGCTGCGACGGTTGTAGGCGCAGCCGTGCCCGCTTTCTACCCGCTCGCGGAGGGTCCGTGACCGCTGTCTCCTTTCTGCCGGGCTACCGGGTCGGACACGTGACCGATCTCGAACGACGGACGGGCTGCACGGTGATCCTGCCGCCCCCGGGCACGATCGCGGCGGTCGACGTCCGCGGCGGCGCTCCGGGAACCCGCGAGACGGGCGTCTTCACGCCGGGCAACCTGGTCTCCGAGATCCACGCGCTTCTCTTCACGGGCGGAAGCGCCTTCGGGCTCGCAGCGGCAACGGGAGTCACCGCCTGGCTCCGCCGGGAGAGAACCGGCTTCGCGGTCGGTCGGGCGCGCGTTCCCATCGTAGCCGCGGCCGTCATCTTCGACCTCGGCGTCGGTGACCCGGACGCGTTTCCCGACGAGGCGATGGGAGAGGCGGCGTGTCTCGCCGCGTCCGACGGCCCAGTTCCGATCGGGCGCGTCGGTGCGGGGACGGGCGCGATGGCCGGAAAGCTCTACGGCATCCCGAGGGCGGCGCCCGGCGGTCTCGGCGCGGCGAGCATCGAGCTCGCGGGCGGCGGGCGCGTCGCGGCGATCGCCGTCGCCAATCCCTTCGGCGACGTGGTCGATTCGGAAACGGGACGGCTCCTCGCCGCCCCTTCGGATGGTCGAGGCGGCTTCGTGCGGTCGGCGCGGGCGCTGTGGGAGGAGGACGCGCCCCTCTTCCGCGCCGAGGCCGGAGCGAACACGTCGCTCGTCTGCGTCGCGACGACCGTGCCGTTCGAGCCCGGCTCCCTGAAGCGCGTGGCCATCGAGGCGCACGACGGCATCGCGCGCGCCGTGCGGCCCGCGCACTCCGTGGTCGACGGAGACGTGACCTTCGCGCTCTCTCCCGCCGGGCCGGCGCCGGAGCTCGCCGTGCGTCTCGCCGTCGGCGCGGCGGCGGCGGAGGCCGCGGCGCGAGCGTTGGCATCCGCGGTCGGTCCCGCGTGACCCCCGCCCGGCGCGGAGCGCTGCTCGTCCTGGCGGCGGCGCTCCTCTGGTCCACGGGCGGGATCGGCATCAAGGCGATCTCCGATCCGCCCCTCAAGGTGGCCTTCTTCCGTTCGGCGTTCGCCGCCGTCGCTCTCCTCCTCTTTCTGCGCCCGCGCATGCCGCGCTGGAGCCCGGTGTTCGTCGCGGCCCTCGTCAGCTATGCGGCCTGTCTCACGACGTTCGTGATCGCGACGAAGTGGACGACGGCCGCGAACGCGATCTTTCTGCAGTACAGCGGCGTGATCTGGGTGCTCCTGCTCTCTCCGATCGTTCTTCGCGAGCCGCTGCGCCGTCGAGACGCAGCGGCGATCGCCGTCGCCCTCGGCGGGTTGGCGCTATTCTTCGTCGGAAAGTTCCGGGCAGGCGGCGCTGGAGACGCGATGGCGCTTCTCTCCGGGGTCTTCTTCGCGGGGCTCGTCCTGTCGCTCCGCGGCCAGCGCGAGGGCGGCGCGGAGGCGGCGGTCACCTACGGCAACGTGCTCGCGTGCGCCGCGCTCTTCCCCTTCGTGGCGGGAGACCTCGCGCTGACGGGGCGCTCCGCGGCGATCCTCGCGTTTCTCGGGTTCTTCCAGCTCGCCGGCGCCTACGCCCTCTTCGTGCGGGGGTTGAAGTCCGTCACGGCGACGCAGGCCTCCCTGGTGGGGATGCTCGAGCCGGTCGCCAACCCCGTCTGGGTGTTTCTCTTTCTGGGAGAGCAGCCGAGCGTCTATGCGATCGCGGGCGGCCTCATCGTGCTCGCCGCAGTGGCGTGGACGACCCTCGGCGGCGCGCCGGCCGCCGCGGCCGCCGCTTCCGCGGTTGCCCCGCCCGATTGAGCGGCGCCGAAGTTACCCTCCCCCCGCGCCCTCGCCCTTCCCCTCGAACAGCGGCTGCTGCACCGGCCCGAGAAGGGGAAGGATGGCCTCCAGGGAGTCCGTCGCCCAGAAGGCGCGGCGCTCCCGGTCGAGCCGCACGACCGGCACACTCCAGTCCGTGACGACCTCCTCGATCTTCTCGTCGACGACGAGCTGGAAGGCGGAGTCCACGTCGCGGAGGCCGTCGTACGTCATCGAGCCGACGATTGGCACCTTGATCAGGAGCTGGTACGTGCCCGTCCACCACCGCACGAGCGGCTCCAGGTTCGGATGCTTTCCGGACTGGAGCAGGTAGCAGTAGTTGTCGAGCACGCTTCGGTCGCAGATCACGATCTCCGCCTTGTTCTCGGCGACGAGCTCTTCGGCGATCTCCGTGTGCAGGATCCACGACTGCGCGGCGACGGTCGTCTCGCGATTGATGGGAAGCGGGCAGAAGCGCGCCACCTCCCGCACCATCTCGACGACCTTGTCGCGCTTCTTCAACAGCGCGGCGAGCTCGAAGCACAGAGTCGTCTTCCCGACGCCGTGCGTGCCGATGAAGGCGACTTTCATGGTCGAAGGACGGTAGACGGGAGACGGCGGACGAAGCAAGCGCTACTCCGCGGTTCGCCCCTCCGGCAGTCCGAACTCCCGGCGGATCCGGTCTCCGTCGGCGTCGAGCGACGGAGGAAACCGCAGGGGCGCCGTGTCCCCGTCGACGGAGAGAGGTGAAGCGACGAAGCGCATCCCGGCGGCTTTCCGAATGGCGCCGGAGGCGCGCGCACCCTCGCTCTCCAGCGCCTCGAGGGGGCCCCGAACGGGGCCGGCGGGAATCGCCGCCGACTTGAGCCGGGCGAGCCACGCCGCGCGCGAGTCGACGAGAAAGATCCCCGCGAGCGCGCTCTCGATCTCGGCCCGGTGCTCCACTCGGGCGGCGTTCGAGGAGAATCGGGGGTCCCCGATCCACTCCAGATGCCCGACCAGCCGCGCGAGACGTCCGAACTGCGGCTCGGTGCCCACGGCGACCGCGATGTCGCCATCCTTCGCCGCGAAGGTCCGGTAGGGGACGATCTGCGCGTGCGCGTTCCCGTGCCGCCCCGCCTCCGCGCCGGTCAGGAGGCAGCCTTGCGCGACGTTGACGAGCGCGGCGAGACTCGATCGGAACAGGTCGGTCTCGACGTGTCCGCCCCGCCCGGTCGTCTCCCGGGCCCGGAGGAGCGCCGCGATGCCCGTTGCGGCGAACGATCCGGCGAAGAGGTCCGAGATCGCCACGCCGGACTTCGTCGGAGGAGCCGCGGGATCGCCCGTGATGGTCATGAGACCGCTGCCAGCCTGCGCGAGCAGGTCGAAGCCGGGCGCCGCCGCGTCGGGCCCCGTTCGGCCGAAGCCGGTGATCGAAGCCGTCACGAGCCGCGGGTTCTCCTCGCGCATCGCCGCGAGAGAGAGGCCGAATTTCTCGAGCCCTCCCGGAGGAAAATTCTCGACCACGACGTCGCAACGACGCGCGAGAACCCGCACGGCCTCGCGTCCCTCCGGAGAGGCGAGGTCGACGGCGATCGACTCCTTGTTGCGGTTGACCGACAGGAAGTACGCGGATAGCCCGCTCACAGGATCCCGGGGAGGTCCCCAGCCCCGCGTGACGTCGCCGCCGGCCGGCGACTCCACCTTGATCACCCTCGCACCGAGATCGGCCAGAAGCATCGTGCAGAAGGGTCCCGCGAGAACCCGCGACAGGTCGAGGACGAGGACGCCTCCGAGCGGAGCGGTCACTCCGCCGTCCCGGGGCGCCGCGGCGTGATGGGCCGCCACCCGAGCGGCCCCGGATGAAAGTGAAAGAGGCCGAGGGGCGAAACCTCGACTCCGGTGAGCCGGTTCGAGAGCCCCCAGTACTGCGCGGCGTTCCAGACAAAGTCGGCGGGAGGGTCGGCCGCGAGCAGGCGGTGGACCTCGCGATAGAGCTCGAGTCGGCGCCTTTCGTCCATCTCGCGCCGCGCGCCCTCGAGCGCGCGGTCGACGGCGGCGTTCCGGTAAAAGCCGACGTTCTGCCCCTTGGGGGGAACCTGGCTCGAGTGAAAGAAGGGGTACTGGTCGAGGTTCGGGGGGATGAACAGCTGATTGGTCGGCGAGACGTCGAACTCGCCCGCGGTGAAGCGCTGCGTGTAGGCGGCCCAGTCGAGTGGCCGGAGCAGCACTTCCACGCCTACTCTTTCCGCCGCGCTGCGAAAAATCTCGGCGATGCTCGCGTAGATCGGGAAGGCGGAGGGATAGAGAAACTCGAGCGAAAGGCGGAGGCCCGCTTTCCGGCGGACCCCGTCCGGTCCCGGCCTCCAGCCCGCGGCATCCAAAAGCCGGGCGCTCTCCGCCGGATCGAAGGTGACGGGCCGGACCTCGGAGGGGTTCTCGGGCGCCCCCGCCGGGTAGGGGCCCGACAGCAGCGATGCGCCCTCCGGCGGGTAGAGCCGCCGCGCCGCGTCCGCCCGGTCCCAGCAGTGCGCGAGGGCGATACGGGCGCGGGGATCCGCCAGCCGCGGGTTGCGGACGTTCCAGACGAGGAGCACGACCGAGAACTGGGGAACCCGCTCCAGCCGGTTTCTCCGTGTGAACTCCGGCATCTTCACCGCCGCCGCTCGCTGGTCCCGAGTGACCTTGAATTCGTCGAGCTCGCCCGCGGAGCCCGCCCGAAACGCGACGGTCTGATCCGGGATGAATCGGAAGACCATCCGCGAGAACGGGTACTCCACCACGGACGCGTCCGCGCGCCGGGCGAGCACGATCTTCTGCTTCGACACCCAGGACTCCAGGCGATAGGGGCCGGAACCGACCGGCTGCCTGTCGAGCCCCGTTCCACGGCGGTATGCGGCCGCCGACACGACCGGCATCGTGAAGGCCAGCATCCGCTGGGCATACGGCGTCTGGAATCGAACGATGACCGTGCCGGGATCGGGGGTCTCGACCGAGCGAAGGTCCTCGAATCCGAAGCGCCAGTTGACGGAGGCGACCTTCGGATCGCGAACCCGCTCGATCGTGTACGCGACGTCCTCGGACGTGACGGGCGTTCCATCTTCCCATCGCGCCTTCGGATCGAGGCGGAAGTCGTACGCGAGGCCATCGGAGGACGTCGCCCAGGAGGTCGCGAGGGCGGGCACGAACCGGCGGTTCTTGTCGATGGCGACGAGCGGTCGAAACACCATCTCCTCGACGCGCATCCCGAACTCCTCCGACGTCACGACCGGATCGAGCGTCGCCGGGTCGCCGTCCAGGTGGCGGGTCAGAGTGTCCGAGACCGGGACGTTCACGGGCCGCCGGGCGCAGCGGCCGGCTCCGGCGAGCGCGCACGACACGACCGTGACGGCGAGGATGGCGGTGCGCTTCATGGGAGCGGTGTTACACAATAGCAAACGTGGCGAGCGTCGTTTTCGACATCGAGACCGTCGGCATCGAGTGGGAGACGCTGGACGACGCGCAGCGGACGTACCTCGCGAAGAATGCGCGCACGGACGAGGAGCGGGAGAGACTGCCGGAGCTTCTCTCCCTCTGGCCGCTCACGGGACGCGTCGTAGTCCTGGCGATGGTGAACCCCGACACGGGACGCGGCCGCGTCTGGTACGAGAAGACCGACGGACGCGTCGAAGAGAAGTCTTCCGACGGCCTCTTCACGTTCATCGGCGACATCGAATCGATCTTCCTCGGAGAATTCTGGAAGGCGATCGGGCGGTACCACCGGTTCGTCACCTTCAACGGCCGCTCCTTCGACGGTCCGTTCCTGATGCTGCGCAGCGCGATGCTCGGAGTCCCGGTCACCAAGAACCTCGCCGGGTATCGCTACGCGATCAAGCCGCACACGGACCTTCTCGACGTGATCAGCTTCTTCGGAGCGTCCCGCAAATGGAATCTCGACTTCGCCTGCAAGGCATTCGGGATCGAGAGCCCGAAGGAGCACGGAATGGACGGCTACTCCGTCGGCCCGTACTACCGCGCCGGACGGCTGCGGGAGATCGCCCTCTACTGCCGCCGCGACGTCGAGGCGACGGCCCGCCTCTTTTCGAAGCTGGAGAAGACGCTCCTTCCGGTCTTCAAGGATGGCCGGCGCTCGTCCTCGTGATCCGGGGCGGCGAGGCCGGACCGGGGTGACCTCACCCGCTGGTTCCTGTTAAAATCCGAGCGTGCTCCCGCCGCCGGCAGGAAACGAACAGAGAGGCGACACCATGGCGCGAAAGCCGGCCGAGCAGCGCATTTCCCCGCGAATCCCCGTCAGCTCCCCCGCGGTCATGAAGTGGGAGGAGGAGCAGTTGACGGGCTACGTCGAGCTCGTCAATCTGAACGGCATGTACGTCGCCTCGCCGCGGCATCCGCCGCTCGGCGAGTTCGTCGATCTCATCTTCTCGCTTCCCGGGAACCCGAGGAGCTTCCGCGTCCGCGCGAGCGTCGTCAACACAAACAGCGCGCCGAACGGCCAGAGCGGATTCGGCGCCCGATTCGAGAGACCGCCGCACGGCTTCCTCGAAGCCATCCGGGAGCTCGACAAGGGGCACTGAAGGTCAGCGGGGCGCCGCGGAGGCTCCCGCCCCCCCTCCCGAGCGGCGGGGCCGGACGCCCGGGTCGCCCGGGCCTCTCTACTTGCCGCTGGCCTCGACCAGACGCAGCCGTTCGAACACGAACTCGATCGTCGAGTCGACCTCGTCGATCGTCCCGGCCGCCGCGGAGGAGAACGTGCTGGGGACGACGGACGTCAGCTCCCACCTGGCCAGAATCTGATCCTGGTTGTTGCGCGCCTGGATCGAGACGGTCTTCGTCGACGGCGAAACGGTGTCGGTCGCGCTGTTCAACCAGTCCTGGAGCTGGTTCAGCCCCTTCTGCGTCACGGTGATCACGAGCCGGCGCTGGTCGGGGGAGTAGGCCACGCCGAGGCGCCGCTGGTCGATGAGGGTGATCGGAATCCGGGCAAATTCGATCCGGTAGCCGATCACCCCCCCGATCTCGACACCGTCGACGAAGAACTTGAAATTGCGCTCCCGAGGGTCGCCCGGGCCCGAGGGGCTCGCCGGGGCCGCGACGGCAGCCGCGAGGAGAAGAAGAGCGAGCGCGATCGGCTTTTTCATGGATCCTCCGGATCGCCGCAAAGGGTAGCACCGGGACGCCCCCGAGCGGTAGACGCCGGCCCCCGGCGGGAGGGCCGGCCGGGGGGCCTTTGCCTTCTGGCGTCGGGTGGAGTAGAACGTCTGGAAAAGGTCGTTTAGCCGAACCATCGCCCGGCCGCCGAGGGGCTGCCGGGCGTGATCTTGGAAAACAAAGGAGGACGTTCAATGAAGAAACCCGTTTCCCTTCTGGCCGCGGCGGTCGCGGCGGTGATCCTTCTCGCGGCATCGCCCGACCGATCGAAGAGCTTCGACGTCACGGCCGACACGATCGAGTCCTGCTCCTGCCCGCTCTTCTGCCCCTGCTATTTCGGCGCGTCGGCCGACGAGCACATGTGCGAAGCCAACAACGTCTACAAGTTCCGGCCCGGCAGCCATTACGGAGCGGTGGACCTGTCGAACCAGCTCGTCTGGGTCTCGCTCGACCTCGGCGGAGAGTGGCACAAGAATCCGGGACCGGGCATGCCGACGAACTGGGCCGTCGTCACCTTCGACAAGTCGTCGTCACCGGAGCAGCGCAAGGCGATGACGGGCGTTCTGAACACCGTCTTCCCCGTGAAGTGGAAAAAGATCGAGTCGCGAGAGGACACGATCTCCTGGAGCGACACGGCGAAGGTCGCCGAGGCGAAGATGGGCAGCGGCCTCGCCTCCATCCGCCTCGACAAGACGACGGGTCCCGACAAGTCGAGCCCGACCGACATCAAGAACCTGCAGTACTGGTTCTCCAACTCGAACGACGGTTTCAAGCTCGCCTATGGGACGCACCACTTCGACGGCGAGCACAAGTTCTCGTACGAGAAGCGCAACGGGTTCACGATCGCCTGGAAGGCGAGCGGCGAGGTCAAGCCGGACGCTCCGAAGGTGGCCGCCCGGTAGAGATTTGCGCGAGGCCGAGAGGGCGGATCGCCGCCCCCTCGGCCACCCGCCGACGGCTGCCCAACTCCTGTAACATCCGCCCCCGTGAAATCCGAAGACGTCGCGGCGGAGTTCCGCACCGGGTCGAAGACGTATGAGCCGAAGCGCCCCATCGACGGCGTCCGCATCGTGAAGCTGCCCCGCTTCACCGACGACCGGGGATTCCTGCTCGAGATCTTTCGCTCGCGCGCGAGCCATCCGGAGAGCCGGGCTCTCGCCGAGTTCTTCGCTGGCGGCCCGCCTCCGGCGCAGATGAACTATTCGGTGGTCGACGCCGCGGGGCACGTCAAGGGCCTCCACTACCACCTGAAGCAGGACGACATCTGGTTCTTCCCGCCGCCGTCGAAGGCGAAGGTCGTGCTGTACGACATCCGCTCGGCCTCGCCGACCTTCGGCGAAACGCAGACGGTGGTCGCGGGCGGCGGACAGGATCTGCTGATCCGGATCCCGACCGGCGTCGCCCACGGATACCGCCCCCTCACCAACCCGTGCGCGCTGCTGTATTTCGTCACGGACGCCTTCGACCCCGCCGCGCCCGACGAGTTCCGGATCCCCTGGGATCATCCCGCGGTCCGGAGCCTCTGGGATATTCCGAACGGGTAGAACCGTCCGAACGGGCAGAACGGATAGTGCCGGGACCCACGTTCCCGGACGGAAGGGCCTCGAGGTCCCGGGCCGTATAATCGGCGTTTCCCATGAGCACCGCCCCCGCGGCCCCGCTGGATCTTTCCCGCGTTCCCCCCGTCGACCAGGTCGGAATCGAAGAACGGGCGGCTGCGCTCGCCCGGCGATCGATCAAGAAGGCGGCGAAGCGGGCGGGAATCCGCCTCGCGATGTCCATGATCGATCTGACCACCCTCGAGGGGAAGGATTCGGAGGGAAAGGTCCGCCAGCTCTGCCGCAAGGCGATCCGGCCCATGCCGGAAGACCCAACCGTCCCGCATGTCGCGGCCGTCTGCGTCTATCCGAACCTGGTCCCGGCCGCGAAGGACGCGCTGTCGGGCAGCGGCGTCCGCGTCGCGTCGGTCGCGACGGGTTTTCCGGCCGGGCTCATCCCGCTGCCCGTCAAGCTCGAAGACGCCCGGCGCGCGGTCGCCATGGGCGCGGACGAGATCGACATGGTCATCGACCGGGGCGCCTTTCTCTCGGGAGAGTACGCGCGGGTCGCCGACGAGATCGCGGCGGTCAAGGAGGCCTCGGGTCCGGCGCACCTGAAGGTCATCCTCGAAACGGGCGAGCTCGAAACGTACGATAACGTCCGGCGCGCCTCGCACCTCGCCATGGCTT
>JBBQNC010000112.1:0-10340 GCA_038329555.1 Thermoanaerobaculia bacterium
GAAATAGAAATCCATCGCATTCGACGAGACGATCTGAAGGTTCATCTTGGCGTTGTACGGCTCGAGCTTGACGTCGCTTCGAAGGGCGTTTCCGAGCGAGTCGCTTCCCGTCGTGTTCGTCCCGAAGTCCTGGCGCGCGAAGGCTCCCCAGACCCACAGACGGTCCTTCAGGATGGGGCCGCCGACTTCCGCACCGTATTCCCGGACGAAGCGGAGGCTGTCGGTCTGGAGGCCCTGCGCTCTCGCTTCGCTGGACGTGTTGTCCGACTGGAACTTGTCGGACGTGTAGTAGTAGCGCGCGGAGCCCTTGATGTCGTTCGTGCCGCGCTTGGTGACCACGTTGATGGAGGCGCCCGGCGTCTGAAGCTCGAGGTTCGAGCCGCCGGTCGAGATCTGGAGCTCCTGGAACGTATCGAAGTCGAAATAGATCGGGCTCGCGCCGTTGGTCTTCGAATCGACGCCGCCGTAGTTGTTGTCCGTGATGGTGACGCCGTCCATCGTGTACGTCGATTGGCTGGAGCCCTTCGACGTGAAGGCGGGTCCCCCGACGTCGGCGCTGTGGATGCCGGCGGTGTTCGGGCGGTCCAGCTGGATCCCCGGCACCTGCTGCATGAACGCGTAGATGTCCCGGGTGGTCGGAATCTCCTGGAGCTCGACCTGCGTGAACGTGATGCCCGTTTCCGTCTTCCGCTCGTCGATCAGAGGCGTCGAGCTGGTGACGGTGACCGCCGCCGTGACGCCGGAGACCATGGTGACGTCTGCCGTCGTGTTCTTCCCGAGTGTCACGGTGACGTTCTCGCGCGTCACGGGTGCGAAACCTTTGGCGGTCGCGGTGATCTGGTACTGGCCGGGCGGCAGGGCGAGGAAATGGAAGCGTCCGTTCGCGTCGGCGACCGTCGTCGCGGGAGCGCTGGCGCCGGTGAGGATCAGCGAAGCGCCGGGGATCGGCTTCCCCGTTTCGTCCACGACCTGGCCGTGGACGTTTCCCGAGCTCTCCTGCGCTACGAGTCCGGCGGCAAGCCCGAGCCACGCGAGAACGGCGAGCAGGATTCCGGGAAGTCGAAAGCGCATCACGTAACTCCTCCGCGAAAGCGAGATCAGGTTTCGGATTCTGTGAAGATTATTCCATCGACGTCGGCAAAGCGCGAAGCAAACTTGCGAATGAGCTCGGAAAGGTGAATGCATTTTTTTGGACGAGAGTGCGGATTTGACAATCGGAGTCCGTCCCTTCACCGTGGCCGCGTGAAAAAATTTCTCAGAACCGAACCCGCTCTCAGCGCCGCCCTTCTCGTCCTGCTGGCCTGTTGGTTACCGGGTTGCGCGAGCTCCTCGGCGCGGACGAGGCGCGCCGCCGACCCGATCCCCCGCGGCCACCTGCTCATCGTCGGCGGGGGCCCCGTGCCGGACTCCCTGATCGCCCGGTTCTTCGAGCTCGCCGGAGGGGCGGGGCGGGCGCGGATCGTCGTGCTGCCGATGGCGAGCGAAGACCCCGACGCCGGAATCGAGCTTACGGAGACGTTTCGCAAGCTCGGCGCGACGGCCGAGCGCGTCGTCCTCGACCGGGCGGCGGCGGACACGGCCGGGGGCGCGGCGCGCCTCTCGGGCGCGACCGGGATCTGGTTCGGCGGCGGGGACCAGGCGAAGCTGACCGCCGCGATCGGCGGGACGCGCGCCGAGTTCGAGATCCACGCCCGCTACCTGGCCGGGGCCGTCCTGGGCGGCACGTCGGCGGGGGCCGCCGTGATGTCGACGCCGATGATCACGGGGGACGAGCGGCGGCCGGGCGGAGATCGGCCTCCCGCCAGGGACAGCAGCGACGCCTTCATGACCATCGCCCGGGACAACGTCGTCACGACACGTGGCTTCTCTCTGATCGGCGGAACCGTCATCGATCAGCATTTCGTGCGCCGGCGGCGGAACAACCGGCTGGTGAGCGTCGTCCTCGAGCATCCCGAGCTCGTCGGCATCGGGATCGACGAATCGACCGCCCTCGAGGTGGGCCCGGACGGCCCGTGGCGGGTCCTGGGCGAGAGCGTCGCCGTCGTCTACGACGCGCGGGACGCGACGATCACCCCCCCGGGAGCGCCCGTCCTGGGGGCCACCGGGATCCGGATGCTGGTCCTCCCGGCCGGCAGCCGCTACGACCGGGCAACGGGAAACGCGCTTCTTCCCAAATAGACGCCCCGGGTCGCCTCGTGAACGGGCGCGCAGTTCGACAGCGGCGAGGCGAGCCGGCACGCTCTCATCCCCTCTCCACCCGCGGCCAGCGGGGGGAGAGGACGGGTGAGGGGGAGCCATCCAAGAAACGTCCCGGCTCGACGCCGTAACCAGCGTTCGCGGTGCCGTGCTCGGGAAGCGAGCCGGCACGCTCATCCCCTCTCCACCCGCGACCAGCGGGGAAAGAGGACGGATCAGGGGGCGAGCCGCACCCTCGCCTCATCACCGCACAATCCCCCTCACCCTAACCCTCTCCCCCGAGCGCGGGGGAGAGGGGAATTCTCGGGGGGCGAGGCGGAGCTTCGAAAGTCTCGCGGCCCGTTCGTCATGAACACCCGCGCCGAGCTGCTCGAGGCCGTCGACGACTTTCAGAACGGCCGGCTGGGCTGAACCGACGGCCTTTCAGGCCCGCTGCGCGCTCCGCTTCTCCGCATACCTCTCGACCTGCGCGATCAGCTCGCCCAACGGGAAGGGCTTGCGCAGGAGCATCTCGATTCCGAGCGAGACGCCGAAGAGATCGGCCTTGACGTGCGCGCTGATGACGATTACCGGGATATCGGCGATGCGGGGATCCTGGAGCTGCTGCTCGCGGAACTCGCCGCCGCTCATGACCGGCATCATCCAGTCGAGAAGGATCAGAGAGGGTTTCGGGGCTCCGCTCTTGAGGTATTCGAGAGCCTGAAATCCATCGCCGATACCGATGGCGGAGAACCCGGATTCCTCGAGCGCGCTGCACAGCGCGTCGCGGAGATCGCGATCGTCATCGACGACGAGGACGGTGCTCATAGGGATCGGAAAGAGTTTACTCGCAACGGGGATGGTCCTAAAGTCCTCTTCATGTTCGGAAGATATCGGATCGGTCTCCCGGGGTGGGGACTCGTTGCCGCTCTCGCGGCGGCGGCGGTCCTGCTCCGGCCCGCGGCCGCGAGCGGTGCGGACTGGCCGCAGTGGGGCCGGACGCCCGGGCATGGCGCGAGCGCTTCCGTTTCCGCGCAACCTCTCGCCGCGATCCTCGCCGACTTCGTCTACGACCCGTTCGTCCCCCAGGCCACGCGCGAAGCGGGCGGAAATCTCGTCGCGCACTACCCCGTGCCGCTGCTCGACGGCGGCGACGTCTACATGTCTTCCAAGACCGGCCGCTACGTGTCCTGCGATCCTCCCGGCTCGCGACAGCCGGCTCCGTGCGGGCCGGATGCCTGGGATCAGCAGATCTGGAACGTCCAGAAGCTGCGGTGGTCGGACGGAGAGCTGCGCCCCGTCTGGCGGTTTCAGAGCGACTGGAAGCCCGCCCCCGACGCGGGAGGCGGGCTCTCCGGCTGGGAGCCGGTTTTTCAGACAGCCCTCGCGGGGAGCGTCCTGTACGTCCCGGGCCGGGGCGGATCCGTCTTCCGGGTCCGGACGGACACCGGCGTCGCGACGCGGATCTCGCCCTTCGGGGCGCTGAATTTCTCGATCTACGTCGCCGGGGGGCTCGCGGTCGACGCGTCCGGCAATGTCTATTACAACGCCCTCGCGCTCGACCCCGCCGACCCGTGGCACACCGACAGCCGCGGCGGATGGCTCGTCCAGGTTCGTCCCAACGGAACGTTTCAGCTGGCGAGCTTCGCCGCTCTCGTGCCGGGTGCGCCGGCGGGCGTTTCTTGCGAAGGATCCTTTCCGGGGCCCCTTCCGCTTCCCCCGGATCCCGCGGCGGTTCCCCCGTCCGTTCCGTGCGGCTCGCAGCGGCCCGGCCTGAACGTCGTGCCCGCGATCGGCGCCGACGGCACGATCTATACGATCAGCCGCGCCCATCTCTCGGAACGGCACGCTTACGTCGTCGCGGTCGACCCTTCGCTCGCGCCGCGGTGGGCGGCCTCGCTGCGCGACCGCCTGGCCGACGGGTGCGGCGAGCTCCTTCCGCCGAACGGCACGCCGGGCGGTTGCCGGGAGGGAACCGCCGCCGGCGTCGATCCGTCGACCAACCGGCCGCCGGCCGGCCGCGTGCTCGATCTCTCGACGTCCTCACCCGTCGTGCTGCCGGACGGAGGCGTCCTCTACGGCGCGTACACGGGCTACAACTACTCGCGCGGCCATCTCTTTCGATTCGACGCCCGCGGCGACTTCTCCGGCGCCTACGACTTCGGTTGGGACGTCACTCCCGCCGTCTTCGCTCACGACGGCACGTACTCGATCGTGATCAAGGACAACCATTACGAGGTGGGGTCGTACTGCGGCGACCCGGTCGTCTGCCCCCGCGAGGAGGGCCGGTACGAGATCACGTCGCTCGACGCGTCGCTGCGGCCCGAGTGGTCGTTCCGCAACACGAACACCGAAAGCTGCGCGCGGCTCGGCAACGGGACGATCTCGTGCGTTTCGGACCATCCGGACGGCTTCGAGTGGTGCGTCAACCAGCCGGCCGTGGACGCCTCGGGCGTGGTGTACGCCAACAGCGAGGACGGCTTCCTCTACGCGATCGAGCGCGACGGCTCTCTCCGGCGACGGATCTTCCTCGACCTCGCTCTGGGCGCCGCGTACACGCCCCTCTCGATCGGCGGAGACGGCCTCGTCTACACCCAGAACTACGGCCACCTGTTCGTCGTCGGCAACCCGTTCCGGCCGGCGCCCATCCTGTCGGCGCGCCCCCGGCGGCGGACGCTCTCGACCTCCGCGGCCGCGCCGGCGGCTCCCGCCGCATCCGGCCTGAGGTAGCCATCGACCCGGGAGACGCACCGGCGCAGCCCGCGACGTACGCCGTCGGCGGCGCGCCGAAGGCTTCCACCGGCACGCGCGGCGCCCGGGACACGGCCGGAGCACCGCCGCCGGCGGAGGAGCGTTTCGCCGTATTCGTCGTCCACGGCATGGGCCAGCAGATCCCCTTCCAGACGCTCGAGCTCGTCGCGGAGGGCCTCCGGCGCGAAGACGCGCGCCGGCGCGGCCTCTCTTCCGTCGAGACCCTGCCCGCGCCCGCGGTGCGGAGCGTTCTCCTCGGATCCGAGGGCGAGCGTCTCGCGCGCACGGAGCTCCGGCTCGCGCTGGAAGACGGCCGGGAGCGGGAGGTCCACGTCTACGAGGCGTACTGGGCGCCTTTGACCGAGGGCCAGGTCCGGTTGCGGGACGTCGTCGCCTTCCTCTTCCGCGGCGCGGCGAACGGGATCGTGAACGCGGCGAGGAAGAACGGATTTCGCCGGTGGCTCTTCGACGAGTACCGCCGGTTCGACGTTCCGGGGACCGCTCTCCTCTCCCTCGTGGGCGCGCTCGGCGTGGTCCTGGGGCTGGTGGCTTTGAACGCCGGGATCGCCCTGGCGGCGCTCGTCCGCTCTCCTCTCAAGGATCCTCCGCGCTGGCTCGGAGACGGCCTCTTCGGCGACCTCTCGACGGTCGTGAACCTCGTCCTCACGCTCGCGATCCTCCTGGCCCTCTCGCTTCTGCTCTCGCGCGCGCTCCGGAGTCGTCCTCCCGCCTCCCCGACGCGGCGAGCCGCGGGAGCCCTTTCGGTGTTTCTCTTCGCATCGGCGATCGCCTTCACGGCGCTCGCCGGCCTGTCTCTGCCGCTGCTCTTCTGGTCTCACATCCGGTGTTCGGCGACCGGGCCGGACCGCGAGCTCCTCCCCCACGCCCTCGGCTCAGCCTTCGTCGCGGGATTCAACCGGATCTTCGAGACGGGTCTTCTCGCGTTCACCGCGGGCGCTCTCGCGGTTCTGGTTCTCGTGGGCTCCGCGAAGCTCCTTCGCGCGGCGCGCCGGGAATGGAGGGCCGGCGGACGCCGCGCCGCGGCGTACTTTCTCGGCGTCGCGGGCGTCGCCGCCGTCGCCGTGGCCTTTGCCGGGGAGATCCGGGCCGCCGCGGGCCTCTGTCGGGATCTGACGAGCTTCACGGCGATCCGCCGCGGCGCGTCGTGGCCGATCCTCTTCGCGCTCTCCGCCTGGGTCCGGTCGCTCCTCGTCCAGTACCCGGGCGACGTCGCCGCCTACGTCGGCTCGCACACCCTCGATCGGTTCCACGACCTGCGCGCGCGGGTGAAGGAGACGGTCGGGAGAAAGGCCCGGGCCGTCTACGGCGCCCGCGAAGCCGGCACGAGCGAGTTCGCGTACGCCGGGCTCGCCGTGGTCGGTCACTCGCTCGGCTCGGTCGTGGCGTACGACACGCTGAATCGCCTGATTCTGGACGATGACGCCGCGGCGGGCGTCGAGCCGACGCCTTCGATCCAGGCCCTCGACGTCGTGGCACGCACGCGCTTGCTCCTCACGTTCGGATCGCCGCTCGACAAGACTGCGTTCATCTTCGGGGTCCAGGGCCGTGCGACGTCCGAAGCGCGCGAAGCGATCGCGGCCGCGGTGCAGCCGATGATCTGCGACTACCGGCTTCGGCCGCGGCGCTGGGTGAACATCCATTCTCCCTGGGACATCGTTAGCGGTCCCCTGGACCTCTACGACCTCCCCGCCGGAGAGGATCCGCGGCGGATCCAAAACCTGCGGGACGAGGAGGCGACGACGCTCGTCTCGGCGCACCTCGAGTACTGGCGCAACCCTCTCCTCTTCGAAGTCCTGCATCGCGAGCTGACCGCGTGAGTCGCGCGGCCTCCCAGCAGGCTGCTGAAAAATGGATGCGAACTTTCGGCCGCAGGCATTCGCTTCGCGAACGGCGGCCGAGAGAGTTGAGCGTGGGGGCCCCGAATTTGAGTCTTTTCGAAAGTTCTCGGCTGCCGGTCGCAACACGACCGCCGCAGCCGAAAGCCGCGCGGGGCCGTCTGCTTGGCCGTCGCCGCTCGACTTCTTCGCACGCGCCTCGCCGGCGCGGGATGCGCAGAGGCATCGCCTTCGTCGCGGCTCCTTGCATCCGACCCCGCGACGCTCGCCTCCCGACCACCAGAGGCAGACCCCCGGCAGTAGGGTACGCCGGCTACTGCCGGCGTTTACCCGCCTCACACCCTTTTTCAGCAGCCTGCTAGAGATGGGCTCGCTCACGATCGGGCTGCCGACGCTCGTTCTGATCGTCGTCTACCTCGCCGGGATCAACCTGCTCGGGGCCTGGATCGGCAGGGGCCAGAAGGACGCCCGGGACTACTTTCTCGGAAGCCACGCGATGCCCTGGTGGGCCGTCATGGGGTCGATCGTCGCGACGGAGACCTCCGCACTGACCTTCCTGTCCGTCCCGGGCGACGCGTATCGGACCGGCTTCCTCTTCCTGCAGCTCGTCTTCGGTTACGTCGTCGGTCGGATCGCGATCTCCGTCCTCCTCCTCCCCGCGTACTTCGGCCGCGAGCTCACCACCGCCTATGCCCTCCTCGAGGTCCGGTTCGGAGTCGCGGCGCGGCGCTTCACCTCCTCGCTGTTCATGGTCACGAGAGTGCTCGCGGCGAGTGTCCGGCTGGCGGTCCCGGCGATCCCGATCGCGCTCCTTCTCGGCGTTCCCGTCTGGGCGGCCATCCTCATGCTGGCCGGCGCGACGGCGCTCTATACGTTTCTCGGGGGCATCAAGGCGGTGATCTGGATCGACCTGATCCAGGTCTTCATCTACCTCTCCGGCGCGATCCTCGCGCTCGGCTTCCTGCTCGTCCGAGTCCCCGGAGGGCTGGAGGGGATCCTCGACTTCGCGCGCGCGGCCGGGCGGCCGCCCCGCCTCTTCGACTTCACGTTCGACTTCGCGCGGCCCTACACGATCTGGGCGGGCGTCCTCGGCGGGGCCTTCCTCACCATGGCGAGCCACGGCGCGGATCAGCTGATCGTCCAGCGGCTGCTCGCGTGCCGCTCGCTCGCCGACGCGCGGCGGGCCCTGATCGGCAGCGGCTTCGTCGTGCTCGTGCAGATGACGCTCTTCGTCACGATCGGAATCGGTCTCTTCGCGTTCTTCCGCGGGAGGCCGGTCGACGCGTCGCTCCCTTCGGGCAGCGGCTTCGCCTCGCCGGACGAAATCTTCCCGACCTTCATCGTCCGCCACCTGCCGCCGCTTCTCTCCGCCTACCTCGTCGCGGGGATGTTCTCCGCCGCGATGTGCTCGGAGTCGTCCGCCTTGAACTCCCTCGCCTCGGCGCTCGCTCACGACGTGATCGGGCCCCTCGCGGGCAAGGGGCGGCTCGACGGGCGGCGCGGCCTGCGCCTCGGAAAGGCGCTGACGCTCTTCTGGACCGTGCTGCTGGCCCTGCTGGCGATCGGTTTCTCGCGGCTCGGCCAGTCAGAGCCCGCGGTCCAGGTCGGTCTCGGCCTCGCGAGCGTCACGGCGGGGGGACTTCTGGGAGCGTTCCTCCTCGCGCTCTACGCCCGGCGCGCTCGGCAGTCGGACGCGCTCTGGGCGATCGGCTGCTCCGCGGCCGTCATGATGGCGCTCTGGCTCGGATCCCGCGGCTGGATTCCGCTGCCGGTCGCCCGCCGGATCGCCTGGCCCTGGTACTCGCTGATCGGATCGGCGATCGCCTTCGGTCTCGGGACCCTGCTGTCACTGCGCCACCCGGCGCCCGCACCGGCCGGCCGCGGCGCTCCGATTCCGCCCGGCGTGTGACGCGGGCCGCCGTCGCCGTCGCCTTTCAGCCGGCCGGGATCAGTGTCCTCCGGCGTGAGATCACCCCGGAGGGCGGCGAGCGCCACGCGGGCGGCCAGCACCCCCTGAGCGGCCGATGCCTCGTCTTCGCGCGCGACGACGAGCGCCGCCTGCGCCACATCGGCGTCGTCGGCCTCGCCGCGCCCCTCTCCGGCGAGCGCCCGCGCGACGCGAAGGCGCTCCGCCGCGTAGCCCGTGGCGCTCGAGGCCACCGCCAGACGGGCGCCGGCGCGCGCGAGCTCCCCTTCGGCGCGCAGGACCTCGAGCTCGATCTCCCGGCCGCGCGACCGGCGCAGCGCCTCCGCCCGGGCGAGCCTCGCCCGCGCGGCCGCCGACGCCTCGGCGCTCCGCCCTCCCGTCCAGAGGGGCACGGTGATCGATACGCCGACCGCGAAGTCGTCGGGCTTGAACTTCACGAAGTACTGGTCGAAGTTGTTGTAGCTCGAGAGCCTCAGGTATTGCGCCTCCGCGGAGACCACCGGCTGGAAAAGCCGTCCCTGGATTTGGGCCGCGCGCGCGAGCGCCTCGATCTCCCGATCGATCGCCTGCGCTTCCGGATCGCGCGCGCGGGCCGCCGCCAGGTTCTCCGACGCGCGCGGCTCCGGGAAGGCCGCCAGGGGATCCTCCGCGAGGACGAGAGGCTCTCCCGCGGGCCAGTCGAGCAGCCTCTTCAGCTCGAACTGGTCGAGATCCGTCTGGACCGTGCGGTCGAGAAGCCGCTGCTTGGCGCGGGCGACCTCGAGGCCCGCCGCCTGGACGTCGAGATCGGTGGCGCGGCCTTCGCTCCGGAGAGCGACCGCCCGGCGGGAGATCGCCTCCCTCGCCACCACGCCGGCACGCGCCGCTTCGAGCAGCCCGGAGCTCGCCCAGTTCCGCCCGTACGCGAGCACGACCGCGCGCGCCGTCTGCTCGGCGGCCCGCTCGGCGGCCGCTTCCCGGCCGGCCGCGGCCGCTCGCGCTCCGAGAGCCGCGGCGCGGCGGGACGGGTCGTAGAGCGCGCTGCGCACGGCGACGCCGAAGATGGCGGGCACCTGCCCGGCGACCAGGACCGGCAGGCCCGTCGAATAGCCCGGCGTCGTTCTCGCATAGGCCTCGGGGTGAAACCCCGCTTCGGCGAGGCGGGCGGACGCCGACGCCTCGTCGGCCTCGGCTCGGGCCACGGCCGCGTCGGGCGAATGCGCGAGGGCGCCCGTGATCGCGGCGCGGAGCGTGACGGGAGGGCGCGCGGCCGGCTCCTCGCCCGGCACCGGCGCGTCGGCCGCGCCGAGCAGAAACACAAACGCCGCCGGAACGAACCGAATCGTCGAGCGATCACTCATGGCGGAGGGCCTCCGTCGGATTGAGATTCGCGGCCCGATACGCGGGCAGCATGCCGAACGTTAAAGTCACGGCGCACGAGAAGACGAACGCGAAGACCGCCGACAGCGCGGAGATCTCGATCTCCACGCCGTGCACGACGAGGCGGGCGAGCAAGGGGAGGGCGACGCCCACCAGCACCCCGAGGAAGGATCCGACCGCCCCCAGGATGAGAGCTTCGAGCAGGAACTGCCTCAGGATGTCGCGCCGGCGGGCCCCGACGGACATGCGGACGCCGATCTCGCGCGTTCGCT